>NZ_CP183973.1:2205630-2520720 GCF_049912955.1 Microbacterium sp. E-13
TCAGGTCCGGCTGACCGTCGGTGCCGCGGACGACGACGTGGTCATCCCAGAGCTTCTCGGCGAGGGTACGCGGACGGTCCGGGATGCCGGCTGCATCGGTCGTGCTCATAGCTCTTCGTTCTCCTCTGTGGGACTGCGCCCTCATGGGTGGGGCCCGCAACGAACTCCGCGACGAGTGAGGCCTGGGAACTAGGACTCGTCGCGGCCGCTAAGGAGAAGGCGAGCGATCCGCACCCGCCCAGGCTACCATCGCCCGCCGGGCGTCCGTCGCGGCCATGTCACACACCGCGCGGGGTCACGAGGGCCGGCCCTCGTAGATCCACACCTCGACGGTGTCGCCGTTCCGCACGAATCTCAGGACGGAACCGGTGGGCAGCTCTTGCGTCCACGTCTGCATCCACGCCACCGGCACGTTGTAGATCTCCACCGTCGGCTGGGCCGGCGCCGGGACGCAGCCGGCCGCGAGCAGGTCGTCGGTGACGGGTTCGATCACGAGCAGGCAGTCGTTGCCGAGTCCGCTGCGTGCCGACCACACCTCGAGGCCGAGGATCGGCTCGAACGCCCGCAGCGTCGACTTGTCGACCATCTGCCGACGCGCGTAGTCGGTGAGCCGCAGCACCTGCTCGCTCGGCCGGCCCTCCGTCGCCTGCAGCACGGCGTCAGGGCGCGGCGCGGTCCACACCATCCATCCCGCGACCGCCAGTGCGACCCCTGTCGCGATCGCCGCGCCCGCGACGAACGCCGCCTTCCGGCTTCCCCGCCAGGGACGCGACCGCCGTGGCGATCCGAGCCGCTCGCCTCGCGCGGGATCACGCGCCGAGGACGACTCGGCCCCATCCGGCGCCTGACCCGCCCGCGCGGCCGACGCGGCGTGCAGCTCTTCGAGCTCCGCGAGGCGCGCGAGCGCCACCGGGTCGGCGTCGATGTCGGCGTCCACTCCATACGCTCGGGCCCTCAGGGCGGTCAGCTCCGCTTCGAGAGCGCCGTCCGCGGGGATCCGCCCGCTCCCCATGGGGGCAGTATGACACCGCCGGGCATCGCGGACAACGGCCCGCGATCCCGGGCCGATGTCCGCGACGCGCGGTCAGCGATGGTCGTCGGTACGCGGCTGCTCGACCGTGGAGGGAGTGCCCTTCTCGTCGGCGACCACGGTGGCCGCGGCATCCGCCGACACCGCCCGCTTGTCGCGCGCCGAGGCGAGCAGGCTCGCGACCGTCGCCACGACCATGGAGAGCACGATCACTCCCAGCGACATCCAGGTGGAGATCTCGGGCGCCCACTCGATGTGCTCACCGTTGTTGATGAACGGCAGCTCGTTGACGTGCATCGCGTGGAAGACCAGCTTCAGACCGATGAACGCCAGGATGAACGCGATGCCGTAGTGCAGGTAGCGCAGCCGGTCGAGCAGGTCGCCGAGGAGGAAGTACAGCTGGCGCAGTCCCATGAGCGCGAAGATGTTCGCCGTGAAGACGATGAACGCGCTCTGGGTGATGCCGAAGATCGCGGGGATCGAGTCGATCGCGAAGAGCAGGTCGGTCACGCCGATCGCCGCGAAGACGATGATCATGGGCGTCCACATCTTCTTGCCGTCCACGACCGTGCGGATCTTCGCACCGTCGTAGTGGTCGCTGATGTCGATGGTGCGACGCAGCACACGCACGACGAACGCCTCCTGCTTGACGTCGTCGTCATGGTCGCCGCCGGGGAACGCCTGACGCCACGCCGTCCAGACCAGGAAGGCTCCGAAGATGTAGAAGACCCAGCTGAACTGCTCGATGACGGCGGCGCCGACCATGATGAAGATGCCGCGGAGCACGAGGGCGATGATGATGCCGACCATCAGGACTTCCTGCTGGTAGCGGCGCGGCACCGCGAACTGGCCCATGATCAGCACGAAGACGAAGAGGTTGTCGATCGACAGGCTGTACTCGGTCAGCCAGCCGGCGACGAACTGCCCGGCGTACTCGGGACCCGCTACGATCCACATGATCCCGGCGAAGATCAGCGCCAGGGTCACGTAGAAGACGACCCACAGCGTCGACTCGCGGGTCGACGGGATGTGGGGCCGCTTGAGGATGAGCAGCAGATCCGCCAGGAGGATGACGGAGAGGATCACGAGGGATCCGATTTCGAACCACAGCGGGAGTTCGAGGTCCATGCAGGGCCTTTCGAGGGATGCGGATGAGGGGTCGGTCGAATCCGAAAGTCTCTCCCCCGCCGGCCGACCGGCCTGCGGTGCGCACCCGGGGCCGCTCTGTCGAGACCCGTGATGACGGATGCGCGATGTCGGGATACTCCCTCTCGCTCGCATCAGGATACCGCCTCGGGACGGTCTGCCCGGCCGCGTGAGACGATCCGGGCGGTGCGGACACTGACACGGTGAGAGACAATTCGGAGGATGGGGATGACGGGCGACGACGTGTCGGGCGGGGCCGTGGGCGACGCCGAGCTCGTGGCATTGGCTGCGGGCGGTAGCGAGCGCGCGTTCCGCGACCTGTACCGCGCGTATGTGCGGCCCGTCTACTGGCTCGCGCACGGCCTCGTCGGCAACCCGGCCGATGCCGAGGAGGTCACCCAGGAGACCTTCCTCGTCGCGTGGCGGAAGCTCCCGGGCCTCGACCTCGCGAGCGACTCGCTGCTGCCCTGGCTCGCCACGATCTGCCGCTTCCAGTCGGCGAACCGCGTGCGACGCCAGCGGCGCGACCGCGAGCACACGGCGGCAGCCGCCGACGAGACGCTGCCCTCGACCGTCGACGTCGAGCAGCAGGTGATCGACGAGGGACTGGCCGAAGCGATACTTCGCGAGGTGTCGGGACTCGGCGACCTCGACCGTGCCATCTTCCGGCTCTGCGCCGCCGAGGGTTACGCCTACCAGGCAGCCGCCGACGAACTGGGTGTCGCACACGGAGTCGTCCGCAATCGTCTCTCCCGGATCCGCACGCGACTGCGGACAGTCGTGAAGGAGAGCACATGAACACGCAGGTTCCGGGCCACGAGCTCCCGGCGCTTCCCGAGCTGAGCGCGCAGCGCATCGACGAGATCGAGGACGCCCTCTTCGCCGACATCGCCGCCGAGCGCGGCCGGCAGTCTGCACGCCGCAGGCGTCGCGGCCGCCTGTGGATAGCCGGCGGCGCCGCGGCGGCCGTCATCGCGGTCGCAGCTGTCATCGCACCGTCCGTGGGCACGATCGTGGGCGGCGCGGGCGGCGCCTCCGACGAGTCGGCCGTCGCGCCGCTCGCGCCCGCCGATTCCGGGGCGGGCTCCAGCTCGTCCGACTCGGCCGTCACGGACGGACGCGAGTCGGGCCCGCTCACCGTCGCCCCGGACGCCGCGACCGGTGAGACCGACGGCGGCGCCGCCGTCGTCGGCGGCGCCGCCGAGGCGAACCGCGACATCATCTCGACCGCCTCCGCCACGGTGAGCGTGGACGAGGTGGATGCTGCAGCCCGTGCCATCGCGAACTCGGCCGTCGCGCACGGCGGCTACGTGGAGTCGATGAGCATCGGCAGCGACGGAACTGTCTATCCGGTGTCGCCCGCGGACGGCGGGGTGACGTACGACTCGATGCCGTACCCGTACCCGAAGCCCACCGACGGCGCGTGGATCACGGTGCGTGTGCCGGCCGATCAGCTGCAGGGCGTGGTCGACGAGCTCGCTGACGTCGGCGAGGTGACGGCGACGAATCTCTCGCGCCAGGACGTCACCCAGCAGACGGTGGACCTCGAGGCGCGGATCGACGCCGCCCAGGCCTCGGTGGACCGCCTCACCGAGCTCATGGGCCAGGCGCAGAGCGTGGCCGACCTGATCGCCGCCGAAGCGGCACTCTCGGAGCGGCAGGCACTGCTCGAGTCGTACCAGCAGCAGCTGGAGATGCTCGACGACCAGGTCGCCATGTCGACGCTCTCGGTGACGGTGGTGCCGAACGTCGAACCGGTCACCGCTGACCCCGCCGGCTTCGGCGACGGCCTCGCCGCGGGGTGGAACGGACTCGTCGCAACGCTCAACGGCATCGTGATCGCGATCGGCTTCCTCCTCCCCTGGCTCGCGGTGGCCGCCGTGGCCGCGCTCGTCGTGTGGGGAGTCGTCCGGCTCGTGCGCGGGCGCCGCAGTCGTCGAACGGATGCGGCGACCCGCGCGGCAGCATCCGTCGACGATGCTCGAGACTGAGGAAAGCGCCGTTCGGACAGCCCGCGGCATGCGAGAAGCCCCCGGTCGTCGACCGGGGGCTTCTCGTCGTGGTGACCCCAGCGGGATTCGAACCCGCGTTACCGCCGTGAGAGGGCGGCGTACTAGGCCGCTATACGATGGGGCCGCACAGCGCGCCGCGGTCGATGCCGCGACGTTGTTGCCTGACTGGTGACCCCAGCGGGATTCGAACCCGCGTTACCGCCGTGAGAGGGCGGCGTACTAGGCCGCTATACGATGGGGCCGTTCAGGCAACCGTTCGATTATGCCACGGCGCTCATGCCCGCTCCAAATCGGTGCAGCGGCGGCGGCGTCGGCTTGCCCGCAAGAACGTGGAGCGCTTGACTCGACGCATGCGAGTCACCAAGTTCGAGCACGCCACCCTGACCCTGGTCGACACCGGCAGTACGCTCGTGATAGACCCCGGGTCGTACACCGCCCCGCTCGGCGAGCTCGAGAGCGTCGTCGCTATCGTCATCACGCACGAGCATCCCGATCACTGGACGCCCGGCCACCTGGACCGCATCCTCGGCACCTTCCCGGGCATTCCGATCTTCGGCCCCGAGGGGGTCGCCAAGGCCGCCCCGGAATACGACATCACCGTGGTGCGTCCCGGCGACGTCGTCGAGGCGGAGCCGTTCCGGCTGGAGTTCTTCGGCGGCCGGCACGCGGTGATCCACGAATCGATCCCGGTCATCGACAACGTCGGCGTTCTCGTCAACGACGACTTCTACTACCCCGGCGACTCCTACGACGTCCCCGAGGGACGCACGGTCAAACTGCTCGCCGCCCCCGTCGGCGCCCCCTGGCTGAAGATCGGCGAGGCCATGGACTTCGTGCTCGCCGTCGCGCCGCGGCGCGTGTTCGGCACCCACGACATGACGCTCTCGGTCGCCGGCCGGGATAACGGGCGCATGCGCCTGGGCTGGGCGGCGGAACAGGGCGGCGGAGAGCTCGTGACCCTCGACCCGGGAGAGGGCACCGACGTCTGACCCGACCGGCTTCCGGCTCGGAAACGGAAGACGGATGCCGCAGGCGCGAGGCCTGCGGCATCCGTCTTCTCCTGCGCCTACTGCGCGTCGAGGTCTGTCTCGAGAAGGGTGACCAGAGCGTCGAGCGCCTCGTCGGCGCCGTCGCCTTCCGCCTTCAACGTCACCACGGTGCCCTGCGAGGCGCCGAGGCCCATCAGCGACAGGATGCTTCCGGCGTTGAGGTCGGGGCCGCCGTCCACGGCGATCGTGACGGGAACGGACTGCGCCTGCACGGCCTGCACGAAGAGCTTCGCGGGGCGCGCGTGGAGTCCCGAGCTGCTGGCGATGGTGGCCTGACGTTCTGCCATTGTTCTCTCCTGTCTGCGTCGGACGTCGACGTGCCGACCTTCCGATTCTGTCTGACGAGGGCCTCAGGCCGCCACGGGTTCGGCCATTGCGACGGCCTCGGCCTCTTCGAGCTCCTTGCGCCCCACCCACTTCTTGAGAGCGATGACCGCGAGAGCCGACACGATCGTCCCGGCCGCGAGGGCGACGAGGAAGCCCCAGATGGGGTTGATCGCGAACAGCACGAAGATACCGCCGTGGGGGGCGAGCGACTCGACCGCGAACGCCATGCTCAACGCGCCCGTGACCGCGCCGCCCAGCATCATGGACGGGATGACGCGCAGCGGGTCGGCGGCGGCGAACGGGATCGCGCCCTCGCTAATGAAAGCCGCGCCGAGCAGCCACGCCGCCTTGCCGTTCTCGCGCTCGACGGGCGGGAACATGTTGCGGGCCAGCACCGTCGACGCCAGAGCCATCGCGAGGGGCGGGACCATGCCGGCGGTCATGACCGCGGCCATGATGAGGTAGGGCGTCGTGTTCTCCTGGGACGCCGAGGCTAGGCCCGCGACGGCGAACGCGTAGGCCACCTTGTTCACCGGGCCGCCCAGGTCGAAGCACATCATGAGTCCGAGGATGACCCCGACCAAGACGATGGCGTCGGTGGCAGCGAGGTCGGTGAGCCAGGAGTTGAGACCGGTCATCAGGGTGGCGATCGGCCGACCGAGGAAGAGGATCATCAGGCCCGAGGCGACGATCGACGCCACGAGCGGGATGATCACGACGGGCATGAGTCCCCGCAGCCAGCGCGGGGCGTTGAGCCGCCCGATCCACCAGGCGACGAAGCCTGCCAGCAGACCGCCGATGATGCCGCCGATGAAGCCGGCGTTCATGAGCACGGCCACCGCACCGGCGACGAAGCCCGGCGCGATGCCCGGCCGATCCGCGATGGCGAAGGCGATGTAGCCGGCCAGCGCCGAGACCAGGAAGCCCATCGAGGTCGCGCCGATCACGAACAGCACGGACCCCAGATACTGGCCGAGACCGCCCGCGGGCAGATCCCACAGCGCGTTGTCGACGATCACCTTGAACGCCTGGTTGTCGGCGTTGACGTTGACGCCGCCGATCGCGAAGCCGAGGGCGATGAGCAGACCGCCGCCCGCGACGAACGGGATCATGTAGCTGACACCGGTGAGGAGGATGCGCTGGATGCGTGCGCCCCACGACATCGTCTCGGCGGGAGCGGCAGCCGCAGCGGCAGCCTCGCCACCGACGCGGGCCGACCGGGGGTCGTTGGCCGCCGAGACCGCCTCCGCGATGAGCTGGTCGGGCTGCTCGATGCCGCGTTTCACTCCGGAGCGGACAACCGGCTTTCCCGCGAAGCGCTGCGGCTCGCGAACGTCGACGTCGGTCGCGAAGATCACGGCGTCGGCGTCGCGGATGACATCGGCCGGCAGCGCCTGGTAGCCGCTGGAGCCTTGCGGCTCGACGACCAGGTCGATGCCGGCCTTCTTGCCGGCCGCGGTGAGCGCGTCGGCGGCCATGAAGGTGTGGGCGATGCCCGTGGCGCAGGCCGTGACGGCGACGACGCGAGCCGGCCGGCCGTCGACCACGAGCCCGGAGGCTACCGGGGGCGTGACGGCGGCGGCCGCGGGCGCGGCCGCGGGGGCGCTCGCGGGCGCGGCATCCCTCTCCCCGATGGCCGCCTGCACGATCGCCACCACCTCCTCGTCCGTCGTGGCCGCTCGCAGGCCCGACGTGAAGTCGTCCTGCATGAGGCTGCGGGCGAGCTTCGAGAGCACCGCGAGGTGCGCCTCGGCGGCGTCGGCGGGGGCGGCGATGAGGAACACCAGGTCGGCCGCGCCGTCGGGTGCGCCGAAGTCCACGCCCGGCTTCAGGCGTGCGAAGGCCAGCGACGGCGTCGTGACGGCGCCGCTCTTGGCGTGCGGGATCGCGATGCCACCGGGAAGCCCGGTCTCGTCCTTCTGCTCGCGAGCCCAGGCGTCGGCGAACAGTGCCTCCGCGTCGGTCGCGCGACCCTGCGCGACCACGCGTTCGGCGAGGGATCGGATGACGGCGGCCTTGTCGGCGCCCAGCGGGGCGTCGAGGCTGACCAAGCCCGGGGTGATGGTGTCGGACACGATGACCTCCTGCGGTCGTGGGTGGTGGGTGGTGAGCTAGACGAGGCGGGTGACGGGCACGTCGCCGGTGGGAAGATCTGCGGGCGTCGGCGCCTGCGTTCCGGGAAGGGATGCCGCGGCCGCGCCGTACTGGACGGCCAGACGCAGGCGCGCCTCGGCGTCGCCGCCCCGGGTGGCGGCGAGCACGTAGCCGGCGAGGGAGCTGTCGCCGGCGCCCACGGTGCTGACGACCTGGATGGGCGGCGGCGTCGCCAGCCACGCACCCTCCGCGTCGACGAGCACCGCACCGCTGGCGCCGAGGGTGACGAGTGCCGCGCCGACGCGGGACGGGACCAGCGCGCGCGCGACGTCGAGCACCGCGGCCGCACCGCCGCCGTTCAGCGCGATGCCGGCCAGTTCGGACAGCTCGTCATCGTTCGGCTTGATGAGGTCGGGCGCGCCGTCGGCGACGACCGCCGCCAACGCCGCTCCCGAGGTGTCGACGGCGATGAGCGGCGCAGACGCGCCGAGCGCCGCCCGGACGCGGTGGACGATGCGCACGTAGAAGTCGTCGCCTACGCCGGGCGGCAACGACCCGGCGAGCACCAGCCATCGTGCGCCGACGGATGCCGCCACCACCGCGTCGATCACGGCGGACGTCTCGTCGGGCGAGAGCGTCGCGCCGGGCATGTTGAGCTTCGTGGTGGTGCCGGCGGGGTCGGTGATCGCGATGTTCGCTCGCACGTGGCCGCGGATCGGCACGCGGTGCGCGTGCAGCCCCGCTGCCTGCAGTGCGGCGTCGAAGGGGTCATGGGGCGCGAGCGGGAGCACGGCGGTGCTCTCCTCCCCCGCCGCGGTGAGGACGCGCGCCACGTTGATGCCCTTGCCACCGGCGTCCTCCCGCGCCGAGACCACGCTCTGCACGTCCCCGACCTGCAGGGGCGCCGGCAGCGTCACGGTGCGGTCGAGCGACGGATTGGCGGTGAGCGTCACGATCATGCGAGCCAGACCTCCACATCGGCGTCCGCGAGCGCGGCCGCCAGTTCGGCGTCGGGGGCGGCATCCGTCACGAGGATGTCGACGTCCGACAGGGACGCGAACCCGACGAGCAGCTCGGCGCCGAGCTTCTCGGCGTCGGCGACGACGACCACTCGTCGCGCCGACGCGACGATCGCGCGCTTGACGGCGGCCTCGTCAGGGTCAGGGGTGCTGAAGCCGAACCTCGCCGACACGCCGTTCGTGCCGACGAACGCGACATCGGGACGGAGCTCGCCGATCGCGCGGACGGTGTCGGCGCCGACAGCGGCGGCGGTCAGGCCGCGAACGCGGCCCCCGACGAGCGAGAGCGAGGCGCCGGGGGCGGCGGCGAGCGAGTGACCCAGTGCGAGCGAGTGCGTGACGACCTCGATGCGGGCGCCGGCCAGGCGCGGGATGAGGGCCGCGGCGATGGCCGCTGTCGTGGTGCCCGCATCGAGGAAGAGGGAGCCGCTGAAGTCGTCGCCGAGAGCATCGAGGGCGCGTCGGCCGATCGCGGCCTTGGCGTTGCCGTGGTGACGGAGGCGCTCTTCGAGCGAGGGCTCGCGGGTGCTGGCCCGTTCGCGGACGACTGCTCCGCCGTGCACGCGGCGCAGTGCGCCCGCCGACTCGAGCTGGCCCAGGTCGCGACGGATCGTCTCGGTGGTGACGTCGAAGCGCTCGGCCAGTTCACCCACGCTCACGCGGCTCTGTGCAGCGAGCAGCAGCTCGATCTGCTCGTGGCGCTCCGTCGCGTACATGACTGCAACCCTTCGGTGGGAATTCCCACACGATACAACACAGTCCCACACAAACGCAACCGAGTATCTTTGAACGGTGCCGGACAAGCCCGCCGCCGACGTGGAGATCGACGCCGAACTGGTGCGCGCGCTGCTGGCGGCCCAGGCGACGCGTGTGATCCCGGACGCCGCCGCGCTTCCCCTCGAAAAGGCGGCGGAAGGGTGGGACAGCGAAGTGTGGCGGCTCGGCACCGCGCATGCCGTCCGGCTCCCCCGCCGGGCTCTCGCCGCCCCTCTCGTCCGGCACGAGCAGCTCGTGCTCCCCGGCATCGCCGAGCGGCTCGTCTCCGTCGGTGTGCGCGTGCCGGCGCCCGTCCTGGCTGGCACGCCGGCGGCGGGCTACCCGTGGGCGTGGTCGGTCGTGCCGTGGATCGACGGCGATCGGGGCATGGATGTCCCGCGCCACGACCGGAGCGCATGGGCAGAGACCCTCGCCGCCGCGCTCGGCGCCCTTCACGTCGAGGCGCCCGCGGATCATCCTGTGAACCCGGTCCGCGGCCGGGCACTCGCCACACGCGCGGGGGCGTTCGCAGAGCGCCTCTCCGCGCTCCGAGAAGCGGGTGCGCTCGACGCGTCGTCGGCGGCCTCGCTCGAGCACGTCTGGCGCCGAGGTCTTTCCGCGGCGGAGTGGAGCCACCCTCCCGTCTGGATCCACGGCGACCTGCACCCAGGCAATCTCGTGTCGCACGACGGTGCTCTCGCCGGAATCATCGACTTCGGCGATGTCACCGCGGGCGACCCCGCGTATGACCTCGGGGTGGCGTGGCTCGCGTTCGACGCCGCAGGCAGGGGCCGCTTCCGATGGGCCTGCGGCCGTCGCTACGACGTCGCCACCTGGCGCCGCGCGCACGCGTGGGCCGCCGCCGTCGTGCTGATGCTGCTGGCCCACAGCGACGACAACCCCGACTACTACGCGTTGGGGACGGATGCCGCCGCCGAGGTCATCGCCGACTCGGCGCTCTGACGGCTGGTCGCGGCGGGCCGTCCGCCTCAGAGTTCGCGGCTGCTCAGCACGTCCGTCGCGGCGATCTTGAGGATCCCTCCCTCGTCCACCAGCCGGTAGGCCGTCACCTCCTCCACGACCCGCCCGTCGGCGAAGTGGTACGTGAGCGTGGCCTGCCCGCTGTCGGGGCCGGTGGCGGAGACATCGGAGACCGAGACGTCCGAGATCGTCGACCAGAACGCCTCGTAGCCGCCGCGGCCCCCGGCATGGTTCTCCTGGTAGTCGGCGGTCATGAGCGGCCACGCCTCGTCGCGAGCGGCCGGCATCAGGGCGTAGTACCCGGCGATCGCCTCCGTCACCCGCTGCTCGGCGGTCGCGGCCGTCGGCGTGGGCGTCGGCGCCGGCGTCGACTCGGGCTCTGCCGAGGAGGGTGCCGGTGCCGGTGCCGCCGGCTCGGGCCCCGGCGTCTCCTGGGCCTCGCCCGCCTCAGACGTCTGCGCGGGCGTCGGCGCGGCCTCTTCGGGGGCCGGCCCTTGCAGGGCGTTGAGGAGCAGCGCCGCACCGACGCCGAGCGCGACCACGATCAGGATCACGGCTGCGAGCCACCCGCGACGCCGACGTGGCGGCGCGGAGGCCTCAGCCGGCGGATCCTGTGCGACCCAGGCGGGCAGCGACACGGAGGAACCCCCGGCCGCGGGGGATTCCGGCTCACCCAGACGCTCCGTCTCGGCGGTCGGCGCCTGCGGGCGCGGCGGCTGATCGAAGGCGACGGTCGTCGCCCCGATGTCCTCTGTTGCGGCATCGACGTCGTACGGTTCGGTAGCTCCCGGATCAGCGGGCTCCTGCGAATCCGCCATGCTCTCCGGCCCATCGCCGACGGAGGCGGGGTCGAACCCGAGCGCCACGAGCCCTGCGGCGGCGTCCGGGGCGCCGGCCTCGGCATCCGCCGCATTCCTGAGCGCGTCCGCCACGGACGCCATCGTCGGCCGGCGCTTCGGATCGGAGGCGAGCATCGTCTCGAGGAGCGGAGCCAGGGACCCCGCGTGCTGCGGCGCCGTGTGGCCGCCCTTCGCCACCCGGTGCAGCAGCGCGATCGCGTTCTTGCCGGTGCCGAAGGGCGGCTCGCCTTCGAGCAGGGCGTACAGCGTGGAACCCAGCGAGTAGACGTCGGAGGCGAAGCTCGTGGGCAGGCCGCGAGCGACCTCGGGTGCCAGGGACGCCGGGGTGCCGTGGATCATTCCCGTGGCAGTGATCGTCGCGTCGCCCAGCGCGTGCGAGATCCCGAAGTCGCTGATCAGGGCTGAGCCGTCACCCGCGATGAGGATGTTGCCCGGCTTGACGTCGCGGTGGACGATCTTGAGAGCGTGGGCCGCCGCGAGCGCCGACGCCACCTGCTGACCGATCCGCGCCGTCTCGGCGGGGGTGAAGGAGCCGTGCTCCTTGAGGAGCTCCGACAGCGTCGTGGACTCGATCAGCTGCATCACGATGCAGGGCTGCCCGTCATGCTCCACGACGTCGAAGACGGTGACCGCATGGGCATGGTGCAGGCCCGCCGTGATCTGCGCCTCCCGCATCGCGCGGTCGGTCGCCACCTGCCGCTCGGCGTCGGTGAGCTCGGGCTGTGTACGCAGCATCTTGAGCGCGACGGGGCGTCGCAGACGTGTGTCCCACGCCTGCCACACGACGCCCATCCCGCCCGCTCCGAGCATCTTGACCAGTCGGTAGCGGTCGGCGACGAGGGCGGAAGGAGTACTCATCGAAGTGCCGCCCCTCAGAACCTCCCGTGAAGGCTACGCCCGCACGCCCGTTCGCCCAGGGGGTTGCATCGGCCGCCGCGGTGTGGGAACGGCGGGCACGCGTGCTCCCCACGGGCGGCGGCCGCGTGCGCTGATTCCGCGCCGTTGTCAAGCCCCCGGCGCGTCCCGGAAAGCCGCCTTACGTTCTGCGCAGCCCACGGCCGGAAGGGAGGAGACCATGAGCGCACCCTCGACGACGGGGCCGGACCGCGCTCCGGAGGACCTGGACGGCCTGCGGATCGGGATGCTGGCTCCGATCGCGTGGCGCACGCCACCGGTGCACTACGGTCCCTGGGAACTAGTCGCCTCGATGCTGACGGAGAGGCTGGTCCGCCGCGGCATCGACGTGACGCTCTTCGCGACAGCGGACTCGATCACGTCGGCGCGGCTCGATGCGGTGGCGCCGCACGGGTATACCGAGGATCCCGCGATGGACGGTCGGGTGTGGGAGGCGCTGCACGTCGCCCACGCCCTCGAGGGATCTTCCGGTGTCGACCTCGTGCACAACCACCTCGACTGGCTACCCCTGGCGTTCGACGCGCAGTGGCGAGCCCCTCTCGTGACGACGGTGCACGGGTTCTCCGCGCCCGGCATCCTCCCCGCCTACGAGCGGTCTCGTTCCGCCTTCGTGTCGATCTCGGACGCGGATCGCGCGCCTGGCGTGCGCTACGCCGCCACCATCCCCCACGGCGTGGATGTCGACGCACTGCCGCTGGGCCTCGGCGGCGAGGACCTCGTCGTGTTCGGACGCATGCATCCCGACAAGGGCATCGTCGATGCGATCGACATCGCCCGGCAGACCGGACGGCGCCTCATCCTCTGCGGGATCATCCAGGACGAGGCGTACTTCCGGGAATTGGTGATGCCTCGGATCGACGACGACCGGGTGGTGTACGTGGGGTCGGTGACCGCCGCAGAGCGGCCGATGGTGCTGGGCGGCGCGGCCGCGCTGCTGCATCCCGTCCACTTCGACGAGCCGTTCGGGCTCTCGGTCGCCGAGGCGATGGCCTGCGGAACACCCGTCGTGGCCTACGCGCGCGGCGCGATGCCCGAGGTGATCGATCCCGGTGTGACGGGCATCCTCGTCGATCCGCGTACCGAGGACCGCATCGTGCGTGCGGCGCGTGCGGTCGACGCGGCCGTGACGCTCGACCGCGGCCGGGTTCGCGCACGTGCCCGCGAACGCTTCGACGCCGATCGGATGGTCGACGCCTACCTCGACGTCTACCGAGACGTCGTCGCTCGGAACCCTCGCCAGACGTTGCGCGCCCGCGCATCGTGAGGGAGGAAGCAATGCGATTCGGATTCCTGTCGACGTACCCGCCGACGCGATGCGGCCTGGCGACGTTCACGCAGTCGCTCGCCGTGGCGATGACCCGCTCGCCATCGGCGCTGCCGGTCGTCGTGCGCGTGCTCGACGCGGGCGAGTCGCCGGATTCGGCCGATGACCCCGGCGTGCCGATCGCCGCGACCCTCAGGGCCGGCGACACCGGCAGCCACGCCGCCGCGGCGCGGGTGCTCAACCGCTGCGACGCCGTCATCGTGCAGCACGAGTACGGCATCTACGGCGGTGTCGACGGCGCGGAGGTGCTCGCCGTGCTCGACGCGCTGCGCGTGCCGGTCATCACGGTGCTGCACACCCTTCTCCATCAGCCGAGCCCGGGTCAGCGGCGCGTGCTGGAACGGGTCGTCGCGTCGTCCGCGGCCGCCGTGGTCATGACGGAGCGGGCGCGCGAGACCCTGCTCACGCACTTCCGCGTCGACGGCGCGAAGGTGTACGTCATTCCGCACGGCGCTGCGGTCCTGCCCCGCCATTCCGTCCATCGGCGCGGACCCTCCGCGGTGATCCTGACCTGGGGCCTCATCGCGCCGGGCAAGGGACTGGAGAGGGGCCTCCGCGCTTTCCGGGCGCTGCGGGAGCGCGGTCTCGACGCGTCGTACGTCATCGCCGGGCAGACCCACCCGAAGGTGCTCGCACACAGCGGCGAGGCGTACCGGGACTCCTTGCTCGACCTCGCGCGCGACCTCGGGGTCGAGGCATCCGTCCGATTCATCAACGAATATCTCTCCCCGGAAGATCTCGCCGTGCTCCTGGGCGCCGCCGACGTCGTGCTGCTGCCGTACGACTCGAGGGAGCAGGCCACCTCCGGCGTGCTCGCCGAGGCGGTCGCGGCCGGAGTCCCGGTCGTCGCGACCGCGTTCCCCCATGCCGTCGAGACGCTCCACGGCCCGGCGGGAGTGGCCGTGCCGCACGATGACCTGCACGCGATGGCAGCAGGGATCGAACGGATGCTGCGCCTCGGCGACGACTGCCGGGCCTCTCGGCGTGACGGCTCGGGTCCGACGTGGGCCGAGGTCGCAGACCGCTACTTCGAGCTCGCCGAGCGGCTGCGCGCGGAGCGAGCCGCGTGACCCCGGAAGCGCTGCCGTTGGCCCACCTCCGCGCCATGACCGACGAGCGGGGGCTGTTCGAACACGCCCGCGGAGACGAACCCCGACGCGAGCTGGGCTATTGCGTCGACGATGTCGCACGGGGCCTGGCCGTCACCGCGCGGGAGGACGGCCGATCCGCTGCCGCCGCCGCACTGACCGACTGCTACCTGCGTTTCGTGGAGTCGGCCGTCGAGGCGGACGGCCGGGTGCACAACCGCATGAGCCCGGCCGGCGACTGGGTCGACGAGCCCGACGTCGGCGACTGGTGGGGACGCGCCGTCTGGGGGCTGGGCGTCGCCGCGCGTCGGTCGGGCCGGGGGTCGGTGCGGCGCCGAGCCGCCGACGCTTTCGTGCGGGCGGCGGGCGCGCGATCGCCCTGGCTGCGTGCGCGTTGCTTCGCTGCGCTGGGCGCCGCCGAGCTGGTGGACGGGGAAGGGACGGATGCCGCCGCCCGCGTCCTGCTGATCGATGCCGTCGACGCGATCGCGGCGCACCGGCCGGCCCGATCGGGCTGGCGATGGCCGGAGCCCCGGCTGCGTTACGCCAACGCCGTCCTTCCGGAGGCGCTCATCGCCGCGGGTCACGCCCTGGGCGATGACGCACTGATCGATCGAGGCGCCTCGTTGCTGCGCGTCCTGGTGTCCATCGAGACCGCCTCCGACGGGCATCTGTCGCTCACGCCGGTCGGTGGACGCGGTCCGGGGGACGCCCGGCCGGCCTTCGACCAGCAGCCGATCGAGGCCGGGGCTCTCGCTCAGGCGTGCGCCCGCGCAATCGAGGCCACCGGCGACGATGGCTGGCTGGTGCCGCTGCGTGCTGCGTGGGACTGGTTCGAGGGCCGCAATGACGTCGGCATACCGCTTTTCGACGCTGCGACGGGTGCCGGCTACGACGGCCTCACCCCCACGAGCCGCAACGACAACCGCGGAGCCGAGTCGACGCTCGCCGCCCTCGCGACGCTGCAATGCCTCCAGCGGGCCACCGCTGCGGTCGGCACGTCCTGACCACCCGGGTACACCAGCGGAATCACCGCGTCGATGGGCGTGCGTCGCCCGCAATCCAGCAGAGACTGCGGCGCACGCACGAAGGAGGGCGTCGAGGATGGCTACGGCCTGGCACGTCGCGCAGCGGCAACAGCTTCTTCACCAGCCCGCTGCAGTAGGGCTGTCCCGCGGCGAAACCGCAGGCCGGCTCGCGCGGCATCACGACGTCTTCGGAAGGCGCGGCTCGATCCGGAGGGTGACCACGTCCGCCCGTTCGGATCGGGTCAGGGCGAAAGATCGAGCAGGTGTCCGCCGGACGCCCCGCGGCACCATACTGATCGCATGTCGATCTACCGCGCGATCGTCTCGGATGACTCGGACCCCGCCGAACTCGGTCGAGTCGGCGTCACCGTCCCCAGCGTCGGCGATGAGCCGGTATGGGCTTCCGTCGTCGTTCCCTTCGCCGGAGCGGTGCAGCTTCCGGAAGTCGGAACCGAGGTCTGGGTCGCCTTCGAAGCCGATGATCCGTCATCCCCCGTGGTCCTCGGCCTCGTTCGCGATGGCAACTAGGGTGCTCGGGTCTACCAGAGGTACGGCGACTACCGCGCCACGAACTCGGCCACCACCATGCGCGACGACATCGTCATCGTCCTCCCCCGGTGGGTGGACCTTGCCCGGCCTCCGGGGCGGGCGTAGCGTGTGGCCGGGGAGAGGTCACCTGCTCGCGTGGGAGGGAGTGGGGGCATGGGGACGATGTCGCGCCGCGACTTCCTCCGCATCAGCGGCGGAGCAGGGGTGGCGCTCGCCTTCGTGGGGCGGATCGGCGATGTGCGGTTTCGACTGCCGGTGAGCGCGACCGCCGTCCCGGGGAGCACGCTGGATCCCGCACTCGTGGCCCAGTTCGTCACGCCTCTGCTGATCCCGCCGGTCATGCCGCGCGCAGGCACGCTCACCAATCGCGGCGGCAAGCCCATCGACGTGTACGAGATCTCCGTCGAGCAGTTCTCCCAGCAAGTGCTTCCCGCGGGGATGCCGCCGACGACGGTGTGGGGATACGGACCGATCGCCGCCCGAGGAGACCGGGCGCTGATGCTGCACCACGCGCCTTCGCTGACGATCGAGGCCCGCGTAGACCGACCGGTGCGCGTCACGTGGCGGAACCGTCTGGTCGACCCGAGCGGCGCCTACCTCGCGCATCTTCTGCCCGTCGACCCCACCCTCCACTGGGCGAACCCGGCCGGTGGTCGTGATGGGCGGGACTCGAGGCCGGTCCATGGCAGCGCGCCGGAGCGGTACACCGGACCCGTGCCGATCGTCACGCACGTCCACGGCGCGCTCGACGTCGGCGACGAGAGCGACGGATACGCGGAGGCCTGGTACCTCCCGGCGGCGTCGAACATCCCGGAGGAATACGCGACCGCGGGCACCTGGTACGACTTCTTCGCCGGAAAGGCAGCCGCCCGATTCGGTGTCGAATGGGAGCCGGGCTCAGCGACGTTCCAGTACCCCGACTCGGGCCGAGCCGCCACCACGTGGTACCACGACCATGCACTCGGAATGACACGACTCAACGTCTATGCCGGGCCGGCGGGATTCTTCATCCTCCGCGGCGGACCGGGCGGCGATCAGGCGGTGCTCGACAGCCGCACCGGCAAGACAGCGGTGTTGCCCGGTCCCGCGCCGCGCGAGGGTGACAAGTTCCCGCCGAACAAGAACTACCGCGAAATTCCCGTCGCGATCCAGGACCGGGCGTTCAACGATGACGGGTCATTGTTCTATCCCGATTCGAGGGCCTTCTTCGACGGCGTGACCGGCCCGTACTTGCCCGAGACCGACGTCGCACCGATCTGGAACCCGGAGTTCTTCGGCAACATGATCATCGTCAACGGCAGTACCTGGCCATTCCTCGCCGTCGAACAGTGCCGATACCGATTCCGCGTGCTCAACGGCTGCCAGTCGCGGTTCCTCATCCTCGACTTCAGCGGTATTCCCGGCGTCGAGGCGTGGGCGATCGGCAACGACGGCGGGCTGCTCTCGGCAGCCGTCAACCTCACCGCGGACAACGGTAACCGGCTGCTTTTGAGCCCCGCCGAACGGGCCGACCTCATCCTGGACTTCACAAACACCCCCGTGGGCGACCACGTCCTCGCAAACGTCGGACCCGACGAGCCCTTCGCCGGAGGCGAGCCACCGGACGACTTCGACACGGCCGATCCCGATACGACCGGTCGGATACTTCAGTTCCGGGTCAGACCCGCTCGCGAAGCGGATCCCTCGACGCCTCCCCCATTCCTCCTGCTTCCCGCCCTGGCCCCACAGCCACCCGCGACGAGGACCCGACGGGTCGCGCTGATCGAGCGAATGTCCGAGTTCTTCCCGGACGCACCTGCAGAGGCGCTTCTCGGTACGGTCTTCGGCGATCCCGGAGCCGGTCCCGCGGCCTACACTCCGCATGCCTGGGCGGACGCAGTGACCGAGAACCCCGATCAGGGCGATGTCGAGATCTGGGAGGTGTACAACACGACGGGCGACGCGCACCCCGTGCACGTGCACGAGGTCGCCTTCGTGGTCGTCGATCGCCAGGCGATCGCCATCGACGATGAGACGGGCACCATCCAGCTGATTCCCGGAACCGGCAGACCGCCTGAGCTGTGGGAGAGCGGTGCCAAAGACACCGTGGTCGCGTACCCGGGTGAAGTGATCCGGCTGCGCATCGGCTTCGACACGCCTGGACAGTATGTATGGCACTGCCACATCGTCGAGCACGAAGACAACGAGATGATGCGGCCGTACCGGGTCGGCCCCGTCCAGATCGGCCAACCCGGCTGACGGTCGGCTTGGGCACGGTCCTGGGGCAGGTGCGCCGGCAACTGTCAGGTCGGTCAGGCAGAGGCGAGGGGCGCTCGCCTCCCCTGACGGATCCAGCTGACGGCGGCCCAGAGGCTGAGCCCTACGACCACCGTCACTGCCACGAGCGGCGCGACCCCGCTTGTGTCACCGCGTACCACCATGAGCAAGCTGGCGGCGATGACGCTCGATCCCATCAGCACGCAGAACGTCAACGCCGGCAGCACGAAAGATAGCTCCCGTGCGCTGGCTCGCAGGGCCCCTATCCCGACGATGATCATTCCCGGCAGGACGATCGCGAGATCGATCACGTAGATCGGGTTCGTCACCAGTCCAGCGGTCTCGAGGCTGCTCGGGGGTCGTCCCGACAACGTCGCGGGGATGAGCTCGCTCAGCCAGAGCAGAGCGAACAGAGCGCCCGTCCCGATCAGAACGGACGCCGCGAACGTGCAAACCCGGCGAGACGGGGAAGCGAGGAGCCGGGCCCGTTCCGACAGCACTGCGACGAGCGTCCAGAAAGCGAGGCCGAGTACGGTCACGTAGACGGAGAACAGACGGCCGAAGTGAACCGCGAAGGCGTAGATGGCATACGCGTAGAGGAAGTAGAACAGCGTACCGATCCACAGCTGGCGCGCGCGCAGGGAACCGCGCCAGGCCCCCAGAGCACCCGCGACGAGCAAGACGGCGGCAACGATGTTCCCGACATCCTGCCCCCAGGCCTGCAGCACCCAGTTCTCTGTCTCCTGCTCGTAAGGCCACGGCGCGACGAGGCCGACGATGCTGGCGAAGACGACAAGGGCCGCGACGATGACGGACGCGACCAATGGCCAGATCGGGTGTGCTGTCGCCGGCTCACGTGCGACCTCGCCGGCGATGTTCTCGTCCGCATGCATAGCCATCGGCCGAGGGCGGCGCGCGACGGTCGAGGCATCCGTGGTGGTCTGTTCGCTCATTGCCCCACCGTCTCTCAGCCGCTTGCGGACGGACGTGCCGAAGGTCCCGTCGCCACGCGGCGGGGCGGAAGGCCACGGGACCAACGACCTCATGCCGCCTGGGGAGATGCGGCCTCATTGAGCCTGGGGACGGATACCGCGACCGTCCGGACGGCTCGACGCCGAATGACCACGAAGGAGTACAGGATGACTGCTGAAATCGAAGTAGCAGAGCGCGCCGAGACGCTCACCGCGGGCATGCGCAGAACGGTTCCGATGCACGCACTGACCGAATTCTTCTCGCACGCCCTCTCGGAGACGATTCGAGTCTTGACGGCCCAGGGGCTTCAGCCCTCCGGACCGCCGTTCGGCAAGTACTACGGTATGCCCGGCACCACTGTCGACGTCGAAGCCGGATTCCCCGTCGCTGCGCCCGTAGCGGCCGATGGCGAGGTCGCGGCGGGAACGTTGCCCGGCGGTCAGGTCGTCGAGGCGGTCCACGTCGGCCCGTACGAGACCATGGCGTCGACATACACCGATATCGAGCGATTCTTCGCCGCCCGGGGCTGGACCCCGGGCGACGTCATGTGGGAGAGCTACCTGAGCGATCCCGGATCCGAACCCGATCCCCGCACCTGGCGCACGCTGATCACGTGGCCACGCGCGGGCGGCGACAGCGCGATCGCGACGTAGTGGTTCTAGGTTGGTCGCGTGGGCGTGCATGCTGACGAACCTCATGTGGCGGGGCCGAAGCTCCTGCTCGTCGAGGACGACCCGGTGATCGCGGACGCGGTCGCCCGCGCGGTGCGCGCCGACGGGTACGAGGTGGTGCTCGCCGGCACGGGCGTCGACGCGCTGATCGCAGCATCCGCCCGCTCTTTCGATGTCGCGGCCATAGACGTGATGCTGCCCGAGATGGACGGGTTCGAAGTGTGCCGCCGGTTGCGCGAGCGGGGCGACCGGATGCCGATCCTGATGCTCACCGCCCGCGACGCCGTTGAGGACCGGGTGCGCGGGCTGGATTCCGGGGCTGACGACTATCTGACGAAGCCGTTCGCGTTCCCTGAACTCGCGGCGCGCCTGCGCGCGCTGGTGCGACGCCACCAGACGCTGGGGCAGACCGATCTGCGTGCCGGTGACGTCGTCCTGCACCTCGATTCCGATCGCGCGGAAGCTGCCGGAACAGCCATCTCGCTGACCGGGCGGGAGTTCCAGTTGCTGCGTCTGCTGGCTTCCCAGCCCGAGGAGACGGTGACTCGCGAGATGGCTCTGGACGATGTCTGGGGAACCCGGCACGTCGACGCGGCCGTGGTCGACCAGTACATCGGCTACTTGCGCCGCAAACTGGCCGGGGCCGGGGCGTCGGCACGCATAGAGACCGTGCGGGGACAGGGATACTCACTCCGGATCGACGGCGCGTGAGCCGGCTCAGCGTTCGATGGCGGCTCGTGATAGGCGCGACCGCGTTCGCGGCGATGGCGATCGCGGCCGCACTGATCGCCGGAAGGTGGGTCATCGCCGGCGAGTTGCTCCAGACGAACACGCAGCTCGTTACGGCGGACCTCTCGGCATACGTCGCCGAGGTTCGGGAGCACGAGCCCGACGGCGATCGGCCGGCCCCATCGACCGCGGACTCGCTGATACTCGTGCGTGACGCCTCGGGTGAGGCGATCGTGGACACGATGCCACCAACGGTGGCGACGGCGATCGACGATCACGATGTGGGCGGCACTTTCCAGGTCTCCGGCGATGATCAGACCTGGCTGGTCGCGTCCACGGACGAGGGGCTTCCCCGTGGCATGTCGGTGTGGGCAGCGCGGGATGTCACCGCTATCTCATCGACGCTGACGACGGTCGACACGCTCTTCGTCGTGGGCGGCGCACTCCTGGTGGCGCTGTTCGCGATCGCGGCGGGCTTCTTCGTGCGCGCAGCCCTGCGGCCGATAGATGTGATGCGCGAACGCGAGCGTCGAATGGTCTCCGATGCGGCGCATGAGCTGCGCACACCGCTCGCCGGCCTGAGTGCGCAACTGGGCCTGGTACGCACGCACCTGCAGGATCCGGATGCTGCCGCAGAGGAGGTGCGCCGAGCCGAGCACTCGGTCGCTCGGTTGAGCGACCTGGCCTCCAACCTGCTGGAGCTGGCACGCCTCGATGAGCGGACGGAACCCGCGACGGCATCCATCGCAACGATACGATCAGCGTTCCTCTCGGCGATTGACGACGTGCGCCTGGACCCCGGTGCGCGGGACGTGACGATGGACCAGTCGAGCGACGTCGCGGACGTGAGCGCCACGGTGGCGATGGACGGGGTGTCGTTCGGGCGCTTGACGCGCAATCTGCTCAGCAACGCGGTGCATGCCGCCGGAGCGGGCGGGACCGTCGCCGCGATGCTGTCGGTCGAAGGGCGGACTCTTCGGTTGACAGTGGAAGACGACGGGCCGGGCATGTCGGAGGAGTTCCGCACGCGGGCGCTCGAACGGTTCAGTCGGGAGTCAACGGCAACGGCGCCGGGGAGCGGGCTCGGACTGGCGCTCGTCGACGCACTCGCGCGCTCCGCGGGAGGGACCGTGACCCTGGAGAACACCTCCGGCGGGTTCCGAGCATCCGTCACCATTCCCCTGCGTTGAGCGATCACGAGAGTTCTCTCATGTTCGACAGTGCCTGCTCCAAGGCGCTGCATAGCGAAGCCCCCGATCGTCAGTGTGAGGAAGGGACTCACGATGACGACCACGATGCTTCATCCACCCGCGCAGGTGGCGCGGCCCCCCGATGACCGCGCAGACCGTCGCAGACGGCGAGTGCGACGGGCCGACCTTCTGATCGTCCTCGCCTGGACGTCCGCCGCCGTCGCGGCCGGACTCTTCCTCGGTACCGGGACGATGGATCTCAGCTCTGCAGCGGGGACGGTCACAGCCCTCGGCATCTTCGCCGGCCTGGTGGGCAGCGACCTCGTGCTGATCATGTTGATCCTCGCGGCCCGGGTTCCGCTCATCGACCGAGCTGTCGGGCACGACCGTGCGCTGGCCGCCCACCGGCAGCTCGGCAAGCCGGCCCTGTACCTCCTGCTCGGACACGCTCTGCTTCTCACCGTCGGCTACGGCCTTGCCGATGACCGGAGCTTCGTCTCGGAGACGGTGGCGCTGTTCACGGGCACCGACATGGCGATCGCCTACATGTCGCTGGCGCTCTTCCTGGCCGTCGTCGGGACGTCGCTCGTGATCGTGCGCCGCCGTCTCCCCTACGAGGCCTGGCACATCGTGCACCTGCTGTCGTACGCCGCCGTTCTCCTCGCCCTGCCCCACCAGCTGTCGCAGGGCGGGGTGCTCGCCGACAGCACCATTCAGCGGGCGTACTGGATCTGCTTGTACGTCGCCGCCCTCGGTGCGATCGCGTACTTCCGCGTGCTGCGCCCGGCCCTCCTGTCGGCACGTCACCGGGTCCGCGTCGCGGGCGTCGAGTGGGTCGCGCCGGATGCATTCACCGTGACACTCAACGGGCGGTCGTTGAACCGACTCCGCGCCGTGGGAGGTCAGTTCTTCTACTGGCGGTTCCTGACGCCGGGGACATGGTGGCATGCCCATCCACTCTCGCTGTCGGCGGAGCCGACGGCGTCCTCAGCGCGGATCACGGTTCGGGTCGCCGGCGCCGGAACGCGGCGGCTCGCATCGCTTCCGGTCGGCACCGCCGTCGCCTTCTCCGGGCCGTTCGGACTGTTCACCGGGACGGAGCGCGTCCACCGGCGGGTCGTGATGGTCGCGGCCGGGATCGGGATCACCCCGATTCGCGCGGTGCTCGACACGTTGCGAGCCGCACCGGGCGAGGCGACCGTCGTCGTGCGCGGCAGCACGTGGCACGAGATCTACCATTGGCCGGAACTGCGCGACTGGGCGCTCACACAGGGTCAGCGTGTGTTCGCTTCGATCGGCGCCCGAGCGGCCGGTGTCGAAGGATGGCTTTCCGCTGACGACGTCGCGCGCGGTGTGACGACGCCTTCCCTGCTCGGCGATCTGGGCGACACCGATGTCTACATCTGCGGCCCGGACGGCTGGGCGGATGCGGCGGAACGACGCTTCCGATCACTGGGCGTCGCCCCCGCAGACATCCATCGAGAGAGGTTCAGCTCATGAGCCGCCGCTCCACCATCGGAGGAATCCTCGCCTCCGCGTCGGTCCTCGCGATCGCGGGATGGATCGGTGCGAGCGCTCTTCCCACGCAGACGTCCGGGTCGACATCCACCTCGCCGACGAGCAGCGCAAACGCCGATCAATCGGGCCAGGGCTCGTCGACGCAATCGAGCGGCAAGACGACGGGAACGAACTCGACCGGCACCGCCGCCGTCGACGGCACCTATACCGGCGACTCGGTTGCGACCCGCTTCGGGAACGTCCAGGTGAAAGTGCAGGTCAGCGGCGGCCGGATCACCGATGTGACCGCCGTGCACCTCACGGACCACGATGGCCGCTCTGTGGCGATCAGCAACCGTGCCGCGCCGATCCTCCGCGAGAAGGTGCTCCAGGCGCAGTCTTCCGCGGTGACCATGGTGTCGGGCGCGACCTACACGAGTCGCGCGTACCTCAGCTCCCTGCAGAGCGCACTCGACCAAGCAGGGCTCTGATGCGTGCGACGTTCGAGACCATGGGAACCGTCGCGTCGATCGCGCTCGACCGCCCCGCATCCCTGGAACCGGTGCGAGCCATCTTCGATCACTACGATGAGGTGTTCAGCCTCTACCGGCCGGACAGTCCGATGAGTGCGATGGCACGCGCGCAGCTGACCCTGGCCGTTGCGCCGGTGATCGTCCGGGACGAGTATGCGCGCGCCGTGGAGTGGCGCGCCGCCACACACGGCTGGTTCACCCCGCATCGCCCGGACGGCACGATCGATCTGTCCGGAACCATCAAGGCGGTGGCGATGCAGCGAGCAGTCGACGAGCTCGCCCGCCGGAATCACTCCGGGCTGCTGGGCGTCGGCGGTGACATCGCCGTCGTCGGGCAACCGGCCGCCGCCCCCTGCATCGGAATCATCGATCCCCAGGACCGGACCAGGTTGCTCTTCTCGGTCGAGCTCACCACGCGCCGTGCCATCGCCACCTCCGGACTCTCCGAGCGCGGCGATCACATCTGGCGTCCCCTGGGCGAAAGCGACGTCATCCAGGCCACGGTCATCGCTGAGGACATCCTGACCGCGGACGTTCTCGCCACCGCGCTCGTGGCGGCGGGATCGGCCCACGTCGACGAACTCACCGAAGCCTCGGACGTCGACGTCCTGCTCGTGCTGCAAGATCAGACGCTTCTCGCCACACCGGGGTTCGCCGCTCTGGCGCGACACCCCGCGGCCGAGGCTGCCGCGATCAGCTGATCCGCGAGTCCCACACCGCCTTGGCGCCCGATTCGCCGATGACGATCACGGTGATGATGGAGCCCAGCACGACCGTGACCACGGCGACGGCGAGCACCACAGTGATCGCGGTGCGCGCGGCCTTCGACGTGATGCGGCCCGCGTACTTGCCCTCGCCCGTGAAGTAGCGGAACCAGACCCACTGCAGCGCAGCGACGACGAAGACCGCGATGGACCAGGGCAGGAGGTCTTCGCCCATGTGCACGTGCGCCTCGCTGAGCACCGTTTCCTTGACCTGCTCCTCCAAAGCCTCGCCGGCTTGCGTCGCAATCGGCACGCTGATGAGCGCTGCCACTGCCACGAGAGGTGTGACGATCCCGAGCCGTCGACGCGCTGCGGGCCAGAACATCGACAGCACCAGGCATAACGCCGCGAGCGGCACCACCACCACGACGAAGTGGACGATCAGGGCGTGGATGGGTAGTCCGTTGAACAGCCAGTCCATGCTGATGCCTCTCGTGTCGCCGCCGCGCGCGCCGATCACCTCGGCTGATCGGCCTCACGCAATGGGATACCCGGCGCTACGTCGGGGTATACCCCCTTGCGAAATCAGACTTCATGGGTGGCCGGTCTGTCAGCAGGTTGCTCCGGAGATGACTCCGCGGGCCTCCTCGGTCCTCGCCGATCTTCCATCCGCCTTCGCTCGAGTGCCCGCCAGATGAGGATGCCTCCGGCGACGATCAGGGCCATCGGCCAGAGAGCATTGAGCAGAGTGATCCATTCGGCGGCGCGCAGCAGCACGGCGATGGCTCCGATCGCGAGAACGCCGGCCGGTATCCATGCCCACCAGCGCCGTGACGCACCCCCGGGCAGCACGGCGACGAGTGCGAACGTGACGGCTGCCCCCGTGAGGAAGATCGCTCCGGTGACAGCGCCGCTCATCGTGGCGGTCACGCCGGTGACGACCGAGACGGTCAGGAGCATCCCCGCGGGGATCAGCGCCCACCAGTGGCGTGGATCGCGCAGGTACACGGCCCAGAACCCGAGGCTGAGCACGGCGAGGAACGGGACCTCTGTCCACTGCCCCGGACCGCCCGGATCCATTTCCAGGAGGGTCACGATGGCGGCACCGAGGAGGGCTGCGCTCGGTATCGCCGCCCACCAGGACGCCCGGTCAGCCGCATAGACCCAGGCGAACGTCGCGCTCGCGAGTACCAGGATCGTGGCCCAGAGAACCGAGGGAACGCTCAGCACTCCTGTCGCCTCCAGCAGCAGGAGGATGCCCGCCAGCACGACGAGAACGCCGAAGATGATCTGGATCCGCAATCGCCTCATGTCCGAACCTCCCTGTGGGGTCGATCCCCGACACCGGCGCACGCCGGCGTATCGAGACTCCGCCCGCTGGGCGCGCAGAAGGAGGACCATGGTCCCGTCGCACCTGGTGGCCGGGGACGCCCTCGCCGACGGTCAGGCTCCGCGGGCGTGAGGTGGATCATCGCCTCCGTCTTCACGCGCCCGGCGTGCGCGCGGGTCGATCGGCGTGAGGGACGCGAAATGCGACTCGAGCGCGCCGGCCACCGTCAGGCAGAGATCTTCCCTGAAGCGGCCGGCGATCACCTGAAGCCCGACAGGCAGGCCCGCGGCGAGCCCCACCGGGAGGGCGATGGCGGGGAGGCCGAGCGCATTGCACGCGGTGGTGATCGACATGTTGGCGAATGTTCCGGGGACGTCGCTCAGGCTGTCACGGGCGGCGAACGGAAGTGTGGCGCAGACCGGCGCGACGATCACTCTGTCGCCGTCGAGGAACTCGCCCCACGCCCGCTGAAGTTGCAGTCGCGCGACGTACGCTGCGAGCGTTCGGGCGGGTGTGGTCGTCTGCGCGAGGGCGAAGAGTCGCTCGACGAAGGTGGCTTGCTCGTTGCCCCACGGCGGTGTCATCGTCTCCATGGCCGTCGACATGTCCGACGTGAGAATGTCGAGCCAGATCTCCGCGGCCCTCTCGATGCCGGGCGGCTCGCGCTCTTCCACGACGTAGCCCCGGTCAGCGAGGGCGGCGCCCGCGGCACGAACCCCGCCTTCGATCTCCCGCTCAGTGCCGCCCGGTGCGGGGTCCGGGACCAGAGCCACCCTCACCGGCCCGGTGGCGGGCGGACCCTCCAGCGGGACGGGCGACGTCCACGGGTCGCGCCAGTCCTCGCCCGCCATCACCGCCAGCGCAAGACGCACGTCGTCTACGGTCCTCGCTAGCGGACCTTCCGCGAGCATCAACTGCAGGCTGAGCGGGAGATCGCCCGGCTCCTGCATCGGCGCCCGCGGAATGCGGCCGAGGGTCGGCTTGAGCGCGACTATTCCGCAGCAGGCGGCCGGCCATCTGAGCGATCCGCTGAGGTCTCCGCCGACTCCCAACGGGCTCATGCCGGTGGCGATCGCGGCCGCCTCTCCCCCGCTCGATCCGCCCGGCGTCACCTCCGGATCCCAAGGGTTGAACGTCGGCCCGTACAGGGTGCTGATCGTGTGCCATCCGATGCCCAGGTCGGGGCAATTGGTGCGGGCGAGCGGAATGGCTCCGGCACCGCGAAGCCGGGCCACGTGCGGAGCGTCCGCCCGCGGTACGGCATCCGCCATCGCGGGCACGCCCTGGGTAGTGGGTGAACCCGCGAGATCGATGTTCTCTTTGACCGTGAACGGCACTCCATGGAGAGGTCCCGGCCTCTTCCCCGTCGCGATATCGCGATCCGCTTGCCGGGCATGGCGTCGTGCCTGCTCGTCGAGGACGAGCACCACGGCGCGCACCTCATCGTTCACGGCTTCGATCCGCTCGAGATGAGCGTCGACGACGTCGGAGACGCTGACATCGCCGGACCTGACAGCAGCGACCATCTGCGTCGCAGTCAGGCGCCAGAGCTCACCGTCCGCACCCGTCATGAGCTCTCCCGAGACACACCCGCTGTGCCGGATGTGAGGAGAGCTGCGGACTCGACCAGCTCCCTGAGATCGGCGATGAACCTGGCCGCCGGGGCGCCGTCGACGACGACGTGGTCGATGGTCACCGTGAGGTCGATGACGTCACGGGGTTCGATGCGGTCTCCCACCACTCTCGGACGACGGCTGATGCCTCCCACGACCATCTCGAGCGACATCAGAGTCGGTGGCGACATCGCCAACCCTCCTCCGCCGCCGAACATCCCCACATTCGTCACAGCCACCGTGCCGATGCTCTGCCGGATGCGCACGGATCGCGCCATCACCACGTACATCAGCCAGCTCGCGCCGGGTACCGCCGCCACGACATGTCCCCATCGATGCAGCAGCCGACCCGGAGCCCCGGCGAATGACTCTCGCTTCGCTGCCTCCAGCTCAGCAGTCAGATCCGCGACCGATCGGGACTGCGCATCGCGCAGTACACGCGGAAAGGCGATCGGTCGATCGGCCGTCGGCACCTCGACGAGTACGGTGACATCCACGAACTCATGAACGACGATCCGGCCGCGCCAGTCCCGATAGCCCTGGACCTCCGGATTCTGCGCCACCGTGCGCCCGAGGCATGCCACAAGGTAGGCCGTGATCGAGAGCGGTTTCCGATCGGGCGCTCTCAGCAGCGCACGCACGTCTGTCACATCCAATTCGAGCAAAGCCGTCATCGGCGCGATTCGACGCCCCGCCCGCAAGCCCGCGATCATGATCCGGCGGGCGGTATCCACCCTCCGGACGGATGTGCCTCTCGAACTCGGCACAGCCTCCCTCCTCTCGCGCTCAGCGCCCGCCGCTCGCGGACTACACGAGTCCAGGGCGGCCCTCCTCGCCATCGTCGCGACCCCCTCGCTCCGCAGCCGGGCCGAAGGTCCCGCGGTACGGAGGGTCACCCGGCGGCTCACGGCCGACCTCTCGCGCGGAAGGACCACGCCAGGCTGCGAAGGAGCAACAGCAGACCCCCGAGGCCCAGCACGCTGCCGACGAAGGAGAACGCCGGCACGTCATTCGTCAGCATCGGGCCGGTGTCGCTGACTGTGAGCAGGACGCCGGCGATCACCAGGGTGATGCCGACGACCGTGATGGTCAGTCGCGACACGAGGCCGTCCACCCACGAACGCTCGCGCACGCTGTCGAACATGCGGACGCGCACCGAGAACGTGCCGTCGTCGAGCTCGCGTGAGATGCTCTCGATACGCCGGCTGACCCGCCGCATCCCTTCGACGAGCACCACCGCCTGCACCTGCGCGCTGCGGAACATGTCGTGCATCGCGAGCTGACGCGAGGCAAGGCCCATACCGATTTCCACCCCGCGAGCGGTCAGGTCATAGTCCGGGGAGAGGAGTCGGAGCGTGCCGTCCAACGAGCTGAGGGTGCGCAGCACCAGCAGCATCGAGGGCGGGATGGTCAGGCGGTGGCGCCGCAGCACGTCCACCAGCAGCCGGAAGATGTCCTCATTCGCGGCGCGATTGTGGACCCGGGTGATGACAACCCCGATGTCGCGTTGCAGCGCAGGCTTGTGCAACGATTCGCCGTGCTCGCAGATCAGGAGCACCAGATCCGTGGCACCGGCGTCGTCCTCGTTCGCGATGGCGACGAGGAGAGGCGTGAGCAGACGCCGAAGGCTCTTCTCAACGATGCCGATCGCACCGAGGTCCACCAGCGCGACTTGTCGTTCGCCGTCGGGCGGCACGGAGTCGACCAGCATCACGTTCCCCGCGTGGAGATCGGCATGGAAGACTCCGCGCACGAGCGCCTGGTCGAACACCGCTGCGACGATCGAGTCCGCGATCCGGCGCGCTTCTCCTGGGGCGATGTCGGCATGGCTGAGATGACTGAACGGCCGCCCGCGTATGCGCTCCTGCACGAGCATGCGTTCGGTGGAGATCTCAGGGAACGTCCGCGGTATGCGCAGCCGGAACGGCGACGACGCGGTCGCCGTGCGCAGAAGTTCGATGTTGTCTCTCTCGATCCGGTAGTCCAGCTCCGCACGGAGCGTGCGCGCGAACTCGGCGACCAGCGCGACGGCTCCGTACTCCCTGGCCCAGTCGGTGCGACGCTCCAGGTCGGCGGCGAGGCGGTGAAGGATGTCGAGGTCGGTCACCACCTGACGACGCGCCGACGGTCGCTGGATCTTGATGATCACGTCTTCTCCGGTGCTCAGTCGTGCGGCGTGAACCTGAGCGACGGATGCTGCGGCCAGAGGCTCGGTGTCGATGTGGCTGAAGACCTCGCTGACCGGCCTGGCGAGCTCGTCCCTGATGACCGCTTCGGCCTCCGACCACGGGATCGGGGTGGAATCCATCTGAAGGCTCGCCAGCGCGTCGACGATCTCCCGGGGGAGGACGTCGTCGCGAGCCGAGAGCATCTGCCCGAGCTTGATGAAGGTCACGCCGGCTTCGTTGGCCGCGGCGACGATCGCGGCCGGAAGGTCCCGGGACGCGGCATCCTGACGCCCGAACAGGCCGAGTCCGTGACGCGACGCGATCGACAGGATCTGCGTGTACCGTCGCGCCCGGTCCCGTCGGCGGAACGCCTCGCGAACCACGGCGACGGGGTTGCGCAGCGCGCGCGACGGCCAGACGAACTCCAGCGTGACCACGCAGACAACGACGGCGGCGAACAGCCAACCCAGCGTGAGCGCGAAGAAGGCCAGCGCGATCGGCGTGTCTGCGACGATCTGACCGTCCACCAGGACGCCGGCTGCGCGCAGTGACCAGACAGCCAGCGGCAGGGCCACCAAGAAGACGATGAGAGCGGTGCCCCCGGCCCGCAACCAGCCCACCGACGAATCCAGCAGACGCCGTGACGCCCAGGCGGCGAGGAGGGCGAAGCCCACCGCGAACAGTCCGACGCTCAGCCAGATCGGCATGGCTACCGCACGATGACCATGACCGTCGGCGGCCGCTCGAGAAGCACCTGCGTGGCGGAGCCGAGAATGAACCGCCCCAGTGCCCCTCGGCCGTGGCTGCCGACCACCGCCATGCGTGCATGGGCGGCCTCCCGCCGGATCAGCTGACCCGGATGGGACGGCTCCACGACGGTTCGGATGCGCAGCTCCGGGAAGTCCTGTCGCAGTCCCGCGATCGAGATCGCCAGGTTCTCTTCGGTCAGCTGCTGCGCCCCCGCGAGGTACTCGCGAGGGAGGCTGCCGATCTGCATCGGCATCGGCATCGGCGACCAGCTCATCACGGCAGTGAGCACCTCGTCACGACGCACGGCCTCGCGCGCGGCGAACGCGACCGCGCGCTCCGAGATCTCCGATCCGTCGACGCCCACGACGATGCCCCTCGCATCCTCGAGGTCGAGATCCGGGACTACCACGACGGGACAGTGCGCTTGCGCGCACGTTCGGACCGCGAGCGGGCCCCGGTGCGGGTGATCCGCAGTGGCCCGGTCGCTGCCGATGACGACAAGCTGTGCTCGCCGTGAGATCTCGATGATCTGAGCGAGCGGCTTCCCTCGCAGAACCTGCACGTCGGCGGCGATCCCGCGATCGGCGGCCTCCTTGGCGGACCGCTGAAGAAGGAGCTCGGCCGCCGCGAGCGCACGCTGTGCGATCGTCGACTCACCCGCAATGCCGGAACTCTCCCCCACCACCGAGAACAGGAGCAGCCGATCATGCGACTCCGTCGCACGGTCGATGGCCCACGCCCGCGCGCGCCGGGCGGCCCGACCATCCGTCACCCCGACAGCGATGAGGGCGTCCATCGATCTGCTCCGCGCGGTCGTCGGAGCGCTATCCCGCAGGCTCGGACGCCGGTTGCGGTCCGTCCGCCTTCACGATGTCGGCGGTGTGATACGTGAACACGAGTCTCGCCGGCACGACTCCAGCGAGCACCTCGTCGACGGAGTCGTTGACCTGCTCGAGGTCGCGCGTCTCGGTGATGACGCGGGTGCGGCCGGCGGCGTGGAGGGCGAAGACCTCGATGAGGTCCTGCCGCGTGCCGACGATGGAGCCGATCACGCTGATCCCCTTCAGCACGGTGTCGAACACCGGAAGCGTGATGGTTCCGTCCGCGGGCAGAGAGACCAGCACGAGCCGGCCGCCGCGATTGAGCGCGTCGAACGACTGACGGAAGACGGCAGGCGCTACGGCCAGCACGACCGCCACGTCCGCTCCGCCGAGATCGCGGATCGCCTCGACAGGATCAGTGGTCCGTGCGTTGACGACGTGATCGGCCCCCAGCTCCGACGCGAGAGCGAGCTTCTCCTCGGTCACGTCGACTGCGATGACGATCGCACCCACCAGCCGCGCGTACTGCACGGCCAAGTGACCGAGCCCGCCGATGCCGAACACCGCGACTGTCTCGCCCGGCGTGACTCGTGCGTTCTTGATCGCGGCGTACGTGGTCACTCCTGCACACGTCAGCGGCGCAGCATCCAACGGGATCACCCCATCCGGCACCGGCACCGCGTACCGGGCATCGGCGAGCATGTACTCCGCGTAGCCCCCGTCGACCGCGTAACCGTTGTTGTACTGCTGCTCGCACAGGTTCTCCCTCCCGTCGATGCAGTACCGGCACTCGCCGCATGCGTGGCCGAGCCACGGCATCGCCACGCGCTGCCCCACCTTGCGGCTGGTGACGCCCTCGCCCAGCTGCTCGATGATGCCGACCCCCTCGTGACCGGGGACGAGGGGCAGGCCCGGCTTCACCGGCCAGTCGCCGCGCATGGCGTGGATGTCGGTGTGGCACAGACCGCAGGCTTCCAGACGGACGAGCACCTGGCCGGGGCCAGGTTGCGGGATGGGGCGCTCCTCCACCTCCGCGGGCGCTCCGAACGATCGCACGACTGCTGTTCGCATGATTCTCTCCTCACGAGACGCTGTTGTTCCTCCACTCTCGCGACGATCCGGCACTGCGGTTGGGTCGAAGGTCCCGGAACGTCGATGACACGCGACCGCGCTGCCGCGTGACGAACTTGGACAACGCATCGAACAGGACGATCGCCGGTATCGCGATCGCAGCCAGAAGCCAGCCTTCAAGTGACGGCCACGTGCCGCCCAGCAGAGACGCGACGAACGGGATGCCCAGGAAGACCCCGAGCAACAGGACCTGAGCACCCACCGCGTAGGTCACCAACGGGTTTCGGGGTGGGCTCACACGCCACACCGGACGCACGGTGCTGCGACACGCGAACGCCGTGGCCATCTGGCCGAGCGAGATGGCCGCGAACGCCGTGCCGGAGGCCACCGCGAGAAGGGCAGGAGCGGGCGTTCCCCCCCAGCGCCAGCCGTTCGTGACGAGGATCACCAGGAATGCCCCGAGCGAGACGACGGCCTCCGTGGCCCCCAGAACGAGGAATGCCCGCAGCAGGAGCGCGCGATCCACGATCGAGCGATGCGAGCGGCCGCGCATGGCGTCGCCGCGTGGCGGCTCGGCGCCGAGCGCCAACGCCGGCAGCATGTCGCTGCCGATGTCCAGTGCGATCACCTGCAGGACGCCGATTGCGAGCGGCACCGTCCCCCCGGTGAGCGCCCAGAGGACGAAAGGCGCAAGTTCGGCGACGTTGTCGGTGAGGTGATAGGTCAGGAATCGCCGCACGTTCTTGAACGTGGCGCGGCCGAGCTCGATGGCGGCCACGATCGTCGCCAGGTGATCGTCGAGCAGAACGACATCGGCCGCCTCCCTGGCGACATCGCTGCCGCTGGCCCCCATGGCGACGCCGACGTCGGCCTCCCGGAGCGCCGGAGCGTCGTTGACGCCGTCTCCGGTCATCGCCACGACGTGCCCGTGGCTGCGCAACGCTCGTGCGATGCGGAGCTTGTCGGCGGGCGTGGCCCGAGCCACCACGACGCCGTCGTCGTGGTCGATCGCGTCCGCCAGTGCGGCATCGGTGCCGGGCAGGTTCCGACCGTCCAGCACCACGCCACGCGGTCCCAGGAGCCCGACCTCACGGGCGATCGCAGCCCCGGTGCGCGGATGATCGCCGGTGATCATGGCGATGCGGATCCCGGCTTCGCGGCACGTCGCAAGCGCCTCTCGCACGCCATCGCGCGGCGGGTCCTCCAAGGCGATGAGCCCGAGGAACTCGAGGTCACGCTCCATGTCGGGAGACGGTCCCTGAGACCAGGACCGGGTGGCGACGCCGAGCACTCGCCGCCCTGCGCCCGTGAGTTCCTTCACGGCCTCCGAGATCTCGCCCGGAACGCCATGACATCTGCTGAACACGGCCTCCGGCGCGCCGAGCACCGACACGGTGCCACCGTCGAGCGACGAGCTCACCATCCGATCTGCGGTGTACGGCGTCCGCCGGCCTTCTGGCTCCGCCTCCAGCCCGACTCGCAGTGCGAGGGAGTGAAACGACGCCTCCATGGGGTCGCCGAGGGCATGCCACCCGTCGGAGCGTTCGACGACTCTGCCCGTGACACACCTCAGCGCCGCACGAGCGACATCCGGAACCAGGGCCACCGCGTCTTCCGCGCCGGCGAGTTCCGCAACGGGCTCGTAGCCGTCGCCGTGGACGCTCACTCCTCCCCTCTGCGTGACCACCTCGACGACGTTCATCCGGTTCTGCGTGACCGTGCCCGTCTTGTCCGTGCAGATGAACGTCGTTGCTCCGAGGGTTTCGACGGCGTCGAGCCGCCGGACGAGCGCACGGCGCTTCGCCATCTGCTCGGCTCCGCGGGCCAGGGACAGCGTGACCGTCGGCAGAAGGCCTTCGGGGACCAGCGCGACGGCGACGCCGACCGCGAAGATGAAGGCGTTCGTGATGCCCAGGCCCAAGAGCAATGAGGCACCGCCGAGGCCGACGCCCACCACTCCTGCGATGATCGCGATGATGCGCACGACGCGCTTCAATTCCAGCGTCATGGGGCTCGGTGGACGGCCCGCACTCGCGGCGAGGCGATCGATGTCCGCCAGTGCGGTCCGGGAGCCCGTTGCGACGACCACCGCGGTCGCCTCCCCCTGCACGACGAACGTGCCACCGCTCAGCTTCTCCCCCGCCTCACGGCGTACGGCGACGCTCTCCCCCGTGACGAGCGATTCATCGACCGTGAGGTTCTCACCACTGATGATCTCGAGGTCTGCGCCGATCCTGTCGCCGGCGGTGAGGAGGACGAGGTCGCCGGGCACGAGCGTTTCCACGGGGACGTCGATCCGCCGCCCGCCGCGCACGACGTGCGCGGCGGCCGGCAGCAGCTCCCGCAGCCGCTCGGTGGACCGATCGGCGCGGTACTCCTGCGCGAAGGCGAACACCGCGTTGAGCAGCACGATCGCGACGATCGCAACCGCGAGCGCCGGCGTGCCGGCAATCAGAGCCAGCCCCGCTGCCACCCAGAGTAGGAGTGCGAGAAGGTGCGTCAACTCGGAGAGCATCATTCGCCACGCCGGCGTGCGTCTGCGGCGTGGAACGGCATTGGGGCCGACCTCGGCGAGTCGGGTTTCTGCCTCAGAGTCGCTCAGACCCGCGGGAGACATCGACACTTACCGATCGTCGGGCTCCTGCTCTACTCAGATCGGGACTTTAGTCCGCCGCCCGGATCCCACGACCTCTGGCGATGACGCTGCGGCGGTCGTACTGTGGCCTCGGCGCCACGTGGGGAGGCGAGATGACGGACTCGGAGAAGCTGTCCTTCGTGGACGGCCCGCGCCTGGACTTGGACGAGGCGATCGCGAAACTGATGGACCAGGCGGAGCGCGTCCGTGCGACACAGGGCCGCCTTCGTGCGCTGCTGACCGCAACGCAAGCGGTGGTGGAGGAGAGCGACCTCGCCACGGTCCTGCGGCGCATCGCCGAGGCCGCGACATCGCTCGTGAACGCCGAGTTCGGCGCATTGGGCGTCATCGCACCCGAGGGGGATGCGCTCGAGGAGTTCATCTACGTCGGACTTACGGAGGAGCAGGCGCAGCAGATCGGTCATCTGCCCACCGGGCATGGTCTGCTGGGCGCGTTGATCGCTGACCCGCGACCCATCCGCCTGTCGCGAATGGGCGACGATACGCGCGCCGCCGGCTTCCCTGCACATCACCCGCAGATGGACTCGTTCCTCGGTGTGCCCGTGCGGGTGCGTGGCGAGGTGTTCGGCAACCTCTATCTCACGAATCGGCGCGAGGGAGATTTCACCGAGGAAGACGAGCGGCTCGTGGAGGCCTTGGCGACGACCGCGGGATTCGCCGTCGAGAACGCGCGGCTGCTCGATCAGGCGAGAACCCGCGAGCGATGGATGAGCGTGGCAGCCGAGCTGTCAGCCGCGTTGCTGCTCTCACCCACCGCCACATCGTTCGACCTGATCGCGAGCCGGATCTTCGAACTGCCCGACATCGACAAGGTGACCGTGCTCCTCTCCGACAGCGCGACGGATCCGCTGAAGGTGGTGGGCGTGCGTGGAGCCGATGAGGCCGGACTGCGCGGAGCTGCGGTGGAACCCAAGGAGACCTGCGTCGCTGACGTACTCGCCACGGGTGAAACGACGGCCATGGCGGGCGGACAGGCGCCGGCGCCGGATCCGGCACGCGTGGTCGAGGGTCACGCCGCGGGCCCCGTCGTCGCTGTGCCACTGAAGACGCGGGCACGCCTGTGGGGAGTCCTGTGCGTGGCACGTCGCCCTGGTCAGCACCGCTTCTCCGGCACCGAGGTGCAGAGCATCGCCGACTTCGCCTCGCGGATCACGATCGCCCTGGAACTCGCGCAGGCACGACAGGATTCCCAGCGGGCGCTGCTCGCAGACGACCGACGCCGTATCGCACGGGATCTGCACGACCACGTGATCCAGCAGCTGTTCGGCACAGGGCTCACGCTGCAAGCCATCGCCGGCGGCATGCCCCCGGGCGTCGACAGCGAGCGACTCGGCGTATCCATCGATCAGCTCGACGACGCGATCTCGCAGATCCGCACCGTCGTCTTCGCACTGTCGCACCGCGATGAGAGTTCGCTGCGGCACCGCGTGATCGACGTGGTGGCCGACCTCTCGACCGTGCTGAAACGGCCGCCCGCAATCCGATTCACGGGCCCCGTCGATCACGCGATCGCCGGAGCGTTGGCTGGTGAGGTCGTCGGGGTGGTGCGTGAATTGCTGAGTAACGCGGTTCGGCACTCGCAGGCGAGCCACATCTCCGTCGAGGTGGGGATCGTCGACCGTCTGGTCGTCGTAGCGGTCGAGGACGACGGAGTCGGGGTTGGCGACCCCGAACACCGCAGCGGCCTGCAAAACCTCGAGGACAGGGCCACCGCCCGTGGCGGACACTTCACCGTCGAATCGGCGCCCGGTGCCACAGCGGCCCGGTGGACTGTGCCCGTCGCCACTGACCGAGATGGAGCCGAAGGCTGACATGTTGAGAGTCTTCCTCGTTGATGACCACGAGATCGTTCGCCGCGGAATCGCGGACTTGGTGAGCTCGCAAGCCGACCTCGAGGTGGTGGGAGAGGCAGGTACCGTGCGGCAGGCTATCGGGCGTATCGAAGCCACCCAGCCGGACGTGGCCGTGCTCGACGTGCGACTCCCCGACGGAAGCGGCATCGACCTCTGCCGCGACATCCGTTCGCGGCTGCCTTCCGTCGCCTGCCTCATTCTGACCGCCTACGACGACGACGCGGCGGTCAGCGCGGCGGTGATCGCGGGCGCCGCCGGATACATCCTCAAGGACATCGGGGGCCCGAGTCTCGTCGATGCGGTGCGCGCCGTGGCACGTGGCCGCTCGCTGATGGATGCCGCAGTCGCGCAGCGCGCCGCAGAGCGTATCCGCCGTCGTGCCGACGACGATGATCCGCGGCTCGGCTCTCTGGGACTCCGTGAACGCCAGATCCTCAGGCTCATCGCCGATGGCCGGACCAACCGGCAGATCGGTGACGAACTGGGCATCGCCGAGAAGACGGTCAAGAACTACGTCTCGTCGATGCTCAGCAAACTGGGCCTCGAGCGTCGAACCCAGGCGGCAGTGTTCGAACTCGAGCACCGCTCCGACGGTCACGGCTGAGCCGGCATCAGATCGGGGGCTCAGCCTTTCGCTCCGGCGGAGACCGAGCGTCTCGCGTCTCGCGGCACCACCGCGACGGGGCACTCCGCCTGCCAGAGCACCCCCTCGGCGACGGAACCGAGAAGGCTGCCCGCGAGGATTCCTCGGTGGTTCGTTCCGATGACGAGCATCGAGCTGCGTGCCGCGTACCGGAGGAGCGCGGCCGAGCGACTGTCACGAACGAGCTCCGTGTGCAGGTCCATCGTCGGATAGCGCTCCGCGACCCACTTCATCGCCGTATCGAGAACGGCACGATTCTCGGCCATCACATCCTCGGGCGTCACGACGAGGGCCGCCGACCCCGAGAAGGACGGGGTCGGCATGAGCCACGCGTGCACCAGACGGACGGCCGCCTCGGTCGCATCGGCCTCACGTGCCGCGAACGCCAGTGCGTCATCCGAAGATCCATCGTCGGACACGCCCACGGTGATGGGGTCCCCGACGTCCACCCAGCCCGCGGGCACCATGACCACCGGAACGTGAGCATGTGCACTGATCCGCAGCGGAACCGCCCCGGCCACCGCCGCACGGATTGGATGTCCGGGGTTGATGCCGACCACCAGAAGGTCGGTATCAGCCGAGAAGCTCGTCAGCGAATCGGTGACGCCGCCCTCGAGACGGTGCAGCTCCACCTGAACCCCCGGCGCCCGCTCGCGCAAGGTCGTCTCAGCTTCCGCCAGCCGATCGAGCGCCGCGCGGCGGTCGACAGTGAACTGCGACACCACGTTGACCACACCCACGGTCGCCACTTCCCGGCCCGCGCGCGCCGCCACCCATGACAGCGCCGAAACGGATGCCGGAGTGCCGTCGTATCCGAGAACGATGCGCTCCATCGGTGACCCCACTTCCCCTCGTCGACACCGCAGCCGATCTGCAAACGGTAGGTCGCTGGAGAGGCCGGCTCACAGGCCGAAGGTCCCGCCACGACCGGTCGATCGGGCGGGACCTTCGGCCCAGCCGAGCGTCCTCACGAGCCCGCAGAGTGGAAGAGTGATCGAGAACTCACAGCCGGCTGCAGATGCTCCGGCGCGCCTCCGGTTCCTGGGGGCAGCCGATACCGTCACCGGCTCCCGGTACCTCGTGACCGTCGGCGACCAGCATGTTCTGGTCGACTGCGGCCTGTTCCAGGGATTCAAGGTCCTCCGCGATCGCAACCGGGCGCCTTTCCCCGTGCCGCCTCACACGATCGACGCCGTCGTGGAGTCGCACGCGCACCTCGATCATTCCGGCTACCTGCCGGCTTTGGTACGAGATGGCTTCCGCGGCCGGATCCATGCCACGGAGGGAACGGCCGAGCTGTGCCGCATCCTGCTGCCCGACAGCGCGCATCTTCTCGAAGAGGAAGCGCGATACGCCGCGAAAGGCAGGTGGTCGAAGCATCCTCGACCAGAACCTCTCTACCGGCCCGAGGACGCGTCGGTCGCGCTCGAGCATTTTCACCCCTCGGAGTTCGGGGTCCGCACGCGCGTGGCCGAGGGCGTGGAGATGGAACTCGTTCCCGCCGGCCACATCCTCGGTGCAGCGCAGGTACGACTGCACTTCCGCGGCCGGACTATCCATTTCACCGGCGATATCGGCCGGCCGGACGACCCTTTGATGCGGCCACCCGCGGCATTGGCGGCCGCGGACGTCTTGGTCACCGAGTCGACCTACGGTGATCGGCGACACGACCCGGAGAGTCCGGAACGCGCTCTCGGCGAGATCGTCCGTCGGGTGGCCGCTCGCGGTGGTGTCGTACTGATTCCGGCGTTCGCCGTGGGGCGGACCGAGACCGTGCTGCTGCATCTGTCGAGGCTGCACGATCGCGGGGCGATTCCCACGCTGCCGATCTTCGTGAACAGTCCCATGGCTGTCAGCGCCGTCGACGTGTACCGGCGGCACCCGTCTGAGCACCGCCTGGGGCCCGAGGAGCTCGAGCGCATGTACAGGCTGCCGAATCTTGTGACCACCGTCGACGACTCGAAGATGTTGAACCTCCGCGGCGGCCCGATGGTCATCATCTCCGCCAGCGGTATGCTCGCCGGCGGTCGCATCCTCCATCACGTGGCCGCCTATGGCTCCGACCGAGCCAACGCCATCGTGCTCACGGGCTTCCAGGCGGGCGGCACCCGCGGCGCAGCCCTCGCGCGCGGCGCGCGCGAGCTGCGGATCTTCGGACGGGATATCCCCATCCGCGCGGAGGTGCACAACCTCGACTCCATGTCAGCGCATGCCGACGCAGACGATCTCGTCGAATGGATGAAGTCGGCGCCCTCTCCTCCCGGTGCGGTCTATGTCACGCACGGTGAGCCGACGGCGGCCGACACGCTCCGCGCACGCATCTCGCACGAACTCGGCTGGCCGGCACGGGTGCCTGAGCACCTCGAGACCGTCGTGATCCGCTGAGTCGCGGGACCTTCGACCCTCGGGAGCTCCAGGTTTCCAGACGACGCTGATTCAGAGGAAGGGGGCCGAGATGCCCGACAGCCGCCGAAGCACGCAGATCGTGGAGAGCACGGGACAGTCCGTGGTGTTCTTCCTGCTGGCGTACATCGGGGCCGCGATCTATTTCGTGTCGCGGTCGGACGGGTCGTTCTGGGGTGTCGTGCTGGGCATCTTCCAGGGATTCGTCTGGCCGGTGTACGTCACATACCACGTCCTCGATCTGCTCGCGGTGTGACCCCTTGCGACAACTCTGCCAGCCTCAGCCACGTGGGCACGATGGAGTCGGGGTTGAGCGAGATGGACTGAATACCCTGCTCCACGAGCCACTCCGCAAGGTCGGCGTGATCGGAGGGCCCCTGCCCGCAGATGCCGACGTACTTCCCGCGGCGGTTGCACGCGTCGATGGCCATGCGCAGCACTTCGAGGACGGCGGGGTTCCGTTCGTCGAACTCGTCCGCGACGAGATCCGAGTCGCGGTCGATGCCGAGCATCAACTGGGTCATGTCGTTGGATCCGATGGAGAAGCCGTCGAAGTGATCGAGGAACCGGTCGGCGAGGATCGCATTGGAGGGGATCTCGCACATCATCATGACCTCGAGCCCGTCGTCGCCGCGGCGCAGTCCGTTCTTCTCCAGTTCCGCCACGACTGCCGCCGCTTCGTCGACCGTGCGGACGAACGGCACCATGATCTTGAGGTTGGTCAGGCCCATCTCGTCGCGGACGAACCGCAGAGCCTCGCACTCGAGCGCGAAGCACTCCTGGAAGCCGGGGGTGACGTAGCGGGAAGCGCCCCGCCATCCCAGCATGGGATTCTCTTCTTTCGGTTCGTAGCGATCGCCGCCGAGGAGGTGCGCGTACTCGTTCGACTTGAAGTCGCTGGTGCGAACGATGACCGGTTTCGGCGCGAAAGCCGCCGCGATGGTGGCCACCCCCTCCGCAACGCGCCGGGTGAAGAACTCGCGCGGCGACGGGTACGCGGCGATGCGGGCGGCGATGTCCGTCCGAAGGGGCTCGGGAAGCGCGTCGAATTCGAGCAGCGCGGCGGGGTGGATGCCGATCTGATGACCGACGATGAATTCGAGTCGGGCGAGACCGACGCCGTCGTTCGGCAGCTGCGCGAATGCGAAGGCCTGGTCGGGTGTTCCGACGTTCATCATCAGCTGCACCGGAGCATCCGGCATCCGTCCGATGGGAACCTCGTTCTCCGTGAAGCTCAGGCGACCGGCATAGACGTAGCCGTCCTCCCCTTCCGCGCACGAGACCGTGACGTCTGCACCGCGGCTGAGGTCGCTCGTTGCGGTGCCGGTGCCCACGACGGCGGGGATGCCCAGCTCGCGGGCGATGATGGCGGCGTGACAGGTGCGCCCCCCGCGATCCGTCACGATCGCGGCAGCGCGCTTCATCACCGGCTCCCAGTCGGGGTCTGTCATCTCAGCGACCAAGATGTCGCCCTCCTGCACCTGATCCATCTCGGCGGTCGAGCGCACGACGCGGACCGCTCCCGTGCCGATCCGCTGTCCGATCGCCCGCCCCTCCAGGAGGACGGGACCTCGCTCGTGAAGCACGAAACGCTTCACGGCGTGCCCACGCGCGCGCGACGCGACCGTCTCCGGGCGGGCCTGCAAGATGTAGAGACGACGATCGATGCCGTCGCGGGCCCACTCGATGTCCATCGGGCGACCGTAGTGGTCTTCGATGAGCAACGCGCACCGGGCAAGCTCCTGAACCTCATCATCGGTGATGCTGAAGACGCGGCGCTCGTCTTCGGAGACTTCCGTCATGACCGTACTGGCCCCGACCTCGTGTCCGGGCGCGAACCGGAGAGCCACCGCCTTCTCGCCGACGTTCCGGCTGAGGATCGCGAATCGTCCCTCGCGCAACGCCGGCTTGTACACCGTGAACTCGTCAGGGCTCACCTCGCCTTGAACGACCGCCTCGCCCAGCCCGTACGCGCTCGTGATGAGGACGGCGCGATCGAATCCGGACTCGGTGTCGATGGTGAACATCACTCCCGACGATCCGACATCGGATCGCACCATCCGCTGCACCGCCGCGGAGAGTGCCACATCGCTGTGTGCGAAGCCCTGGTGAACGCGGTATGCGATCGCACGGTCGTTGTACAGCGACGCGAAGACCTCGCGGATCGCCTGCAGCACGTTGTCGACGCCGGCGATGTGCAGGTAGGTCTCCTGCTGCCCGGCGAACGACGCATCCGGCAGATCCTCTGCCGTCGCTGACGACCGCACCGCCCACGTCGCGCGCTCGCCATCGGGATCCGCCGCGACGAGTTCACGGAAAGCGGCGCGGATGTCGGACTCGAGCTTCTGCGGAAGCGGCTGGACTCCGATCCACGCGCGGATCATTCCTCCCGCTCGGGCGAGTGCCGCGACGTCTGCGACGTCCAGGTCGGCGAGCAGATCCTGGATGCGGCGCGCCAGGCCTCCGGAGTTCAAGAACTCGCGGTACGCGTCTGCCGTCGTGGCGAACCCACCGGGAACCCGGAGCCCGGCGTCAGTCAGCCGCGAGATCATCTCCCCGAGCGAAGCGTTCTTGCCGCCGACCTGCGGCAGGTCGGCCATCGTGATGTCTTCGAGGGAGAGGATGTTCGTCATGTCACGACCCTCCGACTTCTCGGCTGCGCACGTCCGGGCCGAAGGTCCCGCGGGTCATGACAGGGTCAGCGCCCTGTGCTCGTGGTACGCACCTGATAGCCATGACGCCGACGCCCGAGGGCGCCATCGTGGTTCAGAAGCAGCCGGAAGGTGAGGCCGGTGACCGCGGCCATGGCGATGGCCATGCCGACCCCGGCGATCAGACCAACGGCAATCGCCGTCGCGACCGGCTGCCCCTCGTGCCACAGCGGCGGAGCGATCGCGAAGAAGACGCCGAGCCCGAGCAACCAGGCCACCGCCGTTCCCACGATCCACCACCCGGCGCCGCGGATGTGACGCCGCAATTCGAACCACTGAGCCGCGCCGATCGACCCGAGGATCGCGGTGATGAGCGCGGCGAGCGCGGTGAACTGGAGGGAAGCCGGCCAGGTAGTCCACAGAGGCTCGAGAGCCGACGGCAGCAACCCGCAGACGTACGCCACGACCGCTGCGCCGCCGGTGAGCGCGACCCAGACCTCGGGACGCAGCTCGGGCAGATCGCGCCTCATCGCGAGGTACTGGGCGCCACCGAGGATGATCCCCTCGATGAAGCCGGCGGTCACGATGACAGGCGCGCTGGCGGGCGATGAATTCATGGACACGCCGACGACCGCGGGAAAGGCGAAACCCACGATCTCGCCGGCTGCGACGATGAGGATCCATCGCACAAGGCTGGTCTGAACCGTGGTCCGCGTGATCACTTCGCCTCCGCGCCTGCGAATCCGCACCCGCCGGGATCAGACGGCGGCCCAGCCGCCGTCGACCGAGAGGATCGCGCCGGAGACGTTCGAAGCGTCGTCGCTCAGAAGCCACGTGATCGCGGCAGCGAGCTGCTCGGGCTGGGCGACCGGCGGGAGATTGGTCTGGAAGAAGGGGCCCAGTCGCTGGCCGGCCCATTCCGAACGGAAGGGCGCTTCGATGTTGGTGGCGACCGGTCCGGGTGCGACCGCATTGCAGCGGATCCCCTTCGGGGTGTAGAAGAACGCCGTGCTCTGGGTGAAGCCGTTCACCGCGTGCTTCGACGTCGTGTACGGTGTGCCGGCGGCCGAACCGCGCTGACCCGCCTCCGAGCCGACGTTGACGATCGATCCGGCGCCGGCGGGCAGCATCCGTCCGATCACGGCGCGCGTGAGCTTCATCATGGACGTCACGTTCACGGCGAGGACCCGATCCCAGGTGGCGTCGCTGATCTCAGCGGTGGGCTCGAAGCCGTCCATGATGCCGGCGACGTTCGCCAGTCCATCGATGCGATCGCCGGCCGCCGCCATGACGTCTTCGATGACGGCGTCGTCGCAGAGATCACCGGTGACGCACTCGACTGCCGGCCCGAGATCGGCCGCTAGCGCCTCCAGTCGCTCCCCCGAGATGTCGACGGCGATCACGCGGCCGCCTTCCGCGGCGATGCGTGCGGCGGTGGCGCGTCCGATACCCGATCCCGCTCCCGTCACGACAATAGTGCGGCCCTCGAACCGACCCTCAATCACTTCCATGGCGAACCTCTCTTCAGATTCCAGTCAACGCCGGCACGCGCGCCGGCTGCGGGTCAAGGTGCCCCGCCGGGTCGGACGCAGGCACGCGACCCGGCGGGAGATCGGCTCAGGCCGGAGCAGCGCTGCCTCCGATGGCGATCTTGCGCGGCGCGGCGGACTCTGCGAGCGGCACGGTGACTTTGAGTACTCCGTGGTCGAAAGTGGCCGTGATCTCCTTCTCATCCGCTTGCTCGGGGAGCAGGATGCTCCGGTAGAAGCTCGTGGTGGACTCGCGCACCACGTACTTCTTCTTCTTGTCCTCTTCTTTCTCGTGCCGTTGCGCCTGGATCACGAGCGCGCCTCTGTCGACGTCGACGCTCACGTCCTGCTCATCGAAGTTCGGCAAGTGTGCTTCGACGATGAGGGCCTTGTCGTCTTCGGTGTAGACGTCGGTCGTCGGCATCCGTCCCGGCATCGTGCGAAGGCCGCCTCCGTCGAAGAGGTCCCTCGTGAGCGCGCGCAGTTCGGCGAACGGGTCGAAACGGACCAGGTTGCCTGCCATGGTGATGTTCCCTTCTCCTCTGCGCGGGAAGTGCGCATCTCCAGCGTGACCATGCGCGCTCCGACGTGCCGGGACGATGGTCCCGCCAGGGGACGCGTACGCCTTCATCCGGCTGATCGATGACCTCGCGGCTAGCGGCTCGGCCTGAGCTCGGCCGTGGCTCGTCAGCGGTGCGCCGCCGCGATCACCCGGCCAGTTGCTCAGTCAGGCCGTGGCCCCAGTCGCGTGCGCGCTCCAGCTGGCCAGACACAAGGGGACCTTCGTACCCTTTGACAAGGAAGCTGGCCGGCTCGAGCACGGTGAACCCGAGCTTCCTCGCTCTGCGCGACGCGGCGTGAGAAGCCGCGCCGGGCAGCAGCGGCATGTCCACCCGAGTGTCGAATGCGGCGAACGCACAATCGGACGGCGCGCTCTTCAGGCCGTCCAGCCATTCGCGAACGCCTTCGGGCAGGTCTGTGTACGCGCCGCCTCGCCGAGCGGCGCTCCGACCAGTGGAGATCCGCGACATCGAGAAAGCATGCGTGGGTCCACCGACGACGAGCAGGCCGACATCGCCGGGAATCTGCACCGGCGCATCGACGACGTTCAGAAGCGTCACGTCAGCACCGTCGGCCACACCATCGGCCACCGCCGAGGCCACCTTGCCGGTGTTCCCGAACATGGACTCATAGATCACGAGCGCCCGCATCACAGCTCCTTCCGGGGATCACGTTTCGTCGGCGGTCGGCTCGGCGGGAGGCTCGCTGGCGCCGTGCCCGGTGACGCTGGCAGGGGGATGGACGATGACGACGGTGCACTTGGCGTGTGCCGCACATGCCGCGCTCACCGAACCGAGAAGCAGGCCCGCGAACCCGCCCAGGCCGCGACTGCCCAGCACGAGCATCGCGCAACCTTCGCTGCGCTCGATGAGTGCACGGGCTGCCGGACCGACAAGCACCGAGCGGGTGAGTTCTCGAGGCGGCGCGTCACCGAACGCTTCAGCGATCGCGTCATCGAGGATCGCCGCAGCGTCCGACTCTGGTGACCACTCCGTCATCAGCGCGGGTTCAGCGAACGGGGGGTAGCTCCACGCTGTGACCGCCTCGATCGGGGCATCGAAGGCTTCGGCGATACGGGCTGCGTACCTCAGCGCAGCGACAGACGACTTCGAACCGTCCACGCCCACGATGACCCGGTCGGCATCCAGACTCTGCTCCATGACTCAACAGTCCGCGAAGCGCGCACGGGCCGGGGGGACCAAAGTCATATGGCCCGCGGGCTCGAGCCGCGGGACCTAGTACCCGGGGCGAAGAACGCGTCCCAGGCAGGATGCGACCATGATCCGCGATCTCTCGACCATGCAGGCGTGGGCCTCCCTTGGTGAGGGCGACTTGCGCCAGGCTGCGACGGCGGTGCCGGCGGTTACAGCCCGCTCGGTTCTCGTCCGAGTCGAAGCGTGCGGCGTCTGCCGCACCGACCTGCACGTCATCGACGGCGAACTCCCCCGCCACCGGGACAACATCGTCCCGGGTCACCAGATCGTCGGCAAGGTCGTCGACCTGGGGGCCGAGACGACGCGTTTCGTCCACGGTGATCGGGTGGGCGTTGCGTGGCTGGCGTCGACATGTGGGAGCTGCAACTGGTGTCGCACCGGACGCGAGAATCTCTGCCCCTCCGCAACCTTCACGGGGTGGGATGTCGACGGCGGCTACGCGGAACTGTGCCTCGTGGACGAGCGATATGCCTATGCCATCCCTCAGGACGTCGATCCCGTCGAACTCGCCCCGCTCCTGTGCGCTGGGATCATAGGATTCCGCGCCCTCTCACGCGCCGCTCTCCCACCAGGCGGCACCCTCGGCATCTATGGGTTCGGGTCAAGCGCATACCTCACGGCACGCATCGCCGCCGCAGGCGGGGCACGAGTACACGTGATGACGCGAGGCGAACAGAATCAGAACCTTGCGCGTTCGCTCGACCTCGGATTCGTCGGACACGAGACGGCAGAATCTCCCGAGGCCCTGGACAGCGCGATCATCTTCGCACCTGCCGGCCACCTCGTCCTCGCGGCACTCGCAGCAACCGCCGCCGGCGGCACAGTCGTGCTTGCCGGCATCCACATGTCCGACGTGCCGCGGATGACGTACGCCGACCATCTGTTCCGGGAACGGGACCTTCGCAGCGTCACCGCCAACACGCGCGCCGACGGCGAAGCCTTCCTTCGAGTAGCGAATCGCTTGGGTCTGCGGGCGGCGGTAAACCGCTATCGCTTGGACCAAACGGCGAAAGCTGTCGAAGACCTGCGTTCGGGACGGGCCGCGGGCTCTCTCGTCATCGACATGTCCGGTGACCACGCACACACCGGCCTGCGGGCCCCGACCGTCATCGACATGGACGATCAGCGCCCATGAAGCCGGAGTCTCCACCTGCCAGTATCCGCCCGAAGGCCGACTCAGGGAGAGACCGGTGCCGAGGTCGTCGCGCTACGCGTGCGTCCTCGCAGATCGGAGCGCGTCGGCGATGGAGACTCCCCACGCGTCGATCGCATCCCATTCCCGGAAATCACCCTCCGGCAGGATGTCGCGAATGGCTGGCATCCAGGCGATGAACCGATCGGCGCCACGGAGCTTGTCCGGATCATATGCGCCGCGGAACACCTGCATCCCGCGAGGATGCAGCGTATCGGCGTACTGGTCGAACTGCTTGGGTCGTGCGCCCTCGAGGACGTCCTTTCCTTCCTTGTCGGTTCGCTCGGTACCCAAGGGGCCGCTACTGAACAGCCACACGGGATGCATCGCGAGCTCTGCCTGGTTGCGCTCCACGAACTTCCTGGCATCCTTGCGCCAGTTGAATTCGTATGTCGCCGATCCGACCACGTAACCGTCGTAACCCGACGCCACCCGGGTATCGCCGCATTTGACGACGTCGACGTCGAGACCCTGTTCCTCGAGCACCGTCCCGAGACGGCGTGCAATGCCTTCCGTCGCTCCGTACTTGCTCGCGTAGGCCACCATCACCCTCATCGCACCGCTCCTTCGTTCCCTGATGTGCGCCACGCGGTCGCCGCGTGGTCGCGTTCCGCTTCGCGGAAAGAGCGAAGTCCGCTCTGTCCGACGCCCAGGACCACTGCCCCCGCGACGACGGCACCTGCGCCGAGGAGGAAGACCGCCCATCCGACCGCGGTCAGGAAGTTCGCGGCGGGCGTGAGCAGGCCGCTCCGGGCTGCGACGTCCATGTCGACATCGACCCCGCGCGTGCCGTCGGCGTTCATGACGACCATGCCCCACTCGCCCGGAGTCAACGACCACTGCAGCTCTTGGGGCGCCGGCCCGGCAGTAGAGGACACCCAGATGTCCAGCTCCCCGGGGGGCACCGAGGGCGCGTCACCCGGCACCTGACGATAATCGGGAGACGAAGACGTATACCGTCCCTCGACCTCGCTGTGCGCGACACCCTCGAGGTAGCGGTCGATGTCGCGCTGGGGCGCGATGCCCACGAATACCGGCTGTCCCGCTGAGGTGATCGTCACGCGGAAGGTCGCGATGTCGAACGGGAGAGCCCGTGTGTCGCCGTGCAGTTCCAAGGGGTCACCGGCGGGTGAGGACAACGCGTAGCCGTCGGTGGAAAGAGCGAGGGAACCTGCGGCGAGGAAGCCGTCCTCGGCTTGGAGCTGTTCGATGCCCCTGGCAACAGTCGCCGATATCAGAACGGCGCCAGCCCCGCCCGCACAGAGCAGGCCGAAAGCCAGCAGAACGATGCCGACGATCGTTGCGGTTGCGCCAGTGGACCGCGGCGGTGCGCCGGCGCCCGTCCTCGAGGTGGTCATGAGACGAGCATTGCCGCCAAGGAGAGTCCAGGACGGGCCGAAGGTCCCGCGTAGACGCGAACCGGATTTCATGAGATCCGTCGGCGACCCACCCGCTGTATCGTTTCCGAAGGAGTGCCGGGAAGCCTGGTCGGCGATCGATTCGACGATGGGACCGACCGTGCGAGAGGGAACCCTGACTCCTGGCGGACGGGTACCGCCGCGCGCCGAGTTGCGACACGTGCGCCGCCAGTTCCCCGGCGGTGCCGGCGTCCGCGGTCTGAACTTCACCGTCGAGCCCGGGGAGATCCATGCGCTCGTGGGTCTCAACGGAGCTGGGAAGACCACGCTGATGCGACTCATGCTGGGAATGCTCCGCCCCGACATGGGCGAGGCAGTTCTCAATGGCACCCCCATAACCGGGCTTCCGCACGAACAGTGGGCCGGCGTCGGTCACCTCGTCGAACAAGCACTCGCGTACGGTGAGCTCGACGTGCGAACCAACCTCCGGCTCGCCGCGCGGCTGCACGGCATACCCCGCACAGACGCCAACCGCCTGACACAGGCAGTGATGGCGGAACTGGATCTCACCCGCTACGCGAGCGTGCGCGCACGCCGACTGTCCCTCGGCAACCGGCAACGACTAGGCCTGGGCGCGGCCCTGCTGCATCACCCGCAGCTCATCGTTCTGGACGAGCCCACCAATGCGCTCGATCCGGCCGGCGTGATCTTGCTCCGAGAAGCGCTCGTCCGCCGGGCCGGCTCCGGCGCCGGTGTGCTCGTCTCCAGCCATCACCTCGACGAAGTCGCCCGAATCGCCGATCGCATCAGCGTCATGAACGACGGTCGCATCATCGGCACTCTGGACCCTGCCACGACGGACATCGAGCGGGCGTTCTTCACGATGGTGCACGCCGACGATGAATCCCGGGGGGAAGCATGACCGCGCTGCGCACCGCCGCGTCGGTGGAGATGCGCAAACTCGTCGCGTCACGCGTCCTGCCCTGGACTACCGGCATCCTGATCCTCGGCCTGGCAGCTCTCACCATCGGACTGCTCAGCGCCGCCGCTGCGGGCGACGAGCGCGTGCTCGCCCGCCTCGGCCCGCTGGCCGAAACACACGGCTGGACCCTTCTCGTGGGCACCGCAGCACAGATCCTCGCCGCCGGCGGATTCGGAGCCTGCGGGATCCTCATCGCGTGGCTCTACGGGCGGGAGTTCACCGACGGCACCATCGCCGGCCTCTTCGCGCTCCCCGTCTCGCGCTCCACAATCGCCTGGGGCAAGCTCCTCGTGTACCTGGCCTGGGCGGCCGCCGTCTCGGCGGCGCTGACCCTCATGCTCCTCGCCATCGGCTCGATGGCCGGGCTGCTCGTCGTCGACGCTGAACATATCGGCGAACTGGTGCGCGTTCCCATCCTCGCGATGCTGACCGCTCTGCTGGCCGTCCCGGCGGGATGGATCGCCAGCGTTGCACGCAGCACCCTCGCCGGTATCGCCGCGACCATCGTGCTCCTCATCGCCGCGCAGGTGTGCGCCATCCTCGGCGTCGGCGCCTGGGTGCCGTTCGTCGCCCCCGCGTTGTGGGCGATCGCCCCCGACAGCGTCCCCTGGATCGCGCTGCTGGCGGTGGTCGCTGTGCCCGTGGTGTTCGGCGCCGCCACGTCATGCACATGGGCGCGGATGCAACTCGATCGATGAGGCGATGGCGGCAGACGAGAGCCCATGGCCACCGATGCGGCGTGACGCGAGGCCGCTCAGGTGTTCGGCGTGAACGCGCTTCCGGCAGCTCGCAGGAGGCGCGGGAATGGAGCCTTTGCGCACAGAATCGACAGTGAGAGCGTGTCAGAGACGTCGCAGGAACACAAAAACCCCTGGTTTCCGTGGAAACTCAGGGGCTACTGCTGGGGTACCTGGACTCGAACCAAGAACAACTGAACCAGAATCAGTAACACATCGACTGTCCCAACCTGCTCGATATCGCGGGATTGCCGCAAGACTCCCTCAGTTCTTCGGTGTGTCGGTTGACGCACTGACCCCATCAAGTGGACACTGAACGACAAGGGATATTGCACGTCCTATTGCACGCGGGGGAACAACTGATGGCAGCACAGCGCAAGCGCCGTGAAACGTTCGGCGCTATACGCAAACTCCCTTCGGGCCGCTACCAGGCATCCCACCTCGGCCCTGAGAACGACGTCAACGAGAAGGGTCATCGGCGTCGATACACCGCACCGATGACGTTCGACACACAGACGGATGCCCGCGCATGGCTTTCTCGCAAGCGGATCGAGATCGCTGACAAGAAGTGGCGCTCGCCCGTCTCCGCCGCGCCGGCCATGTTCGGCCCCTACGCGCGCGCTCACGTCGACACTCGCACCAACTCACGGGGTGAGCCTCTGAAACCACGTACGCGCGATGAGTACTTGCGGCTAGTTGCTGGCCCCCTTGCACCGTTCGAGCACAAGCCGCTCTCCGCGATTCGTCCTGACGATGTTCGACGGTGGTACTCCGAGCAAGCGAAGTCAGGCAAGCAAACCCAGGCGGGCCACGCATACCGATTGCTCAAGTCGGTCATGGCCACCGCAGTAGGGGATGGCCTGATCGACGACAACCCGTGTCAGATCAAGGGCGCGTCGAAAGCGTCGACGGGTCGGGACGTCAAGCCGCCAACTGACGCCGAGCTCGCGATCATCATTGCAAGCATCGATCGGAGGCTGTCACTACTCATCGAGGTCGCGGCCTGGAGCGGCCTTCGCTGGGGCGAGTTGACAGAGCTACGCCGCGGCGACGTGCTCATCAGCGGTGAGACCGTGACGCTGGCGGTTTCCCGCGCCGTGACGTACACGAAGTCAGACGGCTTCGTCATCGGAAAGCCCAAGTCGTTCGCCGGCAACCGGACGGTCGCACTCCCGCACACGCTCACAACCCCGATTCGCGCTCACCTGTCGTCATTGAACGCGAGCGATGACGCTCTAGTCTTCCCTGCATTGTCGGATGCTTCGAAACATCTGTCGGCGGGTTCGTTCGCTCAGTTCTGGCGGCCTGCTCGGGCCGCTGCTGGTCGCGAGGACATGCCGTTCCATGCGCTTCGCCATTTCGGTGCGACGCGCTATGCGATGGCGGGGGCCACCACGAAGGAGCTGATGCGTCGCATGGGGCACAACGACATGAGTGTGGCGATGCGGTACCAGCATGAGGCTGGCCGTGATGAAGAGCTTGCGAGACGAATGAGTGACCTCGCCGGAGGTGCGTAAACCTACGCACATGAACAAAAGAAGGCGCCCTCACCGCGCGCGAACACGGCGAGGGCAGATCATCACTGAAAGGACCAATGATGACCACTAACAACAGTACTGAGCGCACCACGTCCAGGGCTGATACACACCGCGAGCAAGACGTGTTCTGGCGGCAGCTTCGGGACAACATCCAAGAACTGCTGCGGGCACGTGGGATGACACAGAAGCAACTCGCAGCCGCGAGCGGGATCCCCTACAGCACTCTCAACAAGAAGATGCGCGGCGTGCACCGAGTATGGTGGTTGACCGACTTCGCCGACCTATACGCGACCTTCGACGGCGACCCGGTGCTGTTCCGTGGCCTGGGGCGGGCGGTTTGAATCCGAGGCTTGGCCCGAAGGGACTCCCTACGTTCACGTGAACGTGGGGAGTCCGTTCGTCCAGCCACCAGCCATATCCTGACGCTGCTGGTCCCCTCACAGAAGACACGCCGTGTGACCTGGGCATTTCCTCTAATGTCCCGAAGAAAGCTTCTAATGTCCACGGCGTCGGTTACGCTTGTACCGCGGGGGAAGTTTGATCCCCGCCACAATCGAAAACCGACTGCTTAGACGTCGCAGGAGAAGGCACAGCCGAAACGGTGAGCCGACCTCCCCACATGTCGAAGGGTAAACCGGAGCCCAACGGGCGCCGGGAGCCGAAACGGACACCGAGCACAGAGCGAATCCCATGATTCGTGTCTGTCTCGGTTTTCTTCGTTTCGGGACCGAGCAGTATCCGGCTTCGCTCCCGAGCCTTTATGCGAGGGAGCAGCACATGTCCCAGTGGGGCACCATCCAGCAGGCCGCCATTGCCTACGGCGTCACAGAGAAGACCATTCGCCGCTGGATCTCTTCCGGCGTGATTGAAGCCCGCCGCGTTGGACCGCGACTCATCCGCGTCAACCTCGAGAGCGCCATCAACAACGCCCGCCCACTGGCGGTGGTCGCGTGACTGTCGACGAGCTGTTGCACTACGCAGCATTCCGGTGCGATGCGGCACTTATCGAATTTCAGCCGTCCAAGTTCTCTCGGATGATTCGACGCGCTTTCCGCGAAGGCTCTGCGGAGTACGCGCAGAAGGTGATCGACAAGTTCATCGACGAACGCGAAACGCGCCTGTCGTGGGCCGGCTTCGACATCTTCGCGGCTGGCCACGCGGACCCCGTTGGCGAACATGCGGCGAGAAACGTCGATCTCGAGCGCGCTGAATCGCTCGAGCAGTTCTCCCGCGATCGTCGGGTGGCGGCATGAATGCGAAAGCGCCCCAGGGGGGCGCTTCCGAGAATCTCGCTGGGCGGCGGGTTCGTCAGGACAAGTTTACCGTGGAGCGCTTTCTGAATGGTGAGATCCACGCACACGAGTTGCCGTGGGATTTGTGGCGAGTTTGGGCCGACGGCTTTCACGCCGGGTGCGAGCGAGTAAAGGCGCGCGCCGAGCGAGCGAACCGTGAGGCCGACTATTGGTACTACGTCGCCAACAATCCCGAAAAGGTGCACGCCGAGCACGCTCGCACGCTGAAGGCATTCGACGTCGCGCAGGCCCGTATGAAGTCGGGTGGCGCATGAGTCTCTACATTGACGTCGCATCGATTCTCGACGGTGGCGGAGAAGCGCCCCAGACGACGGTAGGAGGCCGCAGGAGCGACGGGATCCCGCTTTGCTACGCCGCGGCTGTCAACGCGCTTCTGGGAGCCCCTGAGGCCGGGAAGACGCTTGTCGCCGGGGCGATGGCTGCTGACGAGATGTTCAGTGATGGACGGGTTCTCAGGGTCGACCTCGACCACAATGGACCCGCTGCGATCATCAACCGATTCCGGCAACTCGCCGTCGCTCGCGACACCCTTACCGATCCCGCTAGGTTCCGCCTCACGACCCCCGATGAGCCTGCCGAGCTGCTGCAAGTCGTGGCTGACACGCAACTCTGGCAACCCACCTTCGTTGTCGTTGATTCGATCGGGGAGCTGCTGCCGATGTTTGGCGCGAACTCCAACGACGCGGACGACTTCACAAGGGTCAATCGTCAGGTGCTCACTGCGCTTACAGCGTTCGGTGCCGGTGTGCTTGCGATCGATCACGAAGCGAAGTCGGAATCCAGCCGCAGCTACGGCGCGACCGGAACCGCGGCGAAGAAGCGTGCTTTGGACGGCGCTCTGCTGCGCGTGACGAACACTCGCCCATTCCGTCCCGGCTACGGCGGGGAGGCGGTCCTGTCGATCGTGAAAGACCGCCACGGATCACTTCGCGGGCACTGTGAGCCCGATCGGGAACCGCCTGTTGCAGTGTTCAGCCTCGAGCCACGCGGCGAGGCGCTGCTTGCGAGGTTCACCGTTCCCGCGAACAAGCCCGCTCCACTCGACGACGTGACGATCCTCAACCGGCTCAGTCCCGCACCTTCCAGCGTGCGAGACGTGAAGACGCGCATGGGATGGGGGTCTACCAGAGCTTCCGCCGCCTTCCGCGCCTTCAACAGCGTTCCCGGAACGCTGGGGAACGCCCCCGGAACACCGGAAGAGGTGCGTGTTCCCGTGTTCCCCACCCCTATAGGGGGGGAACGGGGAACGCTCACCAGGAACACCCTGGCGGTGCCCGCATGAATTACCGCGTCTGGCTCGAAGACTGTCGGGGGTGCAATCCCTGGACACGTGTCGTGAAGCACCCGACAACGAACGAACCGATCGTGCAGGCGTGGCATGAGCCCGACTGTCATGTGTGGCCGCGCCTCCAGCGCTCGGACGGGCAGGAGGTGACCCGTGGCACGCGGTGACGCCGAATACCAGGTGCTCATTAATGCGATGCTCCGCACCCGCCCCGCCTGTGAGGACGACCAGCGGTTCATTCGTGACGAGCAGACGGCCGACGACGCGAACGACATGAGAGGGCTTTGCGCGTCGTGCCCTCTTCGCCAGTACTGCGAAGCCGCAGTGAAAGCAATGCCCACACCCGCCGGCTGGTGGGCCGGAAGACAGTACGGAAGACGAAGCAGGTGATGGATATCGCCTGGCTCCGCTGGTGGCTCGAAGCAATCCGAACAGCCCTGATTCGAAAGTGGGAACCCTGAATGACTCCGATTGACAGCACCGCCGTCTTCCACGCGCAACGGCTCGCGCTCGAACTGGCGGACCTCACCGACCACACCGCCCGCACCATGCGGATCACTGCCGCGATCTCGTCGTACGCCGACGTGAACAGTCAGGCCGCATTCGTAATCGCTCTGCCACTCGCGATCCTGGCCGTCCTGGACAAGACCGTGGCCATGGCCGGCGACCGGGTCCAGGTCAACCTTGATGCCGCGAACGACAGCCTCCGCAACGGCATCCGCAAGAAGCGGGACCGCAAGTGAGTCTCAGCGAGCGAGCTGCCGAAGCGGTCGCTCGATGTCCTCGCTGCGCGAATCTCAACGCCGAACAGCGGTCCAAGGGTGTCGCCGAGATTGTGCAGGAGGTACACCGCACAAAGTCCCGGGCACCTCGGACGCTCCCGGCGCACGTGTGGACCACCTGATGCCACGGCGCAACCGCCGCGTCCAGGACGAGCGACAGCACTCGGCGTGCGCGCTGCTCGAACAAGACCTACATCGCCTCTGGGAGAAGAAGCAACAGAAGAATCGCCCCGCACCTGTACCGCCACGACCAGGCAAATAGGCGCCGAACACAGAACCGACGAACCCCCGAGAGATCCAGAACCAGGAGAACTAACAGATGGCCAGCAAGACCGTAACCCCCGAAGAGCTCCTCGATGCAGCAAAGGCAGCGGCCGCATCGGCTCGCGACTACGCCAACACAATCGAAGCCGAGCTCGCGTCAGGCAGAGGCAAACACACGATCGCCGATCTGGAAGACGCGGAACGGGCCGCGCGCGTCGCCGACCTCGCTGCCCAGGCTGCTCAATCACAGATCGTCGAATCGGTAGAGAAGGATCGCCTGGCACGTATCCGAGCGATCCGTGACGAGATCGAGGCCTCGAGCCTGAGAACGGCCGATCACTACGCGGACCTTCTGGCCAATCTCGAATCTGCACTCCTCGCTTTTCGAGAAGCCGCCGAGGAACGCGCGACCACCATTCGCGAATGGCGGCGGGCACTCCTAGGCCTCAACGTCGAGACGATCACCAGCAACGAGCGAGCCGTCGTCCCCGAAGGGCAAGCCGGAATTGCGCCACTCGTCCTCGACGGCGGTCACCTTGGCGGCGGCAAGATCCGTGTCGACCAGTCCACAATCGGCAGCTTCGACGCGGACTTCTACGTCGGAAAAATGGCCGCGCTGCCGCTCCAAGCCCTACGTCGACCGGAGCTGCGAAACGAAGACCTCGAGCGAATCCTCCGAAGCCAGGTCGGCAACCTGCCCGCCTAATCCCCTCAACCCGAACGGAACAAAAGACATGACGCCCACCACGGAACTCATCACCGCCGTCGAGACCGAGCAGCAGACCCTCGCCCAGCGGCTGCTCGACACCGAAGCGAGCATCATCGCCGGCGACCCGAAGAAGTCACTCAAGGACATCGAGCACCTCGAACGCGAAGCACGAACGCTGGACCTCAAGCTGCGCCGCCTCAACGCGCAGCGAGAACGAGAACTGGCACTCGACCAGCACGATGCGATCAGCGCCATCCGCGACGAAATCCTCGCCAGCCAGATAGGTGATGCGGAACACTTCGTGCAGCTACTCGACCAAGTCGACAAGGCCGTGTCCGCCTTCATCACCGCCGCCGACGAGCGATTCAACCGGATGCACGAATGGAAGACCGCACTCACCGCACTCGGCATCGACCGCCACCGAATTGAGCACGGACTAGAAACGGAACCGGCGTTCGACCCAGCCGGCCCCCGCATCTGGGTCGACGGCAACCAGTACGGAACGATTCACCCACTCTCATACATCGAAGCGATCGTCCGCGAACCCGACGCTTCCGCGCGAGTCCGGAACCTGTCCGCAGACCTCCGGTCAGAGCTGGGACAACCCGCCCGGAAGTGACCGCCGCCCGGGGCGGGGTCTGATCCACCCCGCCCCACCGACATACGAGGACCCGCCATGCCGAAGTTAAACAGCAGAGCGGTCGATATCACTAGTCGACCCGCAACGAAGGAGCAGGCATGTTCACACCGAATGACCCCCCGCCCACCCACCAGCACCACGACTGCCCACACACCCGCCTGGAGCGACCCACGGACTTCCGCGGTTTCGCGTACGACTACATCGTCTGCTTGCAGTGTGGCGACAGACAGCATGACAACTTCAACGACCAAACCTGACCGCGAAGACGGGTGGGGGGCACCCTCTCCCACCCCTCAACCTCACGCGGGAGGGGCTGTGATTCTTCCCGTGTGCATTGCGATTGAGTTTGATTTCCGGAGGCTTGTATGGGCGATCTGAGGGCTGTAGGGCCGGCGTTTGACCCTCGGGCGGTACTCGAGGCTGCGCTGCCTGACGATCTGGAGTGGGATGAACGTGAGGTCGTCTTGCTCGGCGTGCTGGAGCGGCAGGCGCGGCACATCGCAGCGCTGGAGGCAGAGCTCGCGACCCACGGCTACCTCGACACCGGCTCGAAGGGGCAGGTGCGAGTGTCGCCGTTGGTGTCTGAGCTGCGATTGCAGTACGCGGCCATGGCGCGGGTTGCAGAGGCCATCAGGCTGCCTGGCGAGGCGGAGAAGCCGAAGGCGGTCCGTCACCAGCGAGCAGCGCGCAGGCGGTGGGATCGTGCCTAGACAGCGTGCCGGCATCCAGCATCGCCCGGATGGTCCTGGACTCGTCGGCCTCTTCCGTTCGTGCGAGCGCCGCGATCTCGCGGGACGCGCTGAGCGACTCGATGCGGGCGAGTCCGTGACCGTGCTCGGCTACACGCTGTACCGCGCATTCGGCCGCGAGTACTTCCCGCACGCTCACCACGCACGGTGCACTGTGCAGCCAGACGGGACCGTCGACGAGTCCCGCTGTCTTTCTAACTAGTCGAACCAACACAACTCAACAGGGCAGCTCCCGGCCCGACTCAGATCGGAAAGGGAGTGGTCTATTTGGCCCTCAACGAGTCGCCCATGTACCGGGCGTTTGTAGAAGTAGTTCCAGAGGCGTCCGGGTTCAACGGGATCCTCACGGGTCAGGTCACCGCCGCTAGCGACTCGGCCGGCAAGGAGGGTGGTAAGGCTGCCGCAGGCGGTTTCGTGTCCGGATTCGGTAAGACGCTGCTCGGCGCGTCGGCAGTTGCGGGCCTCTCTCTCGGCATCGGCGCTCTGATCGGCAACGCCATGCAGGCTATCGGCGACGGCCTGTCCAACGCGTCATCGTTCGAGCAAATCTCGAGCGCGGTTGAGGACGTCTTCGAGGGTTCCGCGGGAACGATCCAGAAGTTCGCCAAGGCGTCCGCGAAGAGCATCGGCTTGTCGTCCCTGTCAGCGCTCAACGGCGCCACCGATCTCGGCCTGATGGGCAAGGCGGCCGGACTGACCGGCGATGACCTTGCCGAGTTCTCCACGGACCTCCTCGGGCTCGCCGCGGACATGGCAGCGTTCCGTGACGTCCCGATCGAGCAGGCGATCGGCGCTATCGGTTCGGCGTTCCGGGGCGAGATGGAACCGATCCGGGTCTTCGGCGTCCAGCTCGACGATGCCGCACTCAAGGCTAAGGCGCTCGAGCTCGGCATCTACGACGGCAACGGGGCACTGACCGCGCAGCAGAAGACCCTCGCGGCTAACGCGTCGCTGTGGCAGCAGACGGCCGTCATGCAGGGCCAGGCCGCCCAGGAGGCCGAGAGCATGGCGGGCAAGCAGGCGATCCTCGCGGCGCAGTGGGAGAACATCTCGGTCCGCCTCGGTCAGGCTTTCATGCCGGTGGCTGAAGAGGTTGTCGACTGGATGACCGCGGATATGATTCCCGCGCTCGAGGACTTCACCGATTGGTTGAACGCGCCTGACACGCAGCAGGGCATCAAGGACCTCGGGACCGGTGTGAAGGAGACCGGGAACTTCCTCCGGGACTACTTCGTAGCGCCCTTGTCGGACAGCTTCGGTGCCGCGCAGGGGCTCGTGCAGTACCTGAACGGCGATCTGAATTTCGATGAGTTCAAAGCGAAGCTCGTTGAGCTGCCCGGGTTCTGGGGCATGGTGTTCCGTGCCGCGGAGGAGACCGGGACGAAGGTGGGTTCCGCGGTCGGAACGATGATCTGGCATGTCACCCAGTTCGCGAACGGTGTCCGCGACAACGTCACTACGGCGGTGGGGTGGTTCCTGAGCATCCCCGATCGGATCACCGGGCTGTTCGTCGGCGCTGGGTCGTGGTTGTACAACTCGGGCCGCGCTGTGATCCAGGGGTTCGTTGACGGTATCGATTCGATGTTCCGGCCGGTCGGTGACGCGGTCAGCGGTGTCCTCGGGTTTGTGAAGGGGTTCTTCCCGAACTCCCCGGCTGAGCATGGCCCGTTCTCGGGGTCGGGGTGGACGGCGCTGGCGAACAGTGGTGCGGCTATCGCGGAGCAGTTCGCGTCGGGGCTTGAGAAGCAGTACCGGCAGTTGCAGTCCGTCACCGGGGGTCTGGTCCAGGCGGCGGTACCCGCGGGCTCCGCTGGCGGGCCGACGGTGCAGATGACGATCAACCCTGCTGAGGGCTTGTCGGAGGAGATGATCGGCCGTGTCGCTGCGGAGCGGTTGAACTTCGCGCTGAGGGGGATCGGATGATCATCAGGCTTAACGATCGGGGGTGCCAGCGAAACCTACCCTGGCACCTCCACCCACGAATCGGCCTAGAGTCTTCGCCATGCTCGACACCACCGGTTACCTCTGGATCATCCCCGAGAGCACTTCGGTTGCAACGATCCGCGGCCTCCTCCAAGCACTCGAGAGCCTCGGCGCCTTGCCCGAAGCCGACATACAGATTCTGACAGTGAGCGCTGACCATGGAGTCGAGTTGCCTCCTGGATTCGAGACGCCAAGCGGAGCGCCCGTTCCCCCCGGAATCTTGGACTTGAGCAACTTGCCGCCGCAGGGGCTTCTGGTGCAGCGCATCATCTAGGAGTCGATCGAGAACGCCGGATAGCTACGCCATACCGCCCCGCTACCATCTGCCCATGACGCCGAGCTCGGAACCAGTTATGCAGGCCGTCGATGTGTGGGTGGTTATTCGCGACTTCCTGATACCTGTTCTAGCGATCTTGGTTCCTACCTTGATTGCTGTCTGGCTGGCGCGAAGTGAGCGACGAGCCGCAGAACACGACCGGCGCGAGGAAGCTGCGCTGCGGGAGGCGGAGGACCGTCGCCGTTTCGAACGCGAAAACGAGGAGCGGAGACTTCGAGCGAGCGCGGACGTCCTGACCTCGCTTGCGCACATGGTGAGTATCAGCGGGACATCCGAGCCGATGCAGGACCGCTTGAGGATGTTGAGGGCGTCCATCGCCGTCTATCGAGCCGCGGTCGGGAAGGACGACACGCTGTCGCCCGATTGGCTCTCGCTCAACCACATTTTGCTCATGAAGCTTTGGGCGGGGGCGATGGAAGCTATCGATGAAATGGGCGGTGTCAACCGCATCTCCGTCGAACAAGCGGAGGAGCTCATGCATCCCCCGCGGGAACATGCGAACAACACCCTTCAACGATTCTCGGCCTGGCTAAGCGGCGCATTTTCGGATGACGACCTGCGGAACCAGGGCGCCGAGGTTCTCGAGCAGATTGGGCCGGTAACCGACCTAGAAGACCTGCGATAAGCCTCCGTGCCTCATGCAGGACGCTTCCGACGACGGCGCCCAGCCGCGGACTCTTCGCGGCCCGAGGCGGCACCGCAGACCTGGCTGACGCCCTGACTGCGAGAGTTGTGAGGGAGCGGTAGAGTCCCGGAGGTGAGCGACGAGATATCCCAATCGGTTGCACTAGTAATCGCGACCGCGCTGGCGACTGGGATCGTCTCGCTCGCTGCGGCCTGGCAGCAGCATCGTTTCGCGGAACGACGCGCGGCCCAGGAGCGTAACGCGGCGCTCGCGGACGAACGACGGGCTGCCACTCGCGATCATGCCCTTCGCCTTCACGAGGTTTTGAATGACTTGAATGAGGTCGGGCGTCGCTTCATCCAAAACGGCGGCGCCGGAATCCCACACGACGAGGAGATACGCGAGTTGTACCGCGACGCGCGCAATCACTATCTCTTGGTCCCCGACTCGGGCCTTCGGTCGGCTATTGCGGACGCTCTCACGGTGGTGATCGGCGGCAGGCTCCGAGCAGTGGCTTTCGACGACTGGCAGGAAGCCACAGCCGCTGCGGCATTCATAGTCGCGGCGTATCTCCGCGGCGACGCGCTTCCGGACCGCTACGTGGGAAGGCTTCGGGAGCTCCGCGCGGAGTACGCGCCGGACGCCACCTAGAGCTGGGTGCGGGCCGGACGGACATCGGCAGCCGCGCTCTCACTCCACTTCCATAAGCTTGGCATGGTGAGCTGGCGCAACTGACCCGGCCGCTTTTCCTAATCGCCCCGAAGTTCATCGGGATCGAGAACCTTGAGCCCGGAGCGTCTGGCCTAGGACGACGCGGCGCACTCCCCAATCAGGACACCGCCGCTTGCCCTCGAGCAGGACCCGACCGGCAACGATGGGAACTCGCCTTCCCGTTCTCCGCGGCTCGAATCTCTTGGCTGGGGGTAGCGCCGTTCTTTTCCCAAGTCGCGAGGTTGCCATCGACATAGAAGTCGAGGTCACGCATGCCGCCGTCCATCGCGACGTTCAGAAGCACCTGCACCCAGGTCTCTCCAGTTGATAGTCGCTTGGTCGCCCACGTCAACGTGAGTTGCTCGGCTCCCGAGCTGCATGTCTAGCTAGTGCATCCAGTCGTGCAACGCGCTCACGATCCTATGTCGGCGGACTATTGGTCGTTGCCTTCCTGCCTGATCGGTTGCGCACCAGGGCTCGAATGGGACTCGGGAAGCAGCATGGGGACGAAGACGCGACTAGCGTTGTTGATTCTCTAGAAGAGAGTTCTTCTGTCGGAGCCGAGAACGTCTCTCCGAGGGCCGAGACCGTGGAAGGCGTTTAGGCAGCCACTCGCGAGTTCGCGGGCGGGCGATTTCTTGCGGCGGTGGATTGATGACTAGCTCCGCTGGGCGGGCCTCCGCTATCTTCACGCTCATGGGGATTTGGGGGGGCCGTAATTGAGCGCGCCGGCGGGCTGGTACGACGACGGCAATGGGCGCAAGCGCTGGTTCGATGGGTCCGCGTGGACTGATCGGTATCTAGATAGTGAGGGCAACCCACCGCCACCCAGGCCCGGTACGGCGTACAACCCGGCAATGGACGCAAAAGCAGGGCCAGAACTGCAACCTAAGAAGTCCACTGCGGGGCTGCTGTGGGGCTGTATCGGATGCATCACGTTGCCCATCGCCATCATCGCAGCGATCATCATTTACGGCGCGGCGACGCCGGACAAGCCCTACGACGCGAACAACAAGTATGAGGCGATCGCCCAATGCGAAGCTCGTATCAAGGACATGCTGAAGGCTCCGTCGACGGCTGAGTTCCACTCCGATGCTGCGGGAAATGGGACGTGGACCGTGACCGGGACGGTTGATGCAGAGAACGGCTTCGGCGCGATGATCCGCAACGACTTCGAGTGCACTGTGCGCATCTCCGGCGATCGCGCCACCACCACCGTTAACTATCTTGAGTAGAGCGGGGCTCTTACGTCGATTCGCCAGCCTGGCCAGACATCGGCCACACGCCGGCCGCCGCGAGCGCTTCAGGTACGGCCTGCGATCGGTCTCGATTGAGCGGTCGCGGCGGTCCCAGTGCTACGCTTGGATCACACCCCCGGGTGCTTCGGCTACCGGGTACGGGGCCTCCGCTGGAGGCCCCTGTTTTATGCCCAGGCGGCGGGGCGTGTGAGCATCTTCCCGTTCTTGCGCACATACGGGTCGGGCAACTGGGACTCAAGAATTGCAGCCGAACGGATGGGCTTGACGAACAGCGGATCAAGTGCCAGCAACGCCGCCGCAGGGCGCTCGATTGGCGAGAACACTCCAAAGCGCCTCCCCAGTCCCTCGGTGAGCAGATGAAGCGCCGTGCAGTAATCGGAGTCGTTAGACACGAGCACGGCCACGTCGCTTGGATCTGTGCAGGCGTCGAAGATCAGGTGCGACGCCAGATTCACGTCTGACCCCTTTTCTTCAATTTTTCTCACGCGCACTTTCACTAGCTCCCCGTCGGGTCCCTCCGTTAGAGGCAGGATTGGCAGGTTTCGCGGATCCGCGCGGAACTGCCCGTTGTCGTGAACATCCACGCCGCTGTCTCGCAACGCCCGCAGATATGTCTGCTGTCGAATTGGTCCCTGCGGGTCATAACCCTTGAGAGGGCGCACGTTCGCAGTGAAGTATCGAACCCGTTTGATCTCGTGCGTCGGTAGTAGCAGCCGCGATAGAGCCCACAGGTCGAGCCACTTTCCAACAGGGTTGTGCACGAGGTTCTGCCGGTACAGGTTGAAGCCATCCACGTAGATGGTGGCAGTAGGGAGGGGATTGTCCGACATGGCCCGGAGTCTAGAGTCAATTCGTCGCGACCTAGAGGGGTTTGGTGAAGTAGTCGACTCGCCAACGCCTACTCGCGCGTCTGTCGCCAGCTCGCGCCGCCCCAGTCCGCCATCGGCCGTCCACCTGGCCCGTGCGCCGCGATGTGCGCCATGTGGACGCGATAGCAAGCCTCGCGCAGAGTCGCGGACCATCCGATGACCTCACCGCGCCAGATCGCCTTGTAGCGCGCAGCCGTGGCACCGTTCACGCGTCGCAGCTCGACCGATCCGTAGACGCCGCCATCGGGGGCGGTCATCCGCCAGACACCGGTCGGCCCCTCCACCGCGGCTAGAACCGGATGCCATGTCGGTTGCTTGTCCACAGGGCCGGGATTCCTCTCTCCGGCCGTGCTACTACGGTAGCCATCAGATACGACCTTGGAGGAAGCCCAATGGCCAACGACTACAACACCGCTTGGGACGTCCTAGCTACGGCCATCGGAGCCGCAGCTGGAACATCGAGCGGATCCGTTGATGACATCGAGCACATGACGGTCGACCAGCAACTGAAGGTTGCGGAGGTGGCCGCTCTTCTGTCTATCGCACAGGAGATCTCAGCGCTCAACCCGAACAACACTTACGGGTTCGACTCCGAGGGAAAGAAGCGCAACGCATGGGGTTTCGAGATCCCTTGAAGCAGGCAGATCCGAGTGTCGAGCTTAGCCACGCTCCTCGGGCAGCGACTCCAGAAACCGCTCCAACTCCGCATGCGGGATCAGGACGTCCTTGCCCCAGTACTTCGCCGCGATCTGGTTCTCGCGTACAGCGGTGCGGATCTTCGACACGGCCACACCGAACTGCTCGGCGGCACCCTCGTAGTTGTAGGCGATAGCCATCCATAGATGGTGGCACAGGCGGCGGTTCGGTACCACGCCCAGCCAACCCCGGGGCGGTCGGGGCGGTCTGGAATTGCACGCATGTCGCACCCGCGCGGCGGAAGGACCAGAACCCTGATTCGCTGAGCGCGAGAAAACCCCCGATAAGACGGGGGTTTCTGTCTTGCTGGGGTACCTGGACTCGAACCAAGAACAACTGAACCAGAATCAGCCGTGTTGCCAATTACACCATACCCCAAGGCTGTCAGCCGAAGCTGTGCCGAGGAACGAGTCTACGCGACCCCGGCACGTGCTCCAAACCGAGCCGTCACCCGCGCGCGTCGAGCAGCGCCGCGAGGCGGCGGATCGTGGCGGTCTTGCCGAGGAGCTCCATCGACTCGAAGAGCGGCGGCGACACACGGCGGCCACTGAGCGCGACGCGCAGCGGGCCGTAAGCCACACGCGGCTTGAGTCCGAGTCCGCCGTCCTCCACCGGAGCCACCAGCGCGGCGGCGAGGGCGTCCTGGACGGCCGCAGCAGTGAACTCCGTGTCGGGCACCCGCTCCAGGGCGGCGACCGATGCGGCGAGCACCTCGTTCGCGTTCGACGGCAGCGACGCCACCGCGTCGTCCTGGTACGTCACCGCGTCGGTGAAGAGGAAGCCCAGCAGGCCCGGGGCGTCGCCGAGCAGCTGCATCCGCTCCTGCACCAGCGGTGCCGCGGCCGCCAGCATCGCAGCCTGAGCCGGCGTGGGCGTCTCGTCGATCACGCCTGCCGCCGCCAGGTACGGCACGAGGCGCGCGGCGAAATCGGCGGGCTCCAGCATGCGGATGTGGTCGCCGTTGATCGATTCGGCCTTCTTCTGGTCGAAGCGGGCCGGGTTGGGGTTGACGTCGGCGATGTCGAAGGACGCGACGAGCTCCTCGAGCGAGAAGACGTCGCGGTCGGGACCGATCGACCAGCCGAGCAGCGCGAGGTAGTTGAGCAGGCCCTCGTGGATGAAGCCCTTCTGGCGCTGGAGGAACAGGTCGGCCTTGGGATCGCGCTTGGAGAGCTTCTTGTTGCCCTCCTCCCCCAGCACGAGCGGCATGTGCCCGAAGCGCGGCACGAACGTCGTGATCCCGGCATCCACCAACGCGCTGTAAAGCGCGAGCTGCCGAGCCGTCGACGGCATGAGGTCTTCTCCGCGGATGACGTGCGTGATGCCCATGAGCGCGTCGTCGACCGGGTTCACGAACGGGTACAGCGGCACGCCGCCCGCGCGCACGAGCACGAAGTCCGGGAACGACCCGGCGGGGAAGGTCACCTCGCCCCGGATGAGATCGACGTATGTGAGGTCTTCGTCGGGCACCCGCAGGCGCCACGCGGGCTCCCGGCCTTCGGCACGGAACGCGGCCTTCTGCTCGTCGGTGAGGTCGCGGTCGAAATTGTCGTAGCCCAGCTGCTTGGCGCGGCCGTTCGCCTCGTTGCGCGCGTCGATCTCTTCGGCGGTCGAGTAGCTCTCGTACACGGCGCCCGCGGCGATGAGCTCGTCGAGAACCTCGCGGTAGATGGCGTGACGCTCCGACTGCCGGTAGGGCGCGTGCGGGCCGCCCACCTCGACGCCCTCGTCCCAGTCGATCTTCAGCCAGCGGAGCGCCTCGAGCAGCTGCAGGTAGCTCTCCTCGCTGTCGCGCGCGGCGTCGGTGTCTTCGATCCGGAACACCAGCTTGCCGCCGTTGTGACGCGCATACGCCCAGTTGAACAGCACGGTGCGGATGAGACCGACGTGCGGCAGTCCCGTCGGCGACGGGCAGAAGCGAACGCGGACGTCGGCTCCGGTGGCGGTGGTGGTGCGGGGATCAGGCGAAGAAGGCATCGCCCTCCAGTTTATCGGGCGAACTGCCTGCCGCCGGGCGGCCCTCCCTCGCGGACGCCGTCGCACCGGACTCGCCGGCCGGCTGCGCAATGAGGCGCGCGAGGGCGTCGAGAGTCGCCCGGACGGCGGGGACGCGGTCGGCACCTCGGGCTGTGACGGTGTGGATGGTGCGCTGCTCCCCCGCCGGCAGCGGCACCACCGAGACCCCGGGCAGCCGCGGGAACGACTCGACCGCCATGCGCGGCAGCGTCGCGACGCCGATGCCCTGCGCGACGAGACCCTCCACGGCGACGAAGTTGTCGGTCTCGAACGCGATGCGCGGGGCGAAGCCCGCGCGATCGCAGAGTTCGAGCAGGTGGCCGCGGCAGCGCGGGCAGCCGGCGATCCAGTCGGCCTCGGAGAGGTCCGCGACGTCGAGCACCTCGTCCGTCGCGGCCGGGTGGCCCGCCGGCAGCACCGCGAGCATGTCGTCGGTGCCGACCGCGTGCACCGCGAGCCCCCGCGCGCTCGACCCGTGCGGGTCGTCGCGATCGCCCGGGTAGCTGAAGGTCAGCGCGATGTCGGTGCGGTCATCGCGCACTGCCTCGACCGCTTCGGGCGGCTCCGCCTCCACATAGGTGAGGGAGATTCCCGGATACCGCTGCGCGAGGTCGGCGAGCAGGCGCGGCACGATCGTCGGCGAGGCCGAGGGGAACGCCATCAGCCGCACCCGAGCGGCGCGGAGACCGCGCAGCTCGGCCAGCTCGCCGGCCGCAGCATCCAGCGCCGTCGTCACGGCGGGGGCGTGACGGGCGAGCACGCGGCCGGCGTCGGTCAGGCGCACGCTGCGTCCGACGCGCTCCACGACGGCGATGCCCAGGCGCTGCTCGAGCCGCTTCAGCTGCTGGCTGACGGCCGGCTGACTGTAGCCCAGCGCCGCGGCGGCCCGGGTGATCGAGCCGGCGTCGGCGACCGCTTTCACCACGCGCAGTTCCCGCGCCGAGAAGACCGGGTCGTCGTCGTACGCGTCGGCCATGCCGCAATCATAAGTGCTTGTTATGTCTTGCATGAAACACCTGGCCTAGACCTATCACTTCGGCAGCGTCACCCTGGAATCATGCCCGCACTCGCCCGCTCCTCCGCGATCGAGGCCGCCGCCCGGGAGTTCGACGGCGGCCGGGACTATCTCGCCGCCTGCACGGTCGGAATCCCGAGCAGGGGCACCCGCCGCGCGGTGATCGCCGACCTCGAGGCCTCTGCCGCGGGCCATCCCGACCTCGCCGCCTACGGCGTCGCGGTCGAGAGATCGCGAGCCCTGTTCGGCCGGCTCGTAGGGGTCGGCGCGGACCGGGTCTCGATCGGCTCGCAGACGTCCGTCGCGGCCGGGCTCGTCGCGGCGGCGCTGCCGGTCGGAGCGGAAGTGCTCGTGCCCGAGGGCGAGTTCTCGTCCGTGGTGCTGCCGTTCGTCCACTCCGGCCGCGACCTCACCGTGCGGACCGCTCCCCTGCGCGAGCTGGCCGGGCAGGTACGGGCGAACACGGCGCTCGTCGCCTTCTCGGCGGTGCAGTCCGCGACGGGCGAAGTGGCGGATGCTGCCGCCATCGCCGCCGCCGCGCGCGCGAGCGGCGCGCTCACGCTGTGCGATGCGACGCAGGCAGTCGGCTGGCTCCCCGTGGACGCATCCCCGTTCGACGCCCTGATCTGCCACGCCTACAAGTGGCTCTGCGCACCCCGCGGTGTGTCGTTCCTCGCCGTGTCGGAGCGCCTCGCAGACCGCATGTCGCCGATCCACGCGGGATGGTACGCCGGCGACGACCCGTGGTCGTCGTGCTACGGCGGCGGCGCCGAACTCGCCCCCGGTGCCCGGCGGTTCGACGTGTCGCCTGCGTGGCAGGCGTTCGTGGGCGCGGCGCCGGCGCTCGAGCTGTTCGCAGGTCTCGACCCTGACGAGCTTCACGCGCACGCCACCGGGCTGGCGGCCGCCTTCCGCGAAGGTCTCGGCATCGCTCAGCCCGAACGGGCGTCGGCGATCGTCACCTGGGACGATGCAGACGGGTGCGAGCTGGCGCGCCTGACGACTGCCGGCATCACGGCGTCGGGGCGATCGGGCCGCGCGCGGGTGGCCTTCCACCTCTTCAACGACGCGGACGACGTCGACCTGGCACTCGCGGCACTCGGTCACTGAGTTCGGGCGGCCCCGGGGCGGGAACCGGAGCGAGCCGTCAGCCGTCCGCCATGCGCTCCGGCGCAGCCGACCGCGCCGATGCCCGCCAGCCGAGTGGTGACAGCAGCACCGACGCCACCACGAGCACGAGCACCACGAGGGCGAGGCCGCCGTAGCCGATCCCGCCGAGCACCGCACCCGCGGCGATCGCACCGAGCCCGGCGACGATGCTCATGGTGAAGTCGCTGATGCCCTGCCGCCGGGTGCGGAGCGCCTCCGACGAGGATTCGGTCAGCAGCGTGGATCCCGCCACGGTGGTCGCGCTCCATCCGAGGCCCAGGAGCACGAGCGCCACAGTCACGGACGTCGTGGAGGCCTGCCCGAACGAGGCCGTGAGCAGGGCCGCGGCCAGCAGCGCCTGTCCGACGAGGATCGTGGGCACGCGCCCCACCTTGTCGGCCAGGATGCCGAACACCGGCGACAGCAGATACATCCCCGCGATGTGCAGGCTGATCGTGAGGCCGATGATCGACAGCGTCGCCGCCTCCGTCGCAGCGTGCGTCAGATGCGCCAGATGCACGGGAGTCATGGCCATGATCGACACCATGGTGCCGTGCGCCGCGGCCACCGCGAAGATCGCGTACCGTGCGGCGACCGGCCGGTCCCCTCGCGCGATCGGCCGGCTGCCGGCGGGCGCGGACGCCACCACCCGCTGCGCCAGCAGCAGCGGATCGGGTCGCATCGCGACGAGGTAGAGGACGATGGCGAGCCCCTGCGCGACGAGGGTGAACGCGTAGGGGCCGGTGAGGGGCGGCATGCCGATCGCGCGGCCGAGGACCTCACCGGGTCCCGTGAGGTTGGGACCGAGCACCGCGCCGACCGTCGTCGCCCAGACCACGATCGACAGGTCACGCCCCCGCGAGGCATCCGTCGCCAGATCCGCCGCGGCGAAGCGCGACTGGAGGTTCGCCGCTTGTCCCGAGCCGATAACGAGGAAGCCCACCAGCAGCAGCGGAAAGGCGCGCACCGCGATCGCCGCGATGACGAGCGCGACGCCGATCAGCGCGACGGCCATGCCGGTCGTCAGCGAGCGCCGTCGGCCGCTGCGGCGCGCGATGGCGGCCAGCGGCACCGCCGTGAGCGCGGTGCCGAAGGTCACCGCGGCGGCAGCGAGCCCCGAGAACGCGTCGTCGCCCGACAGCTCGGCCGCGAGCACTGCGCCCAGCGAGAGCGTCGCGCCGAACGCGAGGCCGCCCAGCACCTGCCCGAGCGACAGCACCCACACGGTGCGTCGCTGAACCCGGGCGACCTCTCCCGCGGCCGGCGCCGAGCCGGCCGTCGACGGTGGCTGGGTGTCAGGCATCGCGGGCTGGGTTGCGCAGGATCCCGAGCCCCGTGATCTCGACCTCGACGGTGTCTCCGGCACTGATCTGCCCCACTCCGGCCGGCGTCCCCGTGAGGATGACGTCGCCCGGGAGGAGCGTGAACGCGGCGGACGCGACGGCGATGACATCGGCGAGCGAGAAGATCATGTCGCTGATCGGGCCCTGCTGGCGCACCTCGCCGTTCAGCCGCGTCGTGATGACAGCCGGGCCGTCGATGTCGAAGTCCGTCTCGATCGCCGGACCCAGCGGGCAGGACGTGTCGAAGCCCTTGGCCCGCGCCCACTGGCCGTCGGACTTCTGCCAGTCGCGCGCCGTGAGGTCGTTGGCGATGGTGTAGCCGAAGACGTAGTCGAGCGCGTTCTCGGGTGCGACGTTCTTGGCGATGCGGCCGATCACGGCTGCCAGCTCGCCTTCGAAGCTGATGAAGTCGGAGCCCTTCGGGAGCACCACCGCGTCGCCGGGCCCGATCACCGACGTGTTCGGCTTGAAGAACAGCATGGGCGCCGCGGGCACCTCGTTGCCGAGCTCGGCGGCATGGTCGCGGTAGTTGCGCCCGACCGCCACGATCTTCGACCGGGGGATGACGGGAGCCAGCAGCGCGACGTCCGCCAGCGGAACCCGCTCGCCGGTCGTCTCGTAGCCGGCGAACATCGGATCGCCCGCGAGGACGACGAGCTCCCCCTCGTCCACGATCCCGAATCGAATGGCGTCGTTATGGCTGAAGCGCGCGATCCTCACCCGGCAAGCCTAGCGAGAAGCACCGACGAAGAGAGCGGACGGATGCCGCAGCATCCGTCCGCTCTCGCATCCCCGCAGAGGGGTCAGCCGTCGAGGCGCAGCAGCCAGCCGTGCTTGTCTTCACGGCGGCCGTACTGGATGTCGGTGAGCTCTTCGCGAAGCGACAGGGCGAGCTCGCCCGTCGGCTGCTCGTCGACGAAGTCCTTGCCCTTGAGCAGGCCGATCGGCGTGACGACGGCGGCGGTGCCGCACGCGAACACCTCGACGATGTCGCCGGATGCCACGCCCTGGCGCCACTCGTCGAACGAGACCGCACGCCCCTCGACCTTGTGGCCGCGGTCGCGGGCGAGCTGCAGGATCGAGTCGCGCGTGATCCCCTCGAGGATGGAGTCGGACTGCGGCGTCACGAGGGTGCCGTCCTTGTACACGAAGACCACGTTCATGCCGCCGAGCTCCTCGACGTTGCGGTCCTGGTCGAGGAAGACCACCTGGTCGCACTCGTTCTCGTACGCCTCGGACTGGGGAAGGAGGCTGGCGGCGTAGTTGCCGCCGGTCTTGGCCGCTCCCGTGCCGCCCTTGCCGGCGCGCGCGTAGTCCTCGCTGAGCCAGATCGACACCGGCTGCACGCCGCCCTTGAAGTAGGCGCCGGCGGGCGAGGCGATGACGTAGTACGCCACCTTGTGCGCCGGGCGCACTCCGAGGAACGCCTCCTTGGCGAACATGAAGGGCCGCAGGTACAGGCTCTGGTCGTCACCCGACGGCACCCAGTCCCCGTCGACGGCGATGAGCTCGCGCAGTGACTGGATGAAGTACGACACCGGAAGCTCCGGCAGCGCCAGGCGGCGAGCGGAACGTTGCAGGCGGCGGCCGTTCTGGTCGGGGCGGAACGTGTGGACGGAGCCGTCCGCGTGACGGTACGCCTTGATGCCCTCGAAGATCTCCTGGCCATAGTGCAGCACGGCCGCTGCCGGGTCGAGCGACAGCGGTCCGTACGGCTGCACGCGCGGGCGATGCCATCCGCCGCCCGTCGACCAGCAGATCTCGACCATGTGGTCGGTGAAGCTGGTGCCGAAGCCCGGGCTGGCGAGGATCTCCTCGCGCTGCTCCGGCGTCTTCGCCTGCAGGTTGCGGTGGACGGTGAACTCGAGCGGGGCGAGCCCGGTATCGGGGTCGGAATCGATGAGGGTCATGACGGCCTGTGCTTTCATGCGGATCGCTCCGCGAGAGTGGGCGGCGCTGTGCCGATTCCAGGTTACGCCTGGAGGCGTCGGGCGATCGCGTCGCCGATCTGCGCGGTGGTACGGGACGCCGTCCCCCGGCTCGCGATGTCGTCCTCCACCGCGGTGGTGACCCGCTGTGCCTCATCGGGCAGCCCGAGGTGGTCGAGCAGCAGCGACACGGAGAGGATCGCGGCCGTGGGGTCGGCCTTCTGCTGTCCTGCGATGTCGGGCGCCGAACCGTGCACGGGCTCGAACATCGAAGGGAACGCGCCGTCGGGATTGATGTTGCCCGAGGCTGCGAGGCCGATGCCACCGGTGACGGCGCCGGCCAGGTCCGTGAGGATGTCGCCGAAGAGGTTGTCGGTGACGATGACATCGAAACGACCCGGGTTCGTGACCAGATAGATGGTGGCCGCGTCGACGTGCACATAGTCTACGGTCACGTTCGGGTGCTCCAGCGCCACCTCGTCGACGAGGCGCTTCCAGATGCCGCCGGCGTGCACGAGCACGTTCGTCTTGTGCACGAGCGTCACCCGCTTCGAGCGGCGCTCGGCGAGGTCGAACGCGTAGCGCACCACGCGCTCGACGCCGAAGGCGGTGTTCACCGACGTCTCGTTGGCGACCTCGTGCGGTGTACCCGTGCGGATGGAGCCGCCGTTGCCCACGTATGGTCCCTCCGTCCCCTCGCGGACGACGACGAAGTCGATGTCGCCGGGGTGGGCGAGCGGCCCGGGAACGCCCGGATAGAGCTTCGACGGCCGCAGGTTCACGTAGTGGTCGAGCTCGAACCGGAGCTTCAGCAGCAGCCCCCGCTCGATGTTCGCGTTCTTCAGGCGCGGGTCGCCGGGCACTCCCCCGACGGCCCCCAGCAGGATCGCGTCGTGCGACTTGATCTGTTCGAGGTCGTCGCTCGTGAGGGTGTCGCCGGTCTCGAGGAATCGCGCGGCGCCGAGCGAGAACTGCGTCTTCTCGAATCGGATGCCGCTTCCCGCAGTCACCGCCTCGAGCACCTTCTCCGCCTCGGCGATGACCTCCGGACCAATGCCGTCACCCGGGATGACGGCCAGTTTCACGACACGCGACATGCTGCTCCTACGACTTCTGGCGGGACCCTCCCAGGGTAGTGGCCGCGATGACCCCCGCGACGACGACGAGCGCCGCTCCGATGAGTGCCGTCACCGTCACGCCCTGGTCGAATGCCGTCGCGGCCGCCTCGAAGAGCGCGGCCCCCGTCGTGCCGCCGATGGTGTCGGCCGCGTGCACGGCACCCGCCAGCGTCTCGGAGGCGGCCGCGGCGGCAGCATCCGGCACGCCGTCGGGCACGACGAGATTCGTGCGGTAGAGCGCCGTGAGGATGCCGCCCAGCACTGTCGTGCCGAGCACGGCGCCGAGCTCGTACGCCGTCTCGGAGACGGCGCTCGCCGCACCGGCCTTCGCCGGGGGCGCGCTCGAGAGCACGAGTTCGTTGGACACGGTCTCGGCGGCGCCGATGCCCATCCCCAGGGAGACGAAGGCCACGGCCAGCACGCCGATGCTCTCCGGCCCGGTCGCCAAGGCGACGGTCACGTAGCCGGCGAGCGAGAAGACGAGTGCCCCGGGCACGACGACCCGGGCAGGCCACCTCTTGGCGATCGGCACGACGGCCAGCCCGGCGATGATCATCATCGCGAGGCCGGGGACGAGCACGAGGCCCGATTCCATGGGCGAGAGGCCCGCGATCAGCTGGAGGTGCTGCGCGACGAAGAACAGGAAGCCGACCAGCGCGATGACACTGAGCAGGTTCACCAGCAGCGCTCCGCTGAAGGAGCCGAGGCGGAACAGGCGCATGTCGAGCATGGGCGTCGCCGCGCGAAGCTGCCGTCGTACGAAGACCACGCCGAAACCGAGCCCGATCAGGATCGGCAGCCACGCCGCGACGACGAAGCCGTGCACCGCGAGCTCCTTGATGCCGAAGACGACCGGGATCATCGTCGCCATCGACAGCGCGATGCCTGGCCCGTCGATACGCCCCGGCTTCGGGTCGCGGCTCTCAGGCACGAGAAGCGGAGCGAGCACCAGCAGCGGGATGAGCACGGGCACCGACAGCAAGAACACCGAACCCCACGCGAAGTGCTCGAGCAGGAGGCCCCCGACGATGGGGCCGAGAGCGGCACCCGCCGAGAACATGGCCGCCCACACGGCGATCGCCAGCCGACGCTGGTTGCGATCGGTGAAGATGCTGCGCAGCAGCGAAAGCGTCGACGGCATGAGCATCGCGCCGAAGACTCCCATCGCGGCACGTGCCGCGATGAGCCATGCGGCGCTCGGGGCGAACGCGGCGAGCACGGAGACCGCGGCGAAGCCGGTGGCGCCGATGAGCAGCATCCGTCGACGTCCGAACCGGTCGCCGAGCGTGCCCATGGTCACGAGGAGCCCGGCGAGCACGAGCGGGTACGCGTCGATGATCCACAGCTGCTGAGCGCTCGACGGCCCGAGCTCGAGCGCGATCGACGGCAGCGCGAAGCTCAGCACCGTGTTGTCGACCGAGACCAGGAGCACCGGGAGCATCAGTACGACGAGCGCCGCCCAGCCGCGCCATCCGACTCTGCGGGCTTGCGCGTCGGCGAGTGAGAGTTCCTGCGTGAGTGTCATCATTTCTATACCGTCCAGCCGGTATAGTATCAGGATGGCGCGCTCGCTGTCGATACTATCGAGGCCATGAGCCGCCCTCCCCTCGCCCGCGAGAAGGTTCTCGACGCCTTCGAGCAGATCCTCATCGACGAGGGCGAGCGCGCGGCCACGATGGATGCCACCGCCAAGGCGGCAGGCGTGTCGAAGGGAGGCCTGCTCTACCATTTCGGCACGAAGGAGTCGCTCCAGGCGGCGTTGCTCGAACGACTGCGGTCGTTGGTGAAGCAGGACGTCGACCTCATGGCCGCGGCGCCCGAGGGGCCGATCGCCTACTTCCTGCGGACGTCGGTGATGGCCAACGATCCGATCGACCGCGCGATCCTCGCCACCTCGCGCCTCGCGCAGGGGGGAGATACGACGGCGAGCGAGGCACTGCGTCAGATCCGCGACGACTGGGCGGCCGTTCTCGAACCGCACACCAAGGACGCCACCGCGCTCGACCTCGTCATGCTCGTGAGCGACGGCCTCTACTTCAACAACGCACTGTCCGGCGGATCGATCCCCGGCCCTGTGCCGCGGGGCGCAGCCTTGGATGCGCTCGTGGCGCTCGTGGAACGCGCCGCGCGGAGCTGAACAGGCGCCGCGCGGCACACTCCGCGATGAATCAGGACTCGGTGATCTCGATCTGGCGGAACAGGTCGGCCTGGATGGCCGAGCTCACCTCGTCGAGCAGCTCGTCGTCCACCGGCGAGTCGACGGTGAGCACCGAGAGCGCCTGGCCGCCCGCCGCCTGACGCGCGATCTGCATTCCCGCGATGTTGATGCCGGCATCCCCGAACTTCTGGCCGTAGACCGCCACGATGCCCGGGCGGTCGGTGTAGAGCATGACGATGTGGTTCGTCTCGATCGGCAGCTCGATCGCGTAGTCGTTGATGCCGACGAGCTTCTCGACCTGCTTGGTGCCGGTGAGCGTGCCCGAGATCGCGAGCTGGGATCCGTCGGAGAGGGCACCGCGCAGCGTGATGACGTTGCGGTACTCGGGGCTGTCGTCGTCGACGAGGAGACGCACGTCGACGCCGCGCTGTTCGGCGAGCAGGGGCGCGTTCACGTACGAGACGGTCTCGCTAACGATATTCGTGAAGACGCCCTTGAGCGCGGCAAGCTTGAGCACGCTCACGTCGTAGCCCTGCAGTTCGCCGTGCACTTCGACGTCGAGGCTGGTGAGAGGCGAACGCGCGAGGGCGGAGAAGATCTGGCCGAGCTTCTCGACCAGCGGGATGCCCGGTCGCACATACGGGTCGATGACGCCGCCCGCGACGTTGACGGCGTCGGGCACGAGTTCGCCGCCGAGGGCGAGACGCACCGACCGCGCCACCGAGACGCCGGCCTTCTCCTGCGCCTCCTCGGTCGAGGCGCCGAGGTGCGGCGTGACCACGACGTTCGGGAGGTCGAGGAGCATGCGAGCCGATCCGCCCTCGACGGGCGGCTCGGTGGTGAAGACGTCGAGGCCCGCACCGGCGATCTCGCCGGTGGTGAGCGCCTTGAACAGCGCCTCCTCGTCGATGAGGCCGCCGCGGGCGACGTTCACGACGTAGGCGGACCGCTTCATCCGACGGAACTGGTCGGTGCCGATCATCCCGGTCGTCTCGGGCGTCTTCGGCATGTGGATCGTGATGAAGTCGCTCTGCTCGAGCAGCTCGTCGAGCGTGACGAGCTGCACGCCCAGCTGCTGAGCCCGCGCGCTGGTGACGTACGGGTCGTACGCGATCACTCGCACGTCGAACGCCTGCAGGCGCGCGGTGATCAGCGCGCCGATGCGACCGAGGCCGATGATCCCGACCGTCTTCTCGAAGAGCTCGGTGCCCGTGTAGGAGCTGCGCTTCCAGGCGCCGCCCGCCAGCGAGGCGTGTGCGGCCGGGATGCGGCGCGCGAGGCTCAGGATGTGACCGACGGTGAGCTCGGCCGCCGAGATGATGTTCGACGTCGGCGCATTGACGACCATGACGCCGGCCGTGGTCGCCGTCTTGATGTCGACGTTGTCGAGGCCGACGCCGGCCCGGGCGACGACCTTCAGCACCGGAGCGGCGGCGATCGCCTCGGCGTCGATCTTCGTCGCCGAACGGATGAGGACCGCGTTCGCGTCGGCGAGCGCGGAGAGCAGTGCCGGCCGGTCGGTGCCGTCGACGCTGCGCACGTCGAAGTCGGGACCGAGGGCGTCGATCGTGGCGGGAGACAGCTCTTCGGCGATGAGGACGACAGGCTTCGGCACGGGTGGTTCCTTCGGGGGCGGTGCGCGATCGCGCGAGGCGGAGCAGAGGTCGGAGACCGGATGCCGCGCCGCACGCCGTCGGGGGGCGAGGCCTGTGCCAGCCTACCGCGAGCCCCCAGGCACCACGGACCGTGTGACGGCCAGGTCCGCCGGCCGGGGGGGGTCCCTCCGTGCTCAGCCGAGGAAGGACGCCGAGTTCAGCGTGGTGTACGCCACCACGTTGAGCCAGAAGACCGCGACCAGCGCGAGCCCCGTGAGCATCACCAGCAGGAGCTCGTGAGGTGCGCGTCGGTAGCCGATGGCGAAGGACGCTCCCCAGACGACCAGCGGGAAGACCGCCGCGAAGATCCAGATGAACCAGCCCAGGGCGTTGAGCGTCAGCCCCGCGCCGCCGAAGACGTCCAGCGTCGCGACGAGGTTGCCGATCGCGTTCCAGACGGCGTAGGCGTAGAAGAGGCCCGCGATGCCGGAGATCGTCGCCACGAGCCAGGTGGGCGTCCGGCCCTTCTTCGCGGCAGGGGGTGCAGCATCCGTCACGTTCCCGCTCATTGTCCGACCGCCCCGATCATCACGAAGGGCCAGGGCAGCAGGAGCACGACGCCCGCCGCGAGCCAGGTGAACCGCAGCCAGGCGCGCGAACGCCGGGTGAGGAGGAGGGTCGTCGTGAACCACAGCACGGGGGCCAGCACGGCCAGCCACAGACTGCCCTGGTACATGACGTCGAGCACGAGGTACTGCGCACGACCCTGGAGACGCAGACCGCCGATCAGCCAGCCGATCGCGAAGATCGCGTACACGCCGCCCAGCACGCCGAGGGCGACGAGAGTGCCGTTGCCCATCGGCTCCCGCTCGGCCGTGACGCTGCCTTCGTCGGCCGAGCCGTGGGCGGCGGCGGATGCCCCATCCTGCGCCGCCGCCGGCGAGAGCGCGTCGCTGCCCTTGCCGACAGCGGTGAACCCCGCGGGCAGCCGGTCGGTCGGCGCCGTGGCGCCACCGGCCCGTTCGCCTGCATCAGGAACGGCGTCGTCAGCGGCGGAGGCGCCGAGGTCGAGCGTGGGATCGTCGTCGCCGTCCCACGTGAGGGCGTCGTCGTCGCGGCCGGTCGTCACGCGTTCCAGCGTAGTCCGGCCCGGAGCGGGACGACGCAGGCGGTCACTCGAAGAGCCGCAGCATGAGGGTGTGCCAGGTCTCCGGGCCCGCGATGCCGTCGGCGGGCGGCGCGAACAGCTGCTGGAACTCCCGCACCGCGGCGTCCGTCAGCGGGCCGAAGTCGCCGTCGACGGTCAGCCCGGCAAGAAGGGTCTGGAGCGCGCGGACAGCCTCGCCCTCCGGCCCCGCAGGGCCGTCGCCCTGCTTCACCGTCATGATCAGGCTCGGCCAGTCCAGCTGACCGAGTGTCGTCGAGATCTCCACCGCCCGCAGCGTCTGCTGGAAGGCGCTGACGGCCTGCCCGCTGAGCGGGCCGAACGACCCGTCGGCCGCGATGCCGGCTCCCCGAGCGCGCAGCAGGTGCTGCGCGGCGAGCACGCGCCAGTTGGTGGCCTGCGTCGCCCCCTGCTTCACGAGCGCCCATGGCCGGTCGCCGGGCAGGAACGTGCTGAAGAACGACCACGTCTCGCGGGCCGCGATGCCGTCGATGGTGAGCCCCCAGGACTCCTGGAAGAACTCGACGCGCTACCGCGTGACGGGGCCGAAGTCGCCGTCGACGACGAGCGGGTCCTCGCCCGGCGAGCGAAGCAGCCCGAACTGCTGCACCGCACGTACCGCGTCGCCGGTCGATCCCTGCTGGACGGCGACCACGAGCCGGGGCCACGTCACCGGACCGACGGTCCCGTCGGCCGGGATCCCCTGCGCCGTCTGGAACGCGGTGACGGCGGCGGCCGTCGCGGGCCCGTACATCCCGTCGACGACCACCGCGTGGCCGCGCGCCCGCAGCAGGTACTGGATGCCGGGGACGATCGCGGCCGACGACCCCTGCCCGACGATGCTCCACGGTTCTACGTTCATGACGGCTCCTCTGCTCGCTGTGCCGATACGGGGAATGCCCCTCGTGGTTCGGAGGTGCCGCCGGCACGCGCTGATACGTTCTCGGCGCAGACGGCGGAACGGATGCCTCAGCCCGTGGCTGCGGCAACGGCCTCGGCGACGATGCCGGGGTCGGTGACGTCGTGCCCCGCGGAGCCGCCGCCCGGCCCCGACGCGGCGTCGTGGCCGGTCCGCGAGCGTGCGGACAGGTGCACGGCGTCGACCCCGGCCGCGAACAGCGCGGGGATGTCGGGGGGCTGCACGCCGCCGCCGGCCATGACCTCGACGGGTCCCGAGCGAGCCGCGAACGCCGCGAGCGTCGCGACGCCGTCGATCGACCGGGACGCGCCGCCCGAGGTGAGCACGCGGTCCACGCGCTCCGCGACCAGCTCGTCGAAGACCGCGGAGGGGTCGGCGGCGGCGTCGATGGCGCGGTGGAAGACCAGCGTGGCCGGGCCCGCAGCATCCCGCCATGTGCGCAGCGTGTCGCGGTCCAGGCCGCCGTCGGCGGTGAGCGCGCCCACGACGACTCCGCCTGCGCCTCGCTCGACGGCAGCACGGATGTCGGCCGACACCACCGCCACCTCCTCGGGGGTGTAGACGAAGCCGCCGCCCCGCGGGCGGACGAGAACGTTCACCGCTGCCGCGTCGACGGCACCGAGCACGGCCTCCAGGATCGCGAGCGACGGGGTGAGCCCACCGACATCCAGCGCCTGGCACAGCTCGAGGCGTGAGGCTCCCGCCGCCATCGCGGCGCGGGCCCCCGCGGGATCCTGGACCGCGATCTCGACAGCGCGTGCTGCTGACATGCCGCGAGCATAGCGGCGCGCGCCGACCCGCTGACAGGGTGAGACCCGCCGCGCCCCGGGCGGCGGGTCTCGACGGATTCAGGCCAGCCGCAGCGGCCGCGGCCTCGAGAAGAGGGCGCGGAACCACACGCCGACGCCCTCGACGACGCGTGCGATGGGCCGCTCGGGCGTGATGGTCACGCCGCGGTCGGCCATGCTGCGGAGAATCCTGTTCTCGCGATCCAGGGCGGCCGCCCGCTCGCGATTGAGCCGGTCGGCCGTGAAGGTCAGGGTGTTCCCATCCATGGCCGTTCCTTTCGTCAGTTCTCGTCGGGTTCGGCGAGATGTCTGATGTGAGTGGCGTCGCGGCTACGGTGATACGTCGGCGGTCTCACATCCTGCATTCCGCTCAGGCACGGCGAAGGCCCGGTCCCTCAGGGACCGGGCCTCCAGACCGATGAGGGTCAGCGCGCGGCCGAGCCCTCCACATAGTCCTCGTCCAGCTGCTTCCAGGCGAAGAGCGCGCGCAGGTCCCGGCCGACCGACTCGATCGGGTGGGCGGCGGCCTTCTCGCGCAGCTCGAAGAACTCCTTGGCGCCGTTGTCCTGGTCGTCGATGAAGCGCTTGGCGAACGCGCCGGACTGGATGTCGCCGAGCACGGCCTGCATGTTCTCCTTGACGCGCGGGTCGATGACGCGGGGGCCCGAGACGTAGTCGCCGTACTCGGCGGTGTCCGAGACCGACCAGCGCTGCTTGGCGATGCCGCCCTCCCACATGAGGTCGACGATGAGCTTCAGCTCGTGCAGCACCTCGAAGTAGGCGATCTGCGGCTGGTAGCCCGCTTCCGTCAGGGTCTCGAACCCGTACTGCACCAGCTGCGAGACGCCACCGCAGAGCACGGCCTGCTCGCCGAACAGGTCGGTCTCGGTCTCCTCGGTGAAGGTCGTCTTGATGACGCCGGCGCGGGTGCCGCCGATGGCCTTGGCGTACGAGAGCGCGGTCGCCCACGCGTTGCCCGAGGCGTCGCGCTCCACGGCGATGATGTCGGGGATGCCGCGGCCGGCGACGTACTCACGGCGCACGGTGTGGCCGGGGGCCTTGGGAGCGACGAGGATCACGTCGACTCCCTCGGGAGCCTCGATGTATCCGAACCGGATGTTGAAGCCGTGCGCGAAGGCGAGCGTCTTGCCGGGGGTCAGCTTGTCCTTGATGCTCTCGTTGTAGATCGAGCGCTGGTGCTGGTCGGGCGCCAGGATCATGATGAGGTCCGCCCACTCGGCGGCGTCGGCGACCGACTTGACCTCGAAACCCTCGTCCTGGGCCTTCTCGATCGACTTCGAACCCTCCTTGAGCGCGATGGCGACCTCGACGCCCGAGTCGCGGAGGTTCTGGGCGTGGGCGTGACCCTGCGAGCCGTAGCCCACGATCGCCACCTTCTTGCCCTGGATGATGCTCAGGTCGGCATCGGCGTCGTAGAAGATCTCAGCCATCTTCGTGTTTCTCCTTGATGTTGTGGTCTGTTGGGTCAGGAATTCAGCCGCGCAGCACGCGCTCGGTGATGCTCTTGCCGCCGCGGCCGATGGCGAGGAGGCCGGACTGGGCCAGCTCCTTGATGCCGAACGGCTCGAGCGCGCGCAGGAAGGCCTCGACCTTGCCCTTGTCGCCGGTCACCTCGACGACGAGCGCGTCGGGCGCGTAGTCCACGATCTGCGCGCGGAAGAGGCTGACGACCTCCAGCACGTTGGATCGCGTCTGATTGTCGGCGCGCACCTTGATCAGCATGTGCTCGCGCTGCACCGACGCCACGGCGTCGAGCTCGACGATCTTGATGACGTTGATGAGCTTGTTGAGCTGCTTGGTGACCTGCTCGAGCGGAAGCTCGTCGACGTCGACCACGACGGTGATGCGCGAAAGGCCGGGCACCTCGGTGACGCCCACCGCGAGGGACTCGATGTTGAAGCCGCGACGGGCGAACAGGCCGGCGACGCGGGTCAGCAGGCCCGGCTTGTCCTCCACGAGGAGGCTCAGCACGTGACTCGACATGGGTCAGTCCTCCTGCTCTGAGAAGGCGGGCGAGTGATCGCGCGCGTACTGGACATAGCTGTTGCTGACGCCCTGCGGAACCATCGGCCACACCATCGCGTCCGCGCTCACCACGAAGTCGATGACCACCGGGCGGTCGTTGGTCTCCAGCGCCGTCTTGATCGCGGCATCCACGTCCTCTTCCTTCTCGACGCGGATCGCGAGGCAGCCGTACGCCTCCGCCAGCTTCACGAAGTCGGGGATACGGACCGTGCCGTGGCCGGTGTTGAGATCGGTGTGCGAGTGACGGCCGTCGAAGAACAGCGTCTGCCACTGGCGCACCATGCCCAGCGACGAGTTGTTGATGATCGCGACCTTGATCGGGATGTTGTTGATCGCGCAGGTGGCGAGCTCCTGGTTGGTCATCTGGAAGCAGCCGTCGCCGTCGATCGCCCAGACCACGCGGTCGGGCTCGGCGACCTTGGCGCCCATCGCGGCAGGCACGGAGTAGCCCATGGTGCCGGCGCCACCGGAGTTGAGCCACGCGTTCGGCCGCTCGTACTTGATGAACTGCGCCGCCCACATCTGGTGCTGGCCGACACCGGCGGCGTAGATGCCCTCCGGACCGGTCAGCTCACCGATGCGCTTGATCACGTACTGCGGCGACATGAGCCCGTCGGTCGGCTGGGTGTAGCCGAGCGGGAACTCGTCGCGCAGACCGTCGAGGAAAGACCACCACTCGGCGATGTCGAGCGTGCCGCCCGGATGCGCCGTGCGGAAGGCGGCCTCGAGGTCGACGAGGACGTCCTTCAGGTCGCCCACGATCGGCACGTCCGCGGCGCGGATCTTCGAGATCTCGGCAGGGTCGATGTCGACGTGCACGACCTTGGCGTTCGGCGCGAAGAGCGACGCCTTACCGGTGACCCGGTCGTCGAACCGGGCGCCGAGGGCGACGAGGAGGTCGGCCTCCTGGAGAGCGAGCACCGCTGGCACGGTCCCGTGCATGCCGGGCATGCCCAGGTGCTGCTGGTGGGAGTCGGGGAATGCGCCGCGCGCCATCAGCGTGGTCACGACCGGGGCGCCGGTCGACTCGGCGAGGGTGCGGAGCTCCTCGGAGGCGCGTGCGCGGATCACGCCGCCGCCGACGTAGAGCACCGGCTTCTGCGCCTCGGCGATGAGCTGGGCAGCCGCCTGGATCTGCTTGCCGTGGGCCTTCGTCACCGGACGGTAGCCCGGCAGGTCGATCTTGGGCGGCCATACGAAGGGCGCCTCCGCCTGCTGGGCGTCCTTGGTGATGTCGACGAGCACGGGGCCGGGGCGGCCGCTCGAGGCGATCTCGAACGCGGCAGCGATCGCCCCGGGGATGTCCTCCGCCCGCTTCACCAGGAAGGAATGCTTGGTGATCGGCATCGTGATGCCCACGATGTCGGCCTCCTGGAAGGCATCCGTTCCCATGAGGGTCGAGAAGACCTGACCCGTGATGCAGACGATCGGGACGGAGTCCATGTAGGCGTCGGCGATCGCGGTGACGAGGTTGGTCGCGCCGGGACCGGAGGTGGCGAGAGCCACGCCCACGCGACCGGATGCCGCGGCGTAGCCTTCGGCGGCATGACCGGCGCCCTGCTCGTGGCGGACGAGGATGTGGCGGACCGCCTCGTCGTCCATCAGCGGGTCGTAGACGGGCATGATCGCACCGCCCGGGAGACCGAAGACATCGGTCACCCCGAGCAGATCGAGCGAACGGACGACCGCTTCCGCGCCCGTGAGCACGGGCGTCGAGGCGGTGCGGGCTGGCGGCCGGGGAATGGCCGCGGCGGTGTCGGCTGACATGTGAGGTTCCTCGAAAGGGGTTGGACGGATGCCGGAAGCCAGGGGCTCAACCGGTGGTCGCGCCCTCCGCAGCGGAGCGCACGAGTCGGGAGTACTTGGCAAGGACGCCACGGGTATAGCGCGGGGGAAGCGGCTCCCAGCCAGAGCGGCGGGAGCTCAGCTCGGTCTCGTCGACGAGTAGGTCGAGAGTGCGAGCCGCGATATCGACCCGTATCAGATCACCATCGCTCACGAAGGCGATGGGACCAGCGTCCACCGCTTCGGGTGCTATGTGGCCGATGCACAGGCCGGTTGTGCCGCCTGAGAATCGTCCGTCCGTCAAGAGTAGTACATCTTTTCCGAGCCCGGCGCCCTTGATGGCAGCGGTGATCGCGAGCATCTCGCGCATGCCGGGGCCGCCCTTGGGGCCCTCGTAGCGGATCACCACGACGTCGCCCGCGACGATCTCGCCGGCCTCGAGCGCGTCCATCGCGGCACGCTCGCGCTCGAACACGCGGGCCGGGCCCTCGAACACGTTGCCGTCGAAGCCGGCCGACTTGACGACCGCACCCTCCGGGGCGATCGTGCCGTGGAGGATCGTGATGCCGCCCTTCTCGTGGATCGGGTCGTCGAAGCGGTGGATGACCTTGCCGTCGACCGGGTCGGGGTCGAGCTCGGCGAGGTTCTCGGCCAGCGTCTTGCCCGTCACGGTGAGCGCGTCGCCGTGGAGCAGCCCCTCGTCGAGCATCGCCTTCATGATGACCGGGATACCGCCGTGACGGTCGACGTCGTTCATGACGTACTGGCCGAACGGCTTCATGTCGGCCACGTGGGGCACCTTGTCGCCGATGCGGTTGAAGTCGTGGAGATTCAAGTCGACCTCGGCCTCCCGCGCGATGGCGAGGAGGTGCAGCACGACGTTGGTCGAGCCGCCGAGCGCCATCGCCAGCGCGATCGCGTTCTCGAACGCCTCGGGGGTCAGGATGTCGCGCGTCGTGATGCCCTGGCGCAGCAGGTTCACGACCGCCTCGCCAGAACGGTGGGCGAAGTAGTCGCGGCGACGGTCGGCCGAGGGCGGCGCGGCCGAGCCGGGAAGGCTGAGGCCGAGGGCCTCTGCGACCGAGGCCATCGTGTTGGCGGTGTACATGCCACCGCAGGCACCCTCGCCCGGCGCGATCGCGCACTCGATGCGCTTGAGGTCGGCCTCGCTCATCTTGCCCGCGAGGCACGCGCCCACTGCCTCGAACGAGTCGATGATCGTGACGTCCTTCTCGGTGCCGTCCGACAGCTTGACCCAGCCCGGGGCGATGGAGCCGGCATAGAGGAAGACGCTCGACAGGTCGAGGCGGGCCGATGCCATGAGCATGCCCGGGATGGACTTGTCGCAGCCGGCCAGCAGCACCGAGCCGTCGAGGCGCTCGGCCATGATGACGGTCTCGACCGAGTCGGCGATGACCTCGCGCGACACGAGCGAGAAGTGCATGCCCTCGTGGCCCATCGAGATGCCGTCCGACACCGAGATGGTGCCGAACTGCAGCGGGTAGCCGCCTCCCGCGTGCACGCCCTCCTTGGCGCCCTGCGCGAGCCGGTCCAGGCTCAGGTTGCAGGGAGTGATCTCGTTCCAGCTCGAGGCGATGCCGATCTGCGGCTTGTCCCAGTCCGCGTCGCCCATGCCGACCGCGCGGAGCATTCCGCGTGAGGTCGTGGCTTCGATGCCGTCGGTGACGACGCGACTGCGGGGCTTGATGTCGATGGAGTTGTCAGCGGGCGAATCGGGCAGGGCCATTGGTGCATTCTATTCCCGCCGCGAACACGCCTCGGGCCGAGTGACGGCCGCGGCCCGCTCCGGTCATCCGCGCTCGCGCATGCGGGCCGCCGCCAGTGCCAGGAGGAGTCCCGCGAGCGCGGCGATGTCGGCGACGCGCACGGTCGCCGCCGTGGCGCCCCCGCCGACGCGCACGCCCACGTCGCCGGAGCTGAGACTCGCCAGCGCGTCCTCATCGGTGACGTCGTCACCGGCGAACAGCACCGCGGTGGCCCCGACGCGCTCCCGCAACTCTGCGATCGCCGAATCCTTGCCCTCGTGGCGGAAGGCGAACTCGACGATGTTGTGGCCGGTGCGTCGCCGCCAGTGCGGCGCCTCCGACGCGACGATGGCGTCGACCAGGCGGTTCGCCTCGGCCGCGGCCTCGGGTGACGCGCGCCTCGTGTGCACGCCGAATCCGAAGGTCTTCGGTTCGATCCAGACGCCGTCCAGATGGGCCGTCGCATCTTCGGCGTGGGTGCGCAGCGTGTCGCGCAGAGTGACGTCGGCCTCGTCCTCACCGTGGCTCACGACGCCCTCGCCCGGTGACCAGAACTCTGCGCCGTGGGACCCCGCAAGCAGCACCTTCGACTCGTCGTCGTGCTCGGCGATCACCCGCAGGTCCACGAGGCTGCGCCCCGAGACGAACGCCACGATCGTCTCGGGCGCCTCGATCAGCGCGGTGACGGCCTCGCGGGCGGCAGGCAGCATCCGTGCGTCCATCGGCTCGTCCTCGAGCGGCGAGAGCGTGCCGTCGAAGTCCAGAGCGACGAGAAGGCGATCGGATGCTGCGAGCCGGCCGATCGCCTCGTGCCCCTCGTCGGTGAGAGCCTCGGTCACTCCCCTGCCTCCTGGTCGCGCAGCCGGCCGACGCGTGCCTCTTCGAGGGCATCGAGGAACGAGCGCGACCATCGTGCGACGTCGCTCTCGATGACCTTCTTCCGCAGGGCGCGCATGCGCCGCCCCTGCTCGGCAGGCGGCATCTCGATCGCCCGCATGATGGCGTCCTTCATGCCGTCGATGTCGTGGGGGTTGATGCGCACCGCGCTCGGCAGCTCATCGGCAGCCCCGGCGAACTCGCTGAGCACCAGCACGCCCTTGTTGTCGATGCGCGATGCGACGTACTCCTTGGCCACGAGGTTCATGCCGTCGCGCAGGGCGGTGACGAGCATGACGTCGGCCGCCAGGAACAGCGCCACCATCTCCTCACGCGGATACGCCTGGTGGAGGTAGCGGATCGCGGTGTGATCCATGGTGTCGAAGTCTCCGTTGATGCGGCCCACTGTGAGTTCGATCTCGTCTCGCAGCTGCATGTACGCCTCGACACGCTCACGGCTGGGGCTCGCCACCTGCACCAGGGTGACGTCCTCGACGGAGACGCGCCCGTCCTCGAGCAGCTCGCCGAAGGCCTTCATGCGGTGGCGTATGCCCTTGGTGTAGTCGAGCCGGTCGACGCCGAGCAGGATCTTCTTCGGGTTGCCGAGGCTCTCGCGGATCTCCGTGGCGCGCGCCCGCACGTCCTCGCGCCGCGCGAGCTCGATGTACGAACGGGCATCGATCGAGATCGGGAAGGCCTTCGCCAGTGCCCGCCTCGTGGACCCGTCGGGATTCGGGACGGTGATCCCGGTCGCCTTCGTCTGGTAGCGGAACTGGCGCCGGACGGCACGCGCGAAGTTGCCGGCATCCGCCACCCGCTGGAAGCCGATGACATCGGCGCCCAGGAGGCCCTCGAGCACCTGTCGACGCCACGGCAACTGCGAGTAGAGCCCGTATGCCGGAAAAGGAATGTGGTGGAAGTACCCGATCGTGAGGTCTGGGCGGGCCTCTCGGATCATCTGCGGAACGAGCTGAAGCTGGTAGTCCTGCACCCAGACCGTGCCGCCTTGGGCGGCCACCGCGGCCGCCGCCTCCGCGAAGCGCCGGTTGACCCGCACGTAGGCGTCCCACCACACGCGCCGGTAGCGGGGCTCGGCGATGACATCGTGGTAGAGCGGCCAGAAGGTGTCGTTCGACATGCCCTCGTAGTACTTCTCGACATCGTCGGCGCTCAGCGTGACCGGAACGAGGTGCGTCCCCTCGAACTCGAAGGGCTCCACCTCGATGTCGGGCTGCCCGGGCCAGCCGACCCAGGCACCGTCGGCCCGGCGCATCACCGGTTCGAGCGCGGTCACGAGCCCACCCGGTGAGCGGCGCCAGCCCGGCTCGCCGTCGTCTCCGACCACCCGGTCCACAGGAAGGCGGTTCGCGACGACGACCAGGTCGGCGGTGGGTGCGGGCTCTGTCACGCGGGCTCCTGACGGTTTCGTGGACTCGGCACGCCCAGGCTAACAGCGGCGTTCGGAGGGTCTTCCGCCTCTTGACGCACCGTGCGAGCGCATGTCAAGGGGCGCGGGCCCGACCCGCCCCGCGCTAACGTGGCCCCATGCGCAAGTACCTCTTCGGCACCGGGCTCTTCACGGCCTTCACGGGCGGGATGACGCTGCTCAGGGGTCTCCGCGAGAAGGAGCCGTTCACGTGGCGCCAGGTTCTGGCGTGGATCAGCTGGGGAATCTCGGTCGCGCTCGTGGTCGGGGCGATCGTCGACCTGCGCCGCGCGGGGAGCGGCAAGGAGATCGCGAAGGACTCCCCCGTCCACGGGAAAGAGCAGTCGCTGCGCAAGGAGCGCGTCAAGCGCAACCTCGAGGCCTGATCGCCTCTGCCCTCGCCCCCTCGAGTGGCGCAACACGCGGAATCGAGCGAACGACCCCGCGTGTTGCGACCCCCGAAGCACGCCTCGCGGATCAGCGCGTGAGGATCAGCGCGTCTCCCTGACCACCTCCGCCGCACAGCGCGACCGCCGCCGTGCCGCCGCCGCGTCGCACGAGCTCGTGCACCGCGTGCACGACGAGACGGTTGCCGGATGCCCCGATCGGGTGCCCGATCGCGATGCCGCCGCCGTGCGGGTTGACGACGTCGTCGGCGAGGCCGAGTTCGGCCTGCGACCGCACGACGACCGCGGCGAACGCCTCGTTGATCTCGACGATGTCGAGGTCGGAGGGGGTGATCCCCTGCTTGGCCAGCGCCTTCTCGATCGCGCGCGCCGGCTGCGAGTGCAGCGAGTTGTCGGGTCCGGCCACCTGGCCGGAGGCGCCGACGGCCGCGAGCACCGGCCAGCCGTTCTCGTCCGCGTGCGAGCGGGTCGTCAGCACGACCGCCGACGCGCCGTCGGAGATCTGCGACGAGTTGCCGGCAGTGATGGATCCGCCCTCGGCGAAGGCCGGCCGCAGGCCCGCCAGCGTCTCGACGGTCGTCTCGGGCCGGACGCCCTCGTCCCTCGTCACGACCACCGGGTCGCCCTTGCGCTGCGGAATGGGCACCGGAACGATCTCGGCCTCGAAGACACCCTCGGCCTGCGCAGCGGCCGCGCGCTGGTGCGAACGTGCGGCGACGGCATCCTGAGCCTCTCGAGTGATCTCGAGTGCGCCGTTGTGCCGCTCCGTCGACGCGCCCATGCTCTCGCGGTCGTACGCGTCGGTGAGACCGTCGTAGGCCATGTGGTCGAGCACCTCGATCGACCCGTAGGCCCAGCCGTCGCGCGAGCCCATCATGAGGTGCGGGGCGCGGGTCATCGACTCCATGCCGGCCGCGACGACGACCGTGGCGTCGCCCGTCGCGATCATTCGGGCACCGTCGATGATGGCGGTGAGGCCCGACAGACACACCTTGTTGATCGATCCGGAGTGGACGCCCCAGGGGATGCCGGCGCCCACCGCCGCCTGCCGCGCGGGGTTCTGCCCCGCACCGGCCGCGAGGACCTGCCCGACGAGCACGGCGTCGACGGCGTCTGCGGGGATGCCGCCCTTCTCGAGAGCTCCCTTGATCGCGGCACTGCCGAGCTGCACCGCGGTGAGCGGCGCCAGCTGGCCCTTCAGCCGCCCCTGCGGTGTGCGCGCAGCGGCGACGATGACGACGTCGTCGTGGTTCATGCTTCGATTCTCTCTCCGACGGCGACCGTCAGCTCCGGTTGGGTGGCGGCGATGACCTCGTCGACGGTGACGCCCGGGGCGGTCTCCACCAGTACGAGGCCGGCGTCCGTGACGTCGATGACCGCGAGGTCCGTGATGATGCGATCGACCACGCCGCGGCCCGTGAGCGGCAGGGTGCATTCGTCGACGATCTTCGGGGACCCGTCCTTGGCGACGTGCTCCATGAGCACGATGACCTTCGCCGCACCGTGCACGAGGTCCATCGCGCCGCCGGGGCCCTTCACCATCTTCCCCGGGATCATCCAGTTCGCGAGGTCGCCGGTGGCCGAGACCTGCATCGCGCCCAGGATGGCGGCATCGATCTTGCCGCCGCGGATCATGCCGAAGCTCGTCGCCGAGTCGAAGAACGCAGCTCCCGGCAGGGTCGTCACCGTCTCCTTGCCGGCGTTGATGAGGTCGGGGTCGACGTTCTCCTCGGTCGGGTACGGCCCGACCCCGAGGATGCCGTTCTCGGATTGCAGCACGACCGTCACGCCCTCGGGCACGAAGTTCGGCACGAGGGTCGGCAGGCCGATGCCGAGGTTGACGTACGCGCCGTCGGCGAGCTCCCGGGCCGCGCGCGCGGCCATCTCGTTGCGGGTGAGCGGCATGTCAGGCTCCTTCCGGCATCTCGCGCGAGGCGGCCTGCGAGACGCTGACCGTGCGCCGCTCGATGCGCTTCTCGATGTCGGACCCGACTTCCACGATGCGGTGCACGTAGATGCCGGGAAGGTGGATGCTGTCGGGGTTCAGCTCGCCGGGTTCCACCAGCTCCTCGACCTGTGCGATGCACACGCGCCCGGCCATCGCGGCGAGCGGGTTGAAGTTGCGCGCCGCCTTGTTGAAGACGAGGTTGCCATGACGATCGCCCCGGAGCGCGTGCACGAGCGCGAAGTCCGTGACGATCGCCTCCTCGAGCACGTACTCGCGGGCCGCGCCCGACATGTCGAAGCGGCGGACGTCCTTCGCCGGCGATGCCACCGCGATGCTGCCGTCGGCGGCGTACTTGCGAGGCAGCCCGCCCTCGGCGACCTGCGTGCCGACGCCCGTCTGCGTGTAGAAGGCGGCGATGCCCGACCCGCCGGCGCGGAGCTTCTCGGCCAGCGTGCCTTGGGGCGTCAGCTCCAGTTCGAGCTCGCCCGTCAGGAACTGCCGCTCGAACTCCTTGTTCTCTCCCACGTACGACGACGTCATCTTGCGGATGCGCTTGGCGTTCAGCAGCACCCCGAGGCCCCAGTCATCCACACCGCAGTTGTTGCTGACGATGCTGAGGTCGCTCGTGCCCTGCGCCAGCAGCGCCTCGATGAGGGCGATGGGGTTGCCCGAGAGTCCGAACCCGCCCACCGCGAGGGAGGCGCCGTCGGGGATGTCGGCGACCGCGTCGGCCGCCGATCCCCAAGTCTTGTCGATCATTGTGCTCCTTTTGCATGGACGACATCTGCAGAACTCCACGGATCTGTGGCGATGCGCCCGGCCTACGCGGGTTGTCGCCACGGCATCCGCTCGATGCGTGGAGTTCTGCAGACCATGCTTCCCCGGGCCTTGCGCCGACGCCAGGCTGAGCTTGCGATGTGGCCACGATACGTCGTAGCGTCCACATTATGGACGCGACCGCCAAACGCACCGTTCCGGGCGCTCAATCGATCGCCCGTGCCGCCCACCTGCTGCGCCTCGTCACCTCCGGCGGGGAGCACGGGATGCCGGTGGCAGAGCTGGCCCGGCGCGCCGACCTCACGCGGCCGACCACGCACCGGCTCCTCACCGCCCTCCGTCACGAGGGGCTCGTCGACCAGGACGAGCGAACGGGGCGGTGGATGCCCGGACCCGAGCTCTTCCTCATGGGCACGGTCGCCGCGTCCCGCTATGACATCACCGCGGTCGCCCGCGACATCGTGCGATCGCTCGCCGTGCGAACGGAGGAGAGCGCGTTCCTGTCGGTACGCCGGGGCGATGAGACGGTGTGCCTGCTGCGGGAGGAGGGCAGCTTCCCGATCCGCTCGTTCGTGCTGTCGGAGGGCGTGCGCTTTCCCCTGGGCGTCGCATCCGCGGGACTGGCCATCCTTTCTTTCCTGCCGCCCCACGATGTGGACGCCTACTTCGACCGCCACCCCGACCTGGCGCGCGACTGGGGTGCTTCTCACAGTGAGCCGCGCCTTCGGGCTCGCGTGCGCGAGACTCAGGAGCGCGGCTACGCCGTGAACCCCGGTCTGATCGTCGAGGGCTCGCACGGGATCGGCGCGGCGGTCTTCACCCGCGAGGGGCACCCGCAGTGGGCGCTGAGCCTGACCGGCGTCGAGTTCCGCTTCGGCGCCGATCGCCTTCCCGAGCTCGGTCGCACGCTCCTCGCGCACGCGCACCAGCTGACCACCCGCATCGCCGCGTCCCGCTGAGGGCGGCTAGCCGGTGGGCACCGCCGCGAGCTCCTCGCGCACGGCGGCGGCGACCACGTCGGCGCCGCCGGGTGACATCACGATCGTGTAGTGGTTGAAGCCCTCGACGCGCTCGTGATCGACACCGGGGTATCGTGCCAGCAGGCGCTGGAGGTGCTCCGGCGCGTAAAGGCCCGGCGGTTCGTCCTGCAGGCCGCGCGGCACGGTGATGAGCCTGGTCGGATGCTGCAGCCCGGCCAGCGCGCCGGGCAGAGCCGTTCCCGTGTTCATGTCGACCGTGTCATCGGCGGTGGTGGCGTAGCTCGTCGCCGGGCGGTACTCCCCGGCGTCGTCGGCGACGAGGTCGTACGCGAGGTAGCTCTCGAGCTCGGGGCTCCAGTCCGAGGCGAACGCCGGGTGCTGCCGCCAGAACTCCAGGTACTGCTCCGCGCCCGCGAACCTCATCGACAGGCGCGCCGCCGTCGGGCCGAGGATGCCGGCGACCAGCTCGTCGGTGCTGAGTCCGGCCGGCACGTCGAGCGGCAGGCCGCCGTCCACCAGCAGGAGCCGCGACACGCGATCCGAGTACAGGTGGGCGAGGACCACGGAGACGAACCCGCCCATCGAGTGGCCCACGACGAGGCAGCGCTCCACCTCCACGGCGTCGAGGAGCGCCGCGAGGTCGGCCGCGTGCGCCGCCATCCCCGCTGCGCCTTCGATCCCGTTGCTGCGGCCGCGGCCGCGCAGGTCGGGTGCGACGACGCGCACCCCGGGCAGCCGCTCGACCACGAACGGCCACGCGAGATGCGAGGCCGTGACCCCGTGCACCAGCAGCACGGTCGGCGCGTCGGCCGCGGCATCCAGCGGCTCCCACACTCCGGCCCGCAGGAGGCCGCCCTCCACGGCGACGTCGATCTTGCGGTACTCGTGGTTCACCGTGCGGTCCACCCGCCGTCCATCGTGTACGAGGCGCCCGTGACCATGCCGGCCTTGTCGGAGACCAGCCACCCCGCCAGCGAGGCCACCTCGTCTGCCTCGACGAGGCGCTTCACGGCACTCTCGGTGAGCATGATCCTCTCGACCACTTCGCTCTCGGGGATGCCGTGCACCTTGGCCTGATCCGCGATCTGCTTCTCGACGAGCGGCGTGCGCACGTAGGCGGGATTGATGCAGTTGCTCGTCACGCCATGCGTGGCGCCCTCGAGCGCCGTCACCTTCGACAGCCCCTCCAGGCCGTGCTTGGCCGAGACGTATGCCGACTTGTACGCGCTCGCCCGGAGGCCGTGCGCGCTCGAGATGTTCACGACCCGCCCCCACCCCCGCTCGTACATCCGCGGCAGCGCGGCCCGGATGAGAAGGAACGGTGACTCGAGCATCAGCCGCAGGATGAGGCGGAAGGCGTCGGGATCGAACTCCGTGATCGGCGCGACGCGCTGGATCCCCGCGTTGTTCACGAGGATGTCGACGTCGAGCGTCAGATCGTCGAGCGCTGCCGTGTCGGCGAGGTCGACGACGCAGGGCTCGCCGCCGACGGCGGTGGCGGCATCCGTCGCGGCATCCGCGTTGAAGTCCGCGATGATGACGTGCGCGCCCCGCGACGCGAACTCGTGGGCGCAGGCCAGGCCGATGCCGCTCGCACCGCCCGTGATCAGCGCGCGCTTGCCTGCCAGATCGTTCTCCGCCATCAGCCTTCCTTCTTCTCGTCGCCGGCCCGAGGGGCCAGCGCGTTGTCGATGAACCGGGTCATGCCGTCGAGCACCACCGGGTCGAGCTCGGCGGGGGGCTTGCCGTCGGCGTCGCGCTCCCACAGCAGGAACCGCATGCCGATCAGCTCGCCCATGCCCATGAGCGCCCATGCCGTGGTCTCGGGATCGAGCGCGCGGTCGACGTCTCCGGAGGCCTGCGCGGCGCGCAGGCCCGCCTCGTACCCTTCGACGATCCGCGTGTAGTGCATGCGCAGCACTTCCGGCGAGACGAACTCGGCCTCGCGCACGACGCGGTACAGCGCAGGATGCTGCGCTGTGAACCGGAAGAAGCCGGCGAAACCGGCCCGCTCCGCTTCCAGCCGCGTGGTCGTCCCCGACATCGCCTCCGACATCGAGTGGCGCACGCGGCGGTTGAGGTCGAGCACCAGCGCCTCGAAGATCGACTGCTTGCTGTCGAAATACAGGTAGAACGTGCCGAGTCCGATGCCGGCGCGCTCGGTGATCTTGACGATGGATGCCTCGTGGTAGCCCTGATCGGCGAACACGAGCTCCGCGGCCTCGAGCAGGCGCCGCCGCGTCGCTTCGCCCCGCTTCGTCAGCGGGCGTCCGGTCGCGGAAGAGACCAGCGCCTCTCCGGGATCGACGAGTTCGTCGGACATGCTCATTCGGACTCCCCCTCCGTCGGCGCGCCGCCTGCGGCGCGCTGCTCGGACTCGCTCTCCCCCGAGCGGTCCATCACCATCACGGCCCGTTCGCGCAGTCGCGAGCGGGCGAGCTTCTCTATCGTCGAGCGCGGCAGCTCGTCCGTGAACTCCACGTGCACCGGGACCTTGAAGGCCGCGAGGTTGCGACGGGCGTGCGCCAGCACCTCGTCGGTCGAGAGCGCCGCGCCGGCGACGGGAACGACGAACGCGACGCCGCGTTCGCCCCACACCGGGTCGGGCACCCCGACCACAGCGGCCGCCTCGATGAGAGGATGCAGGCACAGCGCGTACTCGACCTCGGCGGGGGCGACGTTCTCGCCGCCCGAGATGAAGATGTCCTTGAGCCGATCGACGACGCGGAACACGCCGCTCGCGTCGCGCGACACCAGGTCGCCGGTGCGCAGCCAGTCGCCGCTCATGGCACGTGCCGTCGCGGCGGCGTCGCCGAGGTAGCCGGCGAAGACGCTCGGCCCTCGCACCCAGAGCTCTCCGGTCGCCTCGCCCTCGAGGGGAAGCCCCGTCGCGGGATCGACGACACGCACGCTCACGTGCGGATACGGCCGTCCCACCGCGCCCCGCGCGCCGAGGGACTCCGTCGCCGGAAGGTGCAGGACGTTCGGCGCCGCCTCGGTCAGCCCGTAGCCCTGCGTCAGGGCGATCCCGCGTGCCCGCCACGCGTCCTGCAGCGACGCCGGCATGGTCGCACCGCCCACCAGCGCGAGGCGGAGGGACGAGACATCCGTCGCCCGCCACTCCCGATCGGCGGCGAGCAGGGCGTACTGCGTCGGCACGCCCATCATCGCGGTCACGCCTCGATCGGCGATGAGCTGCAGCACACGGGCCGGCTGGAACGAGCGCTCGAGCACGACGGTCGCGCCCACCCACCAGGCGAGCAGCGGCTGGCAGTTCCACGCGGCGACGTGGAACTGCGGGAGCATCGCCAGCACGACGTCGTGCTGCGTGAGCGGCAGCGCCTGCGAGAGGGCGAGGTTGTTCCAGAAGCAGTTCGCGTGGGTGAGCACGACGCCCTTCGGGGCCGCCTCGCTGCCCGACGTGAAGATCACGAGCAGCGCGTCGTCGTCGTGCACCGGCCGTCGCGGTGCCGGCTCCGCCGCGCGAGGGACGGATGCCTCGACCCCGGTGGTGCCGAGGATCGCAGCGGGCGCCGTGACCTGGGCCGCTCGGAGGGCCTCTCCGGCGAGGGCGGTGTGCTCGTCCTCGATGAGGACGAGCGCGGGGGCGGAGCGGGTGAGCACGTCGGCGAGCTCGCGGGGCGTCAACCGCCAGGACAGCGGCACCAGGGCGATTCCCGTGAGGGCGCAGGCGAAGAACGCCACGACGTGGTCGGTCGAGTTGCCCGACAGCGTGGCGATGCGATCGCCGGGCCCGTAGCCCGCGTGCCGGAGCGCCTCGGCGAGGTCGCCTGACCGGGCGGCGAGCGTCGCGTAGTCCGTGGTGACGCCGCGATCGTCGACGGCGATGCGCTCGGGCGAGCGCGCCGCGCGGTCGACGAGCCAGCGGCCGATCGTGTGGGGGCCGTCGTCGACGTCGAGGTCCCGCGTCCAGCTCATGCCCGCACCTCGACGGGGGCATCGGCGGTCTCGTGAGCCTGCTCGGCGTCGTCGAGGCCGCGGAGCGACCCGCGCACGTTCTCTCCTCGGCGTCGTCGCACGGCCGCGTCGATCGTGCCGGCGATGCCGCCGGGCAGGAACATCACCACGACGATGAACAGCACCCCGAGGAGGAAGAGCGGCTCCGACAGCGGGATGCGCAGCACGTCGGGAAGGCCGGCGATGGCCTCGGATCCGGCGAGCACCGTCAGTCGCTGATCCAGCAGCGTGTAGAGCACACCGCCAACGATGGCACCCCAGCGGAATCCCGCGCCACCCAGCACGACCATGACGAGCACGGTGATCGTGAGGTCGGCCGACACCGAGCGCGGGACGGTGCCCGACTGCAGGAGCATGTAGGCGACGCCCGAGAGGCTCGCGAGCGCGGCGGCGATGACGAACACGATGAGACGCACGCGGTAGGGCGACAGTCCGAGCACCCGCACCCGCTGCTCGTTCTCACGGGTCGCCCGCGCGAGGTGCCCCAGGCGCGACGTGTCGACCCACAGCGTGACGAGATAGACGACGACCAGCACGGCGAGCGTGAACCAGTAGAGGTTGCGCGTGTTGACGACGCCGATGAGGAAGTCGGGCACCTGCTCGGTGTTCAGGCTCAGTCCCTCCTCGCCGCCGGTGACCTGCGAGTTGCGGCGCACGAGCACCGATCCCGCCTGCGCGAAGGCGAGCGTCACCATCGCGAACGGGATGCCCGACACCCGCATCGACACCGCTCCGGTGACGAGGGCGATCGCCATGCCGCCGATCAGCGCGATGAACACGCCCGGCCACAGCGGCACGCCGAAGTGCTCGAGCGCGATGCCCAGCCCGTACGCGCCGGCGCCGAAGTAGAGGGCATGGCCGAACGACAGCATCCCCCCGGATCCGAGCAGCAGGTTGTACGACAGCGCGAGCGCGGCGAACACCATGCACAGCGACAGCAGCGCCAGCGTTCCGGGCATGTAGGTGGGAGTGGGAAGGATGCCGGGGAGCGAGAGGTTCAGCAGCGGCAGCACCGCCATGAACGCGACCAGCACCACGCCGGCGATCGCGGGGACGTACCGGACCGTTCTCTGAGCCTGTCGAAGGGTCATGCCTTCCTCCCGAGGAGTCCGGTCGGACGTACCAGCAGCACGAGGGCCAGCAGGATCACGACGATGAAGTCGCCGGTGCCGCCGAGGTAGAAGTTCGCGAACTGCTGGAGCACGGCGACGAGGACGGATGCCACTGCCGCGCCCGTGAGCGAACCCAGACCCCCCACGACGGTCACGATGAAGGCGAAGATCAGCAGCGTCTGCCCGAGGTGCGCCGACACGAAGGTGGAATAGTGCATCGCCAGCACTCCCCCGATGCCGGCTGCGGCACCGCCGATGGCGAAGACGAGCGTGAACGAGCGGCGCACGTCGATGCCGAGGGCCGTCACCATCGAGCGGTTCTCGACGCCCGCCCGGATGATCATGCCGTAGCGCGTCTTCTGCAGGAACAGCACGAGGGCCGCCAGCACGAGCACCGCCGCGATCATTAGCACCCAGTACGTGTTGGGGATGCGGGCTCCCAGCACGTCGGTCGTCTGCTTCAGCCAGGGCGGCCCGGAGATGTGGATCGGGTCGGTGCCCCAGATCCCCTCGAACAGGGCGACGGCCGCGAACGACAGGCCGACCGTGACGAGCACCTGCTCGATGTGCCGCTCGTACAGCGGGCGGATGAGCACGAGCTCGGTGAGCGTGGCGAACACCGCGCCCACTCCGGCGCCCACGAGCACCGACAGGAGGAACGAGCCCCACGAGTCCGTGCCGAGCGCCTGAGCGACCAGGAAGCCGATGAAGGCGCTCAGCGTGAGGAACGCCCCGTGGGCGAAGTTCAGCACGTGCATGAGGCCGTAGATGAGGCTCAGGCCGCTCGCGACCAGGAAATAGAGAGCGCCGAGGCCGACGCCGGTGATGAGAGTCAGGACGAGGGTGCTCATGCGTCTTCATGCTCCACGTGGACGCCGAGGAGGCGGCGGGTGAGGTCTTCGTCGTCGAGGAGGTCGAGCGCTTTGCCGACGTGCGCGACACGCCCGCCGGCGATGACGACCGCATCGTGGGCGAGACGGCGCACGACCTCGAGGTTCTGCTCGACGAGGAGGATCGGAACGGTCTTCGACGCCTCCTGCAGCGCGTCGGCCACTTCGGCGACGATCTTCGGCGCGAGCCCCTTGGTGGGCTCGTCGACGAGCAGCAGCTGGTTGTCGTTGAGCAGGGCCCGGGCGACCGACACCATCTGCTGCTGCCCGCCCGACAGGGTGCCGGCCTGCTGCTCGCGCCGGGCGACGAGATCGGGGAAGAGCGCGTCGACGAACTCGCGCCGCGGATGGCGCTGGCGCTCGGCGAGGGCGAGGTTCTCGGCGACCGTGAGCTTCGAGAACACCTCGCGGTCCTCCGGCACATAACCGACGCCGCGGCGCACGATCCGGTGGGTGCTCAGCCCGTCGATGCGCTCACCGGCGAGCCGGACGTGACCGCGGCGCGAGATCAGGCCGAGAATGCCGCGGAGCGTCGAGGTCTTGCCGACACCGTTGCGGCCGAGCACGGCGGTGATGCCGGTGGCGGGCACGTCGAACGAGACGTCTTCGACGACCTGCTGCCCCGCGATCGTGCAGCGGAGGTTCCGCACCGTGAGGATCGGTTCGCCGCTCATGCCGCCTCCGACCCCGTCGACCCGGTGCCGAGGTAGGCGCTCTGCACGAGGGGGTTCTCCATGATCCGCTGGGGGGTGTCGTAGGCGATGATCGTGCCGAAGTACATCACCGCCACCTTCTCGACGAGCCCCATGAGCACGTCGATGTGATGCTCGACCATGAGCAGCGTGCAGCCCTTCTCGCGCTGCATCCGCCGGATGTTGTCGACGAGCCCCGGCACGTCCCCCGAGGCGACACCCGCCATCGGCTCATCGAGCAGCACGATGCTCGCCTCCGTGGCGAGCAGCACGGCGATCTCGAGCTTGCGCTTGTCGCCGTGAGAGATGTCGCCCGCCATCGCGTCGCGCATGTGCGTGAGCCCGACGGCGCCGAGCTTCTCGAGCGCGAGCTCGGTCGCGGCATCCGTCCGCCTCGGGAAGTGGAGGAGAGACCCCGAGCCGCCGAGCGACACCTGTGCCGCCAGGCGCACGTTCTCGAGCACCGAGAGCTTCGGGAAGAGGCTCGAGGTCTGGAAGGTGCGGCCCAGTCCCGCCCGCGCCCTCGCCGGCACCGACGCCGTCGTGACGTCGCGACCATCGAGGACGACCCGGCCGGCGGTGGGCTTCATGAGCCCTGAGATCACGTTGAAGAGCGTGGTCTTGCCGGCGCCGTTCGGACCGATGACGCCCACGAGGGAGCCGGCCTCGATGTCGAGCTCGACGTCCTTGAGGATCGTAGCGCCGCCGATCTGCACGCCGAGGCCCTCGATCTTGAGCGGAGATCCGCGGCGCGCGCTCTCCACAGCGGGCTCGGACCGCACGGGTGCGGACGGGACTGGGTTGCTCATCGCTTCTGAGTGCCTCGCGTCACTTCGCCTCGGCGGGCGCGACGTCGTCGGCCGCCACGGTGTCGACCAGCTCGGGCACGAAGGTGCCGTCCTGGGCGACGAGCTTCGCCTGGTACATCTCCTGCAGGAGCGCGTGATCGCTCGCGCGGACGGTCATCGCGCCCTTGGGGCCCTCGAACTCGAAGCCCTCGAGCGCCTCGACCATCGCGTCGACCTCGCCCTGACCCTCCTGGATGGCGTGGACGATCATGATCGCCGCGTTGAAGCCGTCGGGGCTGAACAGGTCGGGCGTGCCGCCGGCCGCTTCGATCGCCTTCACCATCGCCGTGTTCACGTCGTTGTCAGGGGCGCCCGGGAAGTAGTGGTTCAGGAAGTTGATCTTCTCGGATGCCTCGCCGTAGGCGCCGAAGGTCGCCGAGTCGCCCAGGCCGGTGACGACCGGGATCTCGTCGAGCACTCCCTGCTGACTCATCGCCTGCCACATCGCACCGGAGGTCGCACCGGCCCACGCGACGAACACGAGGTCGGGTGCGTCGGCCAGCACCTGCTGCGCGAACGGCGTGAACTCGGTGACGTCCTCCGCCACGAGCACGGAGCCGACGTTCGCGCCGGCGCCGCCGAGAATCGCCTGAACGGCCGCGACGTTACCCTGACCGAACGCGTTGTCCTGCGCGAACACGGTCACCTTCTTGCCCTCGATGTCGTCGAGGAACGTGCCCGCGGTCGCGACGTCCTGCGCGCTCTGGCGCCCCGAGCGGAACGTGTAGTCGTTGATGCCGGTGAGCGCGTCGGCGGCGGCGGGGCCGGAGATGTAGAGCACCTTGTTCTGCTGTGCCTGCTCCGCGACCGCGAGCGCGACGCCCGACGACGCGGTACCGGCGATGACGTTGACGCCCTCGCCGATGAGCTCCTTGACGGCGGTGACGGCCTTGTCGGGGTCGCCGGCGTCGTCGCGGTTCTCCACGGTGATCTTCGTGCCGTCGATCTCGCCCGTGCCGTCGGTGGCGTAGTCGAGCCCGGCGTTGAACCCGTCGAGATATTGCTTGCCGTAGCCGGCGAGCGGTCCGGACTCGCTCGTGACGATGCCGACGGTGACCTCGGCGGGACCGCCGCCGTCGGTCGCCGCGCCCGTCGGCGCCTCGGCCGTCGGCGCGCACGCCGCCAGGCCGAGCGCTGCCGTGACTGCCACGGAGCCCAGGAGCAACTTCTTCGTAACCCGCATGTGCGTGCCTTTCCCCATTGGAAGGATCTGGTGCCTCTGACCGGAGTTCGGAATCAAACATGAAAACCGATTCAGGTTCTTGCAATGTAGGAAACGGATGCCTCGCCCGTCAAGTCGGCGCCGGTGGCAGTGGGTGCCCGTTACCGAATCGGAACCCGACCCATCTTCGATACCGCAGGTATATATCGGAGGTATAGTTCTCGGGTGACACACGATCAGGACATCGAGACGCTCATCGTCGCCGCCCATGCGCTCACGCGCGTCGCGGCGCTCGAGACCGCGAACGAGACCCCGTCCGCACAGTGGCGGACGCTGACCATCCTGCGCGACAACGGCGCGCTCCGTATCGGCGAGCTCGCGCGCCTCAGCCGGGTGACGCAGCCCGGCATGACGCGTCTCGTCGGCCAGATGGCCGAGCACGGACTGGTCGTGAAGGCGACGGATGCCGCCGACTCTCGCGCGACCGTCGTGGAGGTGACGCCGCTCGGGCTCGAAGCGCTCCACACGTGGCTGCTGCAGCTCACCGCGGCGCTGTCCCCGCACTTCGAGGACCTCCGGCCCGAGGAGTGGGACGCGCTGCGCACCACGGCATCCGTCCTGATGCGCAAGCTCGACCGCACCCGCACCGGGCCGGCCGTGGCGACCGCGGAGAGCGCACGATGAGCGCCCACGGCAGCGCGAGCGGGTCGGTGTGGCGCCAGCCGGCGCAGGTGTGGGCGGTGGCGTTCGCGTGCGTCGTCGCGTTCATGGGCATCGGTCTCGTCGATCCGATCCTGCCCGCGATCGCCGCCTCGCTCGAGGCCAGCCCGGTGCAGACCGAGCTGCTCTTCACGAGCTACCTGCTCGTCACCGGTCTGGCCATGCTGGTCACGAGCTGGATCTCGAGCCGCATCGGGGCGAAGGCGACACTGCTCGTCGGACTCGGGCTCATCGTCGTCTTCGCGCTCCTGTGCGCGCTGAGCGGAAGCGTCGACGCGATCATCGGCTTCCGCGCGGGCTGGGGTCTCGGCAACGCGCTCTTCATCTCGACGGCCCTCGCGACCATCGTGGGTGCGGCGTCGGGCGGCAGCGGCGCGGCCATCGTGCTGTACGAGGCGGCGCTGGGCCTCGGCATCGCGGTCGGCCCCCTGCTCGGCGGTCTGCTCGGAGAGGTCAGCTGGCGCGGACCGTTCCTCGGCGTGGTCGTGCTCATGGCGATCGCGTTCGTCGCCGTGCTCGTGCTGCTGCGCGGACCCCGCCAGAAGCCCTCCCCCGTGCCCCTGTGGGCACCGTTCCGGGCCCTGCGGATCCCGTCGCTGGCCGTGCTGGCGGTCGCCGCCCTGTTCTACAACATCGGCTTCTTCGTGCTGCTCGCCTTCTCGCCGTTCCCGCTCGGGTTCGGTGCCATGGGAATCGGCCTGACGTTCTTCGGCTGGGGTGTCGCCCTCGCTGTCACGAGCGTCTGGGTCGCGCCGCTCCTGCTGCGGTCCATGGCGCGCACGACCGTGATGCTGCTGACGCTTCCGCTGCTCGCGATCGACCTGGTCGTCGCCGGGATCCTCGTCGAGGACGCCGCGGCACTGGTCGTCTGCATCATCGTCGGCGGGCTGCTCCTCGGCGTCATGAACACCGTGCTGACGGAGTCCGTGATGGAGGCGACCGACCTGCCGCGCTCCGTCGCATCGTCGTCGTACTCGGCGGTCCGCTTCCTCGGCGGGGCCGCGGCGCCGCCGCTCGCCGCCTGGCTGTGGCACGCGTACGGGCCGACCGTGCCGTACCTGTTCGCCGCGGCGTCCGTCGTCGTCGCGACCGCCACGATCCTCCTCGGCCGCCGCGCGCTCGCCCGCATCGACGAGCGCGAATCGGATGCTGCGGAAGAAGCGGCAGCCGTGCTGGTGGGCGACGTCGCCTGACGTCCACGGACAGCAGAACGGCCCCGGAAACCGGGGCCGTTCTTTGTTGCGCACCCCCTGGGACTCGAACTGAGAACCCACTGTTCTGTCCAGGCTGAATCCTCACGAAGCCATATGTTATGGAGCGTGATCTATTTCCACTTTTACCCCGGTTAGGAGCAAATTCTTAAAACTCAGCATCACGGGCGGTGCCGCATGCTCTTGCCGCCATCCTGACTGAATCCTGACCGGCATCACGCGCCTCGGCAGCGCATGAGACGTCCGGCGTGGGTCAAGATATTCTCCGCCGCGTGACCACAAACCCTCCGTGGACCTTTTGAAGAGCTTGTTCTCGCGACCGAGTTGATCGACCGCCTCGGCTGGGGCGGCGCCAACGCTCGCATGCCCCAACTCATCGAACTCTCCGATGTGCTTCGGGCGGCGAACTTCCCCAGTCACGAGCCGGTCGACGCGACATTCCGGTCACCGAACTCCGTGTCGATGAAGCTGGGAAACCTCAAAGGCGCGAACGAACAGTAGAAGGTGGCCTGAAAGAGACGGGTCCATTACCGTCGGGTTGACGGCAGCGAGGCGTCAGTAACCTGTAATGGACGAACCTACGAGCAGCAGCTACAGCGCATCCATGATCGCGGGTACGTCGTTCTAAACGTCATCAAGTGACCGCAGGTCCGGCGAGTCGGACCAGCCGCGCATCTCCAACCTCGGGCGGGAGTCTTGTCGATGCGGAACCGCAGCGGAATACATAGTCGTACGTGCGCGGGAACGCAGCGGCATGTTCGCAACGTCCGTGACTGCCGCTTCCAAAGGCAAGAGTTCTAGACGGTCAACATCATTTCGCGGGTTACACCTGCGTGCTCTTCTTCCATGTCAGCCTTTTCGTCCTTCGACGGTGCAGATCAGGCTCCTGACTCCATTCCAATTCCACTACCGCCGAGTCATCGAAACCCTCGTCACGGATCGCGGTCACCCGGCTGAAGTGTCGCCCTTCCGAGCGATGCACGAACGACAACGATAACTTCGATCCGAACGGCACCACATCCATCTCGCGCGAGACGACACCGGGCCGCCCGTCGACCTTCAAGACCCGGAATACAACGTCGCGCCCCGCTCCACGTCCCCGGTTGTGGGCCTCGGCCTGTACCGCTGGAGGATTCTCGTCGTCGTCTATGCGCACCCAGCGAAGTTCCCACCGTGGTGTAGGCGTCCTGTTCCGCCAGAACGTGAGCGCGCTCACTACCAGACTGAGGGCCGCAATGACCAAGGCCCACCATGCAACATTGGCAACGTCGAACATATCGAAATCATGGGGCATACTCTCGGCGACCGTCGGCGGCATTCCGCGCGTGTCGGTCCGGTGCACGCTACGGTCGTCGGGGGCGACGACCGTTGCCGGGGCGACGACAGCCGGTGGGCGCGCGCGGGCACTGGGTACCTCAAATCCGACGAGCAACGACGCCCCCTTGAAGGAGACATGATGATCCGCACAATCAAGCTCACCCCGGCCCTTGCAGCTATCGGCATTGGGATAGCGGCGCTTGCTGGGTGCGCCACTACGAGCGCACCGCAGACGGAACCGTCGGAGACGCCGGCCGTGCGTGCGACACCGACCCCGACCTACCTGACCGAGTTGCCTGAATGGGCGAAGGGTACGACTTGGCTTATCTACCCGGCCGGGATGAAGTGCTCTGGCACCGAGGGATGCCCGAACGACTATCGTGCCCTCATCGGCGAGCCTGGCCCCGTCCTGCCTGAAGGCGTCGAGTACTACGACCCGGCAAAGCATGATTGCAAGATCGTCCAGCCCGCTGGCGTCACCTGCTGATCGCACCGGTGCTGGCGCGCCTCGGTCCAGGCCGTGGTGGTGCGCCAGACTCCAGATCACGTTGCGCACCTTCATGAATCGCTGACATATCCCGGCGACCCTGAGACGCAGCCTCAGATGCAGCCGAGGCCGAATGTCCTTTACGAAGCTGGCATGGCGATGGGTCGCAACCCAGACCGCACGGTCATGGTCGAACTCGGCCAGGTTAAAGTCTTCAGCGACATTCATCGTCGTCATGCCGTGCGGTTGGACAATTCGATAGCGAAGCGCCAAGACCTGGCGAACCGGCGCAACGCAGGTTGTGCGGGGAATCTGGAACGTACGGACTGGCACGACGCGGGAGACCTCACGCCTCCTAGCCCTCCAGGAGGCGGACTTCTTCAACGCTGCGGAGCAGGTCTTCGGCAAGATGTTCGGGCGGTGATGAGATGCAGACCCATCGACGCATCCCGACCCGCAAGACGCTCGGCACGGCGTGCGGTTGGCGGACAGAGCGCGAGTTTACGAGTCTCCGTGACCATTTCGAGGGCACGCGCCTGGTCGAATACCTCGCCACCCCTGCGGCTGGCCCATCAGACCGCATGGGCAACCGTAAGCTGCCGCGCTCGCGTAGCGAGGGGAGCACGGATGGTTCCGAAGGGGTTCCGGAGGGGATCGCCTGAAACGCACCATGCAATGACAGAAGCCCGGTACCTCGTTTTGGTGCGAGATACCGGGCTTCTTGGGTGGTGCACCCCCTGGGACTCGAACCCAGAACCCACTGATTAAGAGTCAGTTGCTCTGCCGATTGAGCTAGAGGTGCGTCGTTCACAGCGAGGCGAACGAGGATCAACATTAGCATCACGATCGCGTCTCATGAAATCGAGGCCGGAGAGCCGCCGTTATCCTTGAACACGTGACCTCGCCTCCCCCTGCATCGACGTTCGACGCGCCGTTCGAGGGAGATCTTCGCGCCGATCTCGAACTCGCGCTGCGGCTCGCCGACGCGGCGGACGCGGCATCCATGTCCCGCTTCGATGCGGCCGATCTCGACGTGCGCCTGAAGGCCGATGCGAGCCACGTGACGGAGGCGGATCTGGCGACCGAACGCGCGATCCGCGACCTCCTGGAGGCGGAGCGTCCGGGCGACGGCGTGTTCGGCGAGGAGTACGGGATCACCGGCGATGCGGCCCGGCAGTGGATCATCGACCCGATCGACGGCACGGCGAACTACCTCAAGGGCATCCCGATGTGGACGACCCTCATCGCCCTGGCGATCGACGGAGTGCCGCGCGTCGGCGTCGCCAGCCAACCGGCGATCGGCCGCCGCTGGTGGGCGGCGACGGGCCACGGCGCGTGGACCGCGACGCCGTCGGGCGAGCCGCGGCGCCTCGCGGTCTCGACCGTCGAGGCCATCGCCGAGTCGAGCGTGAGCTTCCAGAGCATCGCGCAGTGGCGGGGAGCCGGCAAGCTCGACGCCCTCGAACGCCTGACCTCGTCGGTCTGGCGGGATCGCGGGTACGGCGACGCGTGGCCGTACATGCTCCTTGCCGAAGGCCGCCTCGAACTCGTCGCGGAATTCGACGTGAAGGAGTACGACATCGCCGCGCTCGTGCCGATCGTCATCGAGGCGGGTGGCAGGTTCACATCGTTCGACGGCGACGACTCGATCGCCGCCAGATCGTCTCTCGCCACCAATCGCCTGCTCCACGACGCCTATCTCGAGCTGCTCCACTCCGCCTGACGACACCCGACCGCCTCCCACCCCCCACGGAGACCCTCTGATGCCCGCCACCCGCATCCTCGGCACCGCTGCCGTCCTCGCCCTCTCCGCGATGCTGCTGTCGGCCTGCGCCGGTACGCCGGAAGCCGCCGAGCCGGAACCGACCGGCAACGCGCAGACGCCGACCGCCGCCCCACCCGAGCCCACGGCCACCGCTGAGCCGGAGCCCGCAGCGACTGAGGAGCCGACGTGCGACACGATCATCGGCGCATCCGTCGTCGCCGACTTCGAGAGCCTCGGCTGGACCTCGCAGGCCTCGCCGCTGTACATCGGCAGCACCGAGATGGAGGACGGCCTGCAGTGCATGTGGGCCGACTTCGACGGTCCCGGCGGCGACCACGGCCAGATGTTCGGCTGGGCGCCGATCTCTGAAGACGTCGCCGCGGCCGCACAGGACGAGCTCACGTCTCAAGGCTGGCTGCGCGAAGACGATGGCGCGGGGGTGTACATCACGGAGAGCGCCGACACCGCGATCACGACGGATGACGACGGCTACGGCATGACGTACCACTTCACCGAAGGCCAGGTGAAGGTGGCCGATACGAAGCAGGGCCTCCTGGTGATCGAATGGCCGAAGGGCTGACGCCGACCGCGCGCCGTCACCGCGGCGCCTGTCGCACCGGCACCTTCGCGCGCAGCGCGTAGGCTCGAACGCTATGGCGATCGGCGTGACGATGTACACCTTCGATATCCAGCTGGCCGACGTCGATCGTGGTGTATACGAGGATCTCTCGGTGCGCGTGGCTCGGCATCCGTCCGAGACCGACGCCTTCATGATGACCCGCGTTCTCGCCTACTGCCTCGAGTACGAGGAGGGAATCGCGTTCAGTGAGGGCATCTCGGCGACCGACGAGCCCGCGGTGCTGGTGCGCGACCTCACCGGCGCGCTGACCGCCTGGATCGAAGTCGGTGCACCGGATGCCGCCCGCCTCCACACCGGCAGCCTTTCCGGCGCGCGGGTGGCGGTGTACACCCATCGCGACCCGGCGAAGGTGGCTGCTCCGTGGGCGGGCAAGAAGATCCACCGCGCCGGCGAAGTGCACCTCTACAGCTTCGATGCCGGCTTCATCGATGCCGCGACCGGCCGGCTCGAGCGCCGCAACACCATGACCGTGTCGATCACGGAGCGCCGTCTGTACCTCGACCTCAACGGCAGTTCGTTCGAGTCCGACATCCACGAGCGGTCGGCGACCGACTAGCGAGGCGTCGATCCTCGACCGGATCAGGGCAGGAAGTTCTCGCGCGCCAGCGGCGCCACCTCGAGGTGCTCGGCGTCGGCCCGGGCGACCCAGCGCAGCTCCTCGATCTCGGCGGCGATGACCGGCACCTGATCCCCGATCTCCGCCTCGAACACGTCGGCCTCCACGACGAACCCGGGCTCGTTGGCCGCGGCGGCCGTGAACGATCCGAGCGGGCGCAGCTGCGCGGCATCCACCGACAATCCCAGCTCTTCGAACAGCTCCCGGCTGAGCGTCTCGGCCGGGGTCTCGCCCGCCTCGGGCTTGCCGCCGGGCTGCATGAACGCCGTCGTGCCGGCTTTGCGCACGAGAAGCAGTTCGTCGCGGTCGTTCACGATGACCGCGGCCGACACGCGGATGCTGCGCGCTCGTGCCGGCGCCGGGTTCGAAGTGGTCACGCCAGCACGCTAACAGGAACACCCGAACCCGCGCGGCGTAGAATCACGTGTGCTTCCCGATTCCCCCGCGCCTTCCGACCTGCCGCCGAGCGGCATCGACCCGGACGATCTGGCGACCACCCTGCGGGTGCTCGGCAGCATGGCCGGTGTCGACGAGACGCATCCCGACTACATCGCCGTCCGTCGTGCGACCGCCGCGATGTTCAAGGCCGTGAAGAAGGAGCGCCGTCGCGAGATCCGGGAGGCGATCGCCGCCGCCGACCGCGCCGTCGTCGCGGCCACGGCCACCGGCGCGCCTGACCGCATCGACGACGAGACGCGCGGCATCCCGATCTCGAGCTCGACCACGGCTCCGACCGCGGGGACGCTCCTGAAGCCCCGGGCCTGCTACATCTGCAAGCAGCCGTACACGGTGGTCGATGCCTTCTACCACCAGCTCTGCCCCACCTGCGCCGCGATGAGTCACGCCAAGCGCAACGCACGCGCCGACCTCACCGGCAAACGGGCGCTCCTCACCGGCGGCCGCGCCAAGATCGGCATGTACATCGCCCTGCGCCTCCTGCGCGACGGTGCGCACACCACGATCACGACGCGCTTCCCGCGTGATGCCGTGCGCCGCTTCAGCAGCCTGCCGGACTCCCCCGAGTGGATCGACCGCCTGAAGATCGTCGGCATCGACCTCCGCGATCCCGCCCAGGTGATCGGGCTGGCCGAGGATGTCGCGGCCGCCGGCACGCTCGACATCCTCATCAACAACGCCACTCAGACGGTGCGCCGCTCCCCCGGCGCGTACCAGCCGCTCGTCGACGCCGAGCTCGCGCCGCTGCCCGACGGCCCGCTGCCCGAGCTCGTCACGTTCGGCCACACGAACGACCGGCATCCTCAGGCGCTCGAGCGGTCGGTGACGGCCCACCCGATCCTCGCTGCGGCCGCCGCGCGCGCCGACGAGCTGACCGAGCAGGCGATGGCGGCCGGCTCCAGCTCGCTCGAGCGTCTCGCCGCCGGCACCGCCATCGACGCGGGGGGTCTCATCCCCGACCTCGACCACACCAACTCCTGGGTGCACAGCGTCGAAGACGTGGACCCGCTCGAGATGCTCGAGGTGCAGCTGGCGAACACGACGGCGCCGTTCCTGCTGGTATCGAAGCTGCGCAAGACGCTCGCGGCCAGCCCCGCGCGGCGCACCTACGTGGTCAACGTCAGCGCGATGGAGGGGGTGTTCAACCGCGGCTACAAGGGGCCGGGGCACCCTCACACCAATATGGCGAAGGCGGCGGTGAACATGCTCACCCGCACGAGCGCGCGCGAGCTGTTCGAAACCGACCGCATTCTCATGACGAGCGTCGACACGGGCTGGATCACCGACGAGCGCCCGCACCCGACCAAGGTGCGCCTCGCCGAGGAAGGCTTCCACGCACCCCTGGATCTCGTCGACGGCGCCGCGCGCGTCTACGACCCGATCGTTCGCGGCGAAGCCGGCGAGGACCTCTTCGGCGTGTTCCTCAAGGACTACCAGCCCGGTCAATGGTGAATCTGCCCGAGCCCGGTCGCCGCGTGGTCGTGCGCTACATCCTGCCGAGCGGCCAGGCGACCGATGCACTGGGCGAGCTTCTGAGCACGGATGCCGAGTCCGTGACCGTCGACGGCAAGCGTGGCGTCGAGCGCATCCCGCGGCCCGCCATCATCGCCGCCAAGGAGGTGCCGCCCCCGCCGGCCCCTCGGCGTCCGCGACTAGATTCGTCCTCGTGACAGCTGACGACATCGACCCGTCCGAGACGACGCTCGAGGAATGGCTCGACCGCCTCGCCGAACCGCACGGCGCACCCGGGGGCGGCGCGGCGTGCGGGGTGATGACGGCGATCGCGGCGGCACTTCTCGGAATGGTGGCGTCGTACACGCCCGACGAGCCCCGGGCGCGCGACGCCGTTCGCCGGCTGCATGAGCACCGCCGTGCTGCCACCGAGGCGGCCGAGGACGACGGCGTTCGATCGGCGGCGTTCGGGGCTGCGCTGGCGATGGACGAATCCCCCGAGCGCGAGCGGGCCATCCGCGAGGCGACCGTGGAGGCGATTCGGTCATCGCTGGCGATCGGCGTGATCGCCGCCTCGCTCGTGGGCGAGGCCCGACGCCTGGCCGAGGTGTCCAATCCCCACGTCGAGGCCGACCTCAAGGTCGCCCTCGGCGCTCTGGGCGCCGCCCTCGACGGCGTGCTCGTCACCGCGCGATCGGATCTCGCGACTCTGACGAAGCACGACGATGCCGGCGGCTCCGTGGGTTCCAGCATCCGTCAACAGGAGAGCACCGTGGCCGAGGTCGCCTCGGCCCGCGACAGCCTGCGGCGGCTCGTCGCGGAGCGGACGCAGCGCGAGTGAGGACCCCGTCGTAAAAGGTCTTGGCCTCATACTTACGCCCGCCCAAGCCACTCGCGGTCAGGGGCGCCCGCCTCCGCCGCCCGGTGCCTGCGACATCGACGCTTCGGTCGTCGTATCGACGCCGACGGCGAGGGTGCCGGTGAATCCCGACGCTGCGTCGCCGGCGAACGTCCCCAGTTGCAGGTCGTAGCCGTCGCCGAAGACCATGTCGTCGCTGATGGAGCCGATCTGCCGGAGGTTGCTCGCCGAGTCGGGGTAGGCGTCGAGCGCGTACACGTCGCCGAGCATGTCCTCGGGGAACGCGAGTTGCGAGATGGCGATGGCGTTCGTGCCCTGAGTGGCCGAGGCTGCATCGGGGTAGATCTCGAAGTGGATGTGCGTCCAGCGTCCGGGATAGCAGCCGGGCACGATCGTCTGGAACGTCACCTCTCCTTTCGCGTCGGCGATCTGAACGCCACGGAGGTACGTCTCGTTCTGCGCGCCTTCCGAGTACATCGAGTACAGACCTCGGGCGTCGCACTGCCAGGCGTAGACGGCCACGCCCTCGAACGGTACGCCGCCCTTCGCCAGGTCGGTGACGGTGAAGGTGATGGACAGCGGGACGCCATCGACGGTCGCACCGCCGCCGAGGCTCGACGTGATGTCGCTGCGGACGATCCCGGAGTCCTCGAGGATGTTGACGCCGTTCGTCCCGTCGGCCGGGTACGGGCCGTTCGTCTCGTCCGGTATCTCCTTCGCGGAGACCGTGTCCGCGCTCGAACCCGAAGACGGCGTCCCACCCTGGGACGGCGAGCCGGTCGCCGCCGGGGTGCACGCCGCGAGAGCGATCGCGCCCGCACCGAGGCCGACGAGGCTCAGGAGTGTCCGCCGGTTCACGAGGGTGCGCAGATCGAACGCGGCCCCCTGGTCGACGACCTCGTCGTCGGGTCGTGGCAGCAAGCGCCCTTCGTAGGCGGGGCCCTCGGGCGTCTGGTCGGGCTCAGGAATACGGGCCATCTGTTGCTCCTTCACGTGGTCCGGGGAGTTGCGACCCGGTCAGCTTGACGTGCCCGCATCGAGGTGCGCTGTGGTCGCACTATGCGCTTCTTATGAGCGTCGCACCCGCTCTCTTCGAGACCGCCCGGGGCGCTTGTCAATGCCCTGCGCTCGGGTGGCGTCCCATGGTCCGATTGCCCCGGCGAAAGGACACCTCTCATGACTGACGACGTTCACCGACAAACCGAGTTCGAGCCGCGGCATCCGGAATCCGCCGAGGCCAACGGCGTCATCGCCAGCCCGCCCGGCCGCACCCCGGCCGAGGTCGACGACGCCGCGCTGCGTCCGAACCCCGAGGACACCGCGGACCCGGCGGGCACGGAACACGACTGACGTCGAGTCGGGTGGCGGCGGTCACGCGGACCTGGCGCGTGTGAGCTGCGTGAGCGGGTGCCGGTTGGGTGGGCGCCATTGTCGGTGGGGGTCGAGCCAGCCGGGCGGTCGGACGTGCGGCATCCCGTCGACCATGCGGATCTCCCATCCGCTGGTCTCGATGCCGCGATGGTGATGCCAGCACAAGGCGACGCCGTTGTCGACGGAGGTCGGGCCGCCTTCGGCCCATTCGGTGACATGGTGCACCTCGCACCAGGCGGCGGGGACGGTGCAGCCGGGAATGACGCAACCTCCGTCGCGGGCACCGATGGCTTTGCGCTGCCAGTGGTTGAACACGCGGCCGTCGATGACGAGTCGTTTGATCGCCCCGTTCGCGCCGAGGGTGAGCCGGTGGATGGTGCCGTGGCACCCGATGTGCCGGGCCAGCGCCGCCGGCACCGGCACCGGGCCGGCCGCACTCTCGATGAACGCCACCCCGTCCGGGGAGGTGAGGTCTTGTTTGGTGGTGGTGACGATGAGGGTCGGCGCCGCACCGCCCAGAGACGGCGTCTGGGTGGCACCCGCCGCGGCGAACAGGATCGCGGCGAACGCGTCATGCCGCTTCTGGTCGACGGTGCGCGGATCCAGCGCACGCTCCTCCGACCCCTCCGACTGCGCCGAGTCCTCCGGCGCTTCGTCGCTGGGGTCCGTGAACCGGGGGCCACGGTTCTGCGCGCGCGGGTTCAGTTGGGCGTCCATGAGTCGCTCGAACTGCGCCGCGACCTCTTCGGTGACGTCGCCGGAGACCCGCCGCAACCCGCGACGTGGGCGCCGGCTGACGCGGATCCCGCGCATCCGCTGCGCGAACTCCTCATCGGGCAGCGCACCATCTGGGTCCAGATACAGCGCCCACGTGGTGGCCATCACCTTCAATTCATGGATGCCGCACGCCGGCGCCTGCGCACCCACGGCCGCGCCCACCAGCTCGACCTCGGCGGCCTCGAGCTCGTCGGTGCCGCAGCGGCCCTGCAGCGGCCGCAGCGCGTCGACGATCGTGGTGAGCGCGTCGGCGCTGAGCCGCCCGGCCGCCAGGGCCACCCGGGCGTGCTCGAGCGGCGCCGGCCGGGTGCCGCCGCTGAGCATGACACGGGCGGTGATCGCCTTCGCGTCGCGCAACCGTGCCCGCGCCGTCCCGTCCGAGACGAGCGTGGCCCGTTCGATGATCTCCTTCGCGGTGCCGCACCCGAACTGGGTCGTGATGGCGTCCTCGCCGAACTCGGAGTCGGCGCGTCGCCCGACCTCACCGGCCAGCGCCAGTCGCGCTGCATCCGTGACCCGCCCGAGGTGTTCCACCACTGCCAGAGCGTCGACCAGCTCGCCGTGCGACAGAGCCCGCTGCGCCTGGCCGCCGAGCGCCGGCGCGAGCGTGTCGCCGAGCAGGTCGGCGATGCCGCGGAGGTCGGCGAGCGGGAAGTCCATGGCTCCACCCTGACCAGGGCCTCCGACATCTGAATGGCCAAAACCGCAGATCAACCCGCCTTCTGTGGATAACACCCAACCCACACGAATTGTCGCCCCCTGGGGAGGAGGGGGCGCGAGGGGCGGGAGGAGTTGCGCGAGGATCTGCTGTCGCGCCACGGCGCCCCATCCTGTCCCTCGCCATCGCGTCGAGCCCGGGATTAGGATCACACCACCTGCGGCGCCGGAGCCGAAGACCCTCGGTCGGCGACCTCAGCCATCAATCGAAGGAGATATCGATGGGCAACGAGAACCTCGCACTGGTCGTCGGCTCGTATGACAACACGGCAGCGGCGTCGGACGACTACCAGGCCCTCCGGAGCGGGCAGGATGCCGGCGGCTACGAGATCGTCGGCGCCGTCGTGCTGGAGCGCGACGAGGACGGAAAGGTCCAGGTCAAGGAGCACGGCGACAAATCCGTCGGTCACGGTGCGGCCTGGGGTGCCGGCGCAGGCGTTGTCGTCGGGCTCTTCGCGCCGCCGCTGCTCGCGGCCACCGCGGTCGGGGCGGGCATCGGCGCGATCCTCGGCAAGATCAAGAAGAACCGCGAGGAGAAGCAGTTCGGGGTCGACCTCGAGGAGTACCTCGCACCCGGCACGTCGGCGGTCGTGGCGGTGGTCGACGACAAGTGGGCCGACCGCGTCGAGAAGGCGCTGACCCGGTCCGACAAGCGGATCAGCAAGGCGATCGACTCCGACGACTACGAGCGGCTGCAGAAGGCGATCGAGGAGTCGGCCGACGACGTCATCGAGCAGCTCAACTCCTGAGACGGGCGCGCACGATCAGCGCGGAAGGCGGCATCCCGGGGGACGGATGCCGCCTTCCGCTGTCTCCGTGCGTCAACCACGGACCCGCGATCCCTGGATGAGCGCGCCCTGAACGCGTACAGCTCGTCGAAGATCGCATTCGGCCTGTTCGCCACAGAGTTGCAGCGGAGATCGGATGCCGCCGCCTGGGGCATCCGCAGCAACCTGTCGCACCCCGGGATCACGCCGACGAACCTCCTCGCGGCACAGCCCGGTATGGGCCGGCCCACGGACACGACGGCGGTGAAGCTGATCCGGGCGCTGTCGCGGCGCGGCATCCTCGTCGGCACGCCGTCGTCGGCGGCGCTGTCGGCCGTCTACGCGGCCACCAGCCCCGAGGCCCGCGGCGGTCGGCTCTACGGGCCGAAGGGCTTCCGACACCTGAGCGGCGCGCCGGCCGAGCAGCCGCTCTACTCGCGACTGCGGAGCGAGACCGACGCACGTCGCGTATGGGAGCTCTCCGAGCACCTCACCGGCGTGCGGGTTGCGGCGTGACGCACGGGGGGATCGCCGCTCCCTGGATGAGGAATGACGGATGCCGCAGACTCAGGTGATGGACCGAGCACAGCTGGCCGACTTCCTGCGCCGCCGTCGCGAAGCGCTGCAGCCCGAGGACGTCGGCCTGCGGCGCGGGTCGCGGCGGCGCACCGCCGGGCTTCGCCGCGAAGAGGTCGCCGCACTGTGCGACATGTCGACCGACTACTACAGCCGGCTCGAGCAGGCCCGTGGTCCGCAGCCCTCGGAGCAGATGCTCGCGGCGATCGCCCGCGGCCTGCGGCTCACACGCGACGAGCGGGATCACCTTTTCCGGCTCGGCGGCCACACCGCACCGGCTCGCTCCCTGCGGAGCGAGCACGTGTCCCCCGGCCTCATGCGAATTCTCGACCGCCTCGCCGACACTCCCGCGCAGGTGATGACCGAGTTGGGAGAGACGCTCGCGCAGACGCCGGCCGCCCGAGCTCTCTTCGGCGACGAGACGCGGTTCACCGGCATCATGCGCAGCGTCGGGTACCGCTGGTTCGCCGACCCGTCGGCGCGCAGCGTCTACCCGGCGGAGGACCACCCGATCCACTCGCGAGCCTTCGCCGCCGACATCCGCACCGCCTACGCGAAGTTCGGCGCCGACTCGCGTGCCGGAGCGATCGTGACGGCGCTGCTGCAGGAGAGCGCGGAGTTCGCCGAGCTGTGGGCCGAGCACGAGGTGCGCGCCACGCACGCGCGCGACAAGCGCCTGCAGCACCCCGAGGTCGGCGTCATCGACGCGCAGTGCCAGTTCCTCATCGACCCCGACCAGGGCCAGACCCTCCTGGTGCTCACGGCGACGCCCGGCACCGAGAGCTACGAGCGGTTGCAGCTGCTCTCCGTGATCGGCACGCAAGACGTCTCCCACACCCGCTGACTCCCCGCCCAGCACCGAGCACCGATCGCACCTCGTTGTCAAGCAGACCCCCGGACCTCTCCACGGGCTTACGCTTTCGCCAGCGCAGAGTCCTCGCCCTGCGCTGTGAGCGAGGTGGAACGTGGGCGTTCAGACCGCGATGGATGACGTTCTTCAGGCCCCCACGATCGTCGAGGCACTCCGCGCCGCCGACGACGTGGCCTTCGAAGCCGGCCGGGATCCCAGCGTCCGCACGCTCAGAGTGCTCCTGACCGCTCTCGCGGGCAGCGACGACATCGCCGCCATCGCCGCCGTGCACGCGCTGGCGGAGATGCACGACGACGAAGCGCAGCGACAGCTCGCCGCCCTGCTGTCGGATGAGCGGCCGTTCATCCGCGAGCATGCAGCGTGGGCGCTGGCCCAGAGCCTCCCCCACCCCGAAGCCGTCGGCCGCCTGCTCGCATTCGTCGCCGCAGGCGGCTTCGCCGGCATGCTGGCTCAGCACACGATCGAGCGGTGGTCCGGGGCGGCGGGCGAGAAGATGGCGATCGCGCTCGAGGCCGCCCTGCTGGGGATCACGGATGCCTCATCCCGCGCGACGCTCGTGGAGACCCTCGGACTCGTCCCGCATCCGATCGCCGCGCGCCGTCTGCGCGAGGTCGCACGGGACACCGCAGAACCCGACGCAGTGCGGGAACCCGCTATCGCTGCGCTCGGGCAGCGTGGCGACATCCCAGGCCTCGAAGAGGACCTCGGCGCGATCCTGGCGACCGGTGGCCCGCTGGCACCGGTCGCCCGGCTGGCTCTCATCGACCTCGACCCGATGCCCGTCGCCCACGCCGCTCCGGGCGTCAACGCGCCGTTCGAGGCTTTCGGCCCGCACGGCGCACCCCGTCACGGGAAGGCGATCACCGTCGCGCAGCTGTTCCTCCACGCCGATATCGACCCCTCCCTCTCGGCCGCGGGCGCCGGGGACAACGGCGGAATCGCCACACTGCTGGTCCGCCTGGGCGATGCGCTCACGCGAGCCCCCGGCACACCCGTCACCCGGGTCCTCACTCTGTCGCGCGGCCGGCACGGGCAGAGCACGGTGGACCTGCTCCAGCTGGCCGGCACCCCGAGCGGCCATCTCTACGGGCACATCCCCCTCGTCGGCCGCCCCGTGCCCTCCGCCGCCGCCTGGCCGCACCGGGTCGCAGCGCGCCGCGGCATCCGTCGCATCCTCCGCGCGGCGGGAGGCGTCGACGTGCTCCATCTGCGCATGGCCGACGTGGGCAGCCTCGCCGCCGCGGATGTCGCCCGGGAGCTCGGCATCCCGACGATCTTCACCGTCGCTCCTGATCCGCACAGCGTCATCCAGTCGCTGCAGCAGTCGGGAACCCTGACCCGCGAAGGCTTCGGTGAGGCCGACCTGCGCGAGCACTTCTGGTTCCGGGCCCGACTGGTGCAGACGCTCGCAGCCTCCGCGTCGCACACGGTCTTCTTCCCTCGTCCGCACCTGGTCGACGAGATGCGGGCGCTCGTCGGCATCGACATGACCTCCCGCAGCGAGCGGCACACCGTCATCGCGGAAGGTGTCGACCTCGCGGTCATCGACCGGGCCGTCGACGAGGCCGGGCACGCGAGCCACCGAACCGGCACCGCAGACGGCTCCGCCTTCGACGAGCTCGCCGTCCTGCTCGGCGAGCTCGCCGAGGAGCGACGCGGGCTCCCCCTGCTCGTGTCGGCCGGCCGTCTGCACCCGGTGAAGGGCATGGCGACGCTCGTCGACACCTGGGCGCGCTCGTCTCTCGCCGAACGCGCGAACCTGCTGATCATCGGGGGCGACCTCGAGAGTCCGTCCCGCGATGAGCAGGGCGAGCTCGACCGGATCGCGGAGGTCGTGCCGCCGCACGAGCACGCCCGCCGGGGCCTGATGCTCCCGGGCCATCGGGCCAACGACGTCGCCGCCCGCTGGATCGCGGCGGCGAGATTCGGGATGCCGGGGCTCGCGGCCCGCGGCGGCGTCTACGTGTGCGCCAGCCTGAAGGAGGAGTTCGGCCTGGCGGTGCTCGAGGCGATGGCGGCGGGTCTCGTGGTGGTGGCGCCCGATGGCGGTGGTCCCGCCACCTACGTGGCGGACGGCGACACCGGATTCCTCACCGCGACGTGGGACCCTGGCCGCCTGGCCGGAGCCATCACCTCGGCGCTGGACCGCGCGGCCGACGGCGACGAGCAACGCGCGGTGCGAGCTCGCGAAGTCGTCGCAGCGAGGTTCACGATCCAGGCGATGGCGGCCACTCTCGCCCCTGTCTACGCCTCCGTCGTCGCCCAGGAGGCGGAGTTCGCGCAGTCGACGAGGCTGCAGGCATGACGCTCCTCGTCATCAGCCCGGACTACGCCTCGCACCTCCTCCCGCTCGCCACACTCGCAACGGCATGGCGCGATGGCGGGGAACGCGTCGTCGTGGCCACCGGTCCCGCGACAGCCCCCATCGTCGCCGACTTCGGCCTCGAGCGCGTCGACCTGTCACTGGGTCGTGGGGCCAACGCCGGTGTGATGCGCACCCGGGAGCAGGAGACGACGGAAGCGGCATCCCTCGAGCGCTTCTTCACCGCCACGAGACGTGGCATGATCCCGACGCTGACCTATCAGGCGCGGGAGCGCCTCACGGATCTGATGTGGCAGCCCGAGGAGCGCGCCCGGGCGACCCTCGAGGTGGTCGACCGGCTGCGACCCGACTCGATTCTCGTGGACCACCTCGCGTTCAGCGCGCGCCTGGCCCTGCACACCGCCGGCGTCGACTACGGCGACGTCGTGCTGGGCCACCCGTCGGCGCTGCCGGTGGGGGGCGAGGTGTACGGCTACCCGACGGCCTGGCCGCGGGCCCTCGATCCGGATCCCGCCGAACTCGCCGGCCTTCGCCGGCTCTGCGTCGAGGTGTCCGGCCGCTTCGCGCGCCAGTGGAACGGCGCCGCCCGCGCGCTCGACCCGGCGGCCGGCGAAGTGGCCGACGCCTTCGCCCTCCACGGCGACGTGGTGCTGTACAACTATCCCGCGATGCTGGCCGCAGGAGACGGACGGATGCTGCCTCCCCACGTCCTCCTCGGCTCGACTCCTCGCGACGAGCGCCCCGACGCCGCGGTCGACGAGTTCCTCCGCGACGACACCCCCTTCGTCTACGTGAGCTTCGGCAGCTTCCTGTCGGTGCGCAGCGACGTGCTCGCCCGGGTCGTCGCAGCGATCGCGCGAACCGGCATGCGGGCGGCGGTCGCGATCGGATCGACCCCGCCGAGCGACCTAGGGTCGCTGCCGCACGGCTGGCTGGTGCGGGAGTACCTGCCCCAGGTGCGGCTGCTGAAGGGGGCGACGCTCGCGGTCACCCACGGCGGAAACAACTCGGTCACCGAGGCAGTGGGGCAGGCGGTGCCGCTCCTCGTGCTGCCGTTCTCGACCGACCAGTTCGCCGGTGCGGCCGCCGTCGAGCGGTCCGGCGCGGGCCTTGCTCTCCCACCGAACACCGCGACCGTCGCCGAGCTCAGCGACGCTGTGAGGGCACTGGCCGACCCCGCGTGGCCGGGCCGTGAGGCACTCCGCGCGGAGGCCGCCGCACAGCACGAGCGCCCGGGCGCGACGCTCGCCTACGCCGCCCTCTCCCTCGCGCCGTCACCGCCGGCCGAGTAACGAGCGCTCAGGCCTGGCTCTCCTTGGGGGGATTGTGCATGAACTCGATGCGGATGCCGTTGTCGTCCTCGACGAACGACGCGTAGTAGCGCTCGTTGAACCGCGGATACAGCTTGGGCGGACGCACCGCCGTCCAGCCGGCGGACGTCGCGATGTCGTGCAGCCGATCGACCTCCTCGCGCGAGTCCACGGCGAACGCGAGGTGCTGCCATCCGACCGTCCCATGGCGGTGCGGCCCCGTGCCCGCTTCCCGTGCCGGAAAGAGGATGATTTCGCTCTCGTCGGAGACGTACCAAGAGACCGACGCGTCCCCATCGGTCCGTTCCATCCCGAGCGCCGTGAGCACCGGCTCGAACTGCGCCACCGCGCGGGGCAGGTCTTCAACGGTGATTCCGAGGTGGTCGAGAAGCGGCATCCATTGACTCCCGTCTGTGGTCGGCGAGGAACGAGCGTACCGAAACACCCCGGCGCGGAGCCTCAGCGATTCCGCTCCTGTCTCACACCTTCGACCACGGTCCGACCGTAACCCCGGGAGCGTCCCGCACGCCTACGGGAACACGATCTCCGAGTCCGGGTGCCGGATGAGGAAGCCCTGCGCGCGATCGCAGCCCAGCTGCACCGCGCTGTCGAGGTGAGTCAGGGTCTCTATCCCTTCCGCGATCACTCGCAGCCCGTGCGCCCGGGCGACCTCGACCCTGTCGCGCAGCAACGCCAGCGCCGGTCCCTCCGCGGCGCGCACGAGCTCTCCCGGCAGCTTCACCTCCGTCAGCGGCAGACGTTCAAGATGCTCGAGCGACGGAGCCGCCGCTCCGTATCCGGCGAGCGAGATCTCCACGCCGGTGCCGTGGAGCATGCGCAATTGCGGCAGCACCGTGCGCTCTTCCCCGGGCTGCAGGTCTACCGTCAACTCGAGGACGAGCGATCCCGGCGGAACCCCGCGTCGCGTGAACTCGTCGGCCACATGACGGGCGAATGACTCCTCCTCGAACTGGACCGGCGAGACATTGACGGCGACCGCCCAGTCGCGACCCATCTCTCGCCATTCCGTGAGCGCTTCGAGGCCCTCGTCGAGCATTCGTCGTCCGAGAGCATGGATCGCGCCGCTGCGTTCCGCGACCTCGATCATCGTCGCCGGATCGATCTCGCCAAGGCGCGGATGCGACCATCGGCACAGGGCCTCCGCGGCCGCGATCGACCCGCTCTCCAACGAGACCTGCGGCTGATAGACGGCGAAGATCTCGTCACCTTCGACAGCGGTCGCGAGGTCGTCCGCGAGGTCGTCGGTGGTGCGCACCCGTCCAGTTGACCTGTTCTGCGGCGCCGTTGCAACCGCCGACGATTCCGGCCACGATCTGCTACAGCCCACTCCGAACGGATCCCGCGGAGCATCCCATCCGTTTCCGCGCTTGCCCCGAAGACCTTTCACAGCACGGCAGATCGCCGCTGGGAAAGAGAGGTCTCTCATGGGCTCGTCACCGAACCGCATCGTCGCCACGGTCTTCGGCGCCGTCTATCTTCTCGTGGGCCTTCTCGGGTTCGCGTTCACCGGAGGCGTCGGCTTCATCGCCACCGAGGGCGGGCTGCTCCTGGGCGTCTTCGAGGTCAATCCGCTGCACAACGTCGCGCACCTGCTGATCGGAGCGGCGCTGCTGATCGCCGGCATCGCCGGCGCCCGGCCGGCCAAGATCGTGAACATCACGGTGGGCGCCGCATATCTGCTGCTGGGCGTCGTCGGCTTCTTCCTCGTGGGTACGCCGGCGAACATCCTGGCGCTCAACGCCCCCGACCACTTCCTGCACCTCGCCAGCGCCATCGTGCTGCTGGGCGTCGGCCTGGCCGCCGAGCGCTCGTCGCAGGTCGCGACGGCGTGACGGCCGTGACCGAGGCACCCACAGCGGAGCGCGTCAGCCGCGCTCCGTCGTGGGTGCCCGTCGTCGCGTGGGGTTTCGGACTCGTCGCGGTCGCGCTCGGAGCCGCGGCCATCGTCGCCGTGCAGGCCGGCACGGTTTCGCGGGTGCTCGGTGCATCGTCGGTCGCGGTGGGGCTGGGAGCCCTGGCATGGGGTGCCACGAGCCTCGCCCTCGACCGGACACCAGTGCCCCGGGCCGCCCTCTGCGGCCTCTTCGCCGGCATGGGCATCGCCGTCGCGCTGCTCACCACTGCGCCCGGCCGGGCGAGCATCCTCGCCGTGGCGATGCTGCTCGGGCTCGGCGTCGCCGTCGCCTGCGGGATCGTCCAGGGAACGCGGCATCCGTCTCCCCGCTCGAATCTCTGGACGTTACTCTCCGCCGCGGCCGTCGTCACGGTCCTGGTCGTGCCCGCTCTCGGCGTCTGCCAGGGCGCGGCGCTCCTCGACGCCGACGGCACCGTGCTCCCGGTCGTCACCCACGAAGGACACTGACGGACGAGGCTGCGTGCTCCACCGGCGGTTGTCGGGCGTCGACCGCTAGGCCAGCCCGTACACCACGGCCTCCCCCGCCGTCACCGAAACCTCGAGTGCGCGCCCTTGCGGCTTCACCGCACCGGCGAAGACCCCGGCGTCCGACGAAACCTCGAGCACCGGGCCGTCGACGATCACGCGAACGCCACCCGCGACAGGCACCGACGAGATCTCCGACGGTGTGGTCACGACGACGTGCCCGCCCTCGCGCGAGATCGACGTCACGACGTCGCCCCCTGACGACACGGTCAACGTGCCCTCCGCGCTCTCCCACTCGATATCCGCAGCAAGTCCGTCGACGCGACCATCCGGGCGAACTCCCGTCCGGTGCGCCGCGACATCGGGGTGCGGCCGGACGATGAGCCGTCCGCCCTCGACCGTGAGCCGGTAGGGCACGCTGTGCGCCCCGGCCCACCCGTCGCCCCGTATGCCGCGCAACCAGAAGGTGAGAGCGGGTGCGCCGTCCGCGTCGGTGAACAGCGATGGCGCGTAGAGGCTGTCGCCCCACGTGAGCCGTTCCCAGTGGTTCGCAGTGAAGCGGCCGTCGGCGAAGGAGCCCAGCGCGTAGGCGGCGTAGTGCAGCACGTCGGCATCCCAGATCGACGACACCATCGCGGCGTAGCCGTCGATGTCGAAGACCTGCGGGCACTCCCACAGCGCGCCCATCCACACCGGCTCGCGCTCAGCGGAGTGCCGCTCGAGAGCGATTCCGTCGTACCGCCACGAGTCGAGGTCGGTCGACGTGTAGGTCAGCGCGTGAGCGGTGCCATCGCGACCGGCGGCGCCGACGAACATCCGCCAGCCCTCGCCCTCTCGTCGGACGAACGGATCGCGGAACGCGATCAGGTCGAGCTCGGCCGGCGCCTCGACGACCACGTCGCCCTTGCTCCAGGTGTTCCATGCCGCGTCCCGTGCGTGAGCGACACGGACGCGGCCGATGCCGAAGTCGGGCACCGACGTGGCGGTGTAGAACGCGCGGGCCTCAGCGCCGTCGTGCACGACGCATCCGGTCCAGATGCCGTCGTCGCCGTCGCCCGGAGCGATGGCGACCGGCCCCTCCCGCAGCGTGAGCAGGTCTGGCCCCGTGGCGTGGCCCCAGTGGCAGTCCGGCGCCCAGCTGGTGCCGCCGCCGACGTACTGGAAGAAGGCCTCGTACCGGCCGTCTCGAGCAGTGATGCCATGCGGGTCGTTGATCCAGCCGGAGGCAGGGGTGAAGTGCAGCGCGGGGCGCATGGTGAGGCCTATCGATGAAAGCGGTCGGAAGAAGTCGGTCAGGCGGCGTCGATCGCGACGCGCGCGGGGGGTGCGACGGAGTCGCGCGCGACGACCGGACCACGCAGCAACGCGGTGGGGGCGTCGCCGGTGGCGCCGTCGATCTGGTTGAAGAGCTGCTCGGCCGCCCACACGCCCATGTCGTAGTGCGGCAGCTCGATCGTCGTGAGGCCGGGGTGCACGCCGTCGGCGACGTACTCCTGGTTGTCGAAGCCGACGATCGAGACGTCGTCGGGCACGCGGAGCCCGAGCTCCGCCGCAGCGCGGTAGGCACCCATCGCGAGGCGGTCGTTGAAGCAGAAGATCGCGGTCGGCCGCTGCCTGCGCGCCAGAAGCTCGATGGCCGCCTCGTAGCCACCCGAAGACTCGGACTCGACGGCGACGACAGCGAGCTCCCCGGGGGGCAGTCCTGCCTCGGCCATCCGCTCGCGGAAGCCCTCGAGGCGACCTGATGACGCCGGGATGTCGTCGATGTTGTTGATGAACCCCAGTCGCCGGTGTCCGGCAGCGAGCAGCGTCTCGGCGGCATCCCGCCCGCCCGCCACCTCGTCGGGCGCCACCCACGGCACGCCGGGCGTCGTGCACTCCGCGTTCAGGAGCACGGTGGGCACCGAGGCGAGGCGCGCGGGCAGCTCCACCGCGCGGTGGAACATCGATGCATACAGGATGCCGTCGACCTGGCGCCGCAGCAGCTCCTCGATCGCGCGCTCCTCGACGTTGCGCTGGTAGCCGGTCGAGACCACGAAGAGCACGGCGTCGCGCGACATGGCGACCTCCTGGGCGCCGAGGATCAGCTTGCCCGCGAACGGCGTCGTGACGATCTCGTCGCCGATGAGGCCGATCGTGTTCGACCGCTGCGTCCGCAGCGATTGTGCGAGCACGTTGGGCACATAGCCCAGGCGCGCCGACACGTCGAGGATCCGCTGCCGCGTCGCGGGGTTCACCCGCAGGCCCGGAACGTCGTTCAGAACGTGCGAGACGGTGGTGATCGACACCCCGGCCTCGGCCGCGACCTGCTTGATCGTCACTCGCTTCTGCTTCACCCTCATCATCTCCGGCTTCTACGACCCGACCGATGGAGTGGCCCGGAACGCGTTCACTGCTCTGTCTACGACAACTTCGTCGTCTGTTCCACAATCGACGATCGTGTTTCCTGACGAGGCGGCATCCACCATCACCGCGGTCACGGCGATGCGCTGCGATGCGCGCGTCGCGAGCAGTGCGTCGACCTGCGCCTCGAAGCAGTCATCGCTCGCCTGCGCATCGACATCCAGCGCGACCACGTGGTTGTTCGCGAGGTGATTGCCCTCGCCGCCGGCGAGCCGCACGATCACCGGGCGGGAGCCGGAAGGACGGATGCCTCGTGCCGCGACGATCTCGGAGAGATGATTGCCGATCACGGAGTTGTTGCTGCCGTCGATCCGCACCAGTCCGTACAGGTCGTCGAGTCCGTTGTCGACGCCGAAGAACGGCGTCCACGGCTCGTGGTCGCGCAGGAGATGGTTCGAGGCCACGAGGTTCTCCGAGCTGTTGCCCTCGAGCACCACCATGCCCGGGTAGAAGGAGTGCAGGCGGTTGCCCGTCACACTCGAGCGCGTCACGCCGTGGAAGCGGACGCTGCTCGCGCCTCTCGGGAACACGTTGTTCGCGGTGACCAGGAGCCCGCCGTGGCTCTCGGCATAGATCGAGTGGCCGCGCGGGCCGGCGCCGATGAGGTTGTCGGTGATCTTCGACGCCTGCCCCCATCCGCGCAGTTCGATGCAGCTGCCGCACTCCGCGATGAAGTTGTCGTGGATCGACAGTGCGTCTGCGTAGTGGAAGACCACCGCCCGCTCGAGATAGACGAAGCCCATGCCGGTGACGCGGCACGAGTCGTTGGCGTCGGCCACGAGGATGCCGGTCTTGCCGTTCACGTACGAGTTCTCCGGGTTGCCGCCCGCCCCCTCGCCGGTGAAGTGCAGCCCGTCGATGCAGAAGTCCACGAACTCGATCGAACTGATTCGCGGGCTGCCGGTGCGCGCCACCAGGAACGCGGCACGGTCGCGCTCCCCGTCGGCGGCCGGGAGATCGACGAGGATGCGGCTGCCGCCCGGCCACAGCTCGTGCAGGTCGGGCCACTGGTCCTCGGGAACGTTGAACCGGATGCTCGACGATGTGAAGCCGTGCCCGGCTCCCTGGATCCGCAGGAAGCTGATGTCGATCCGCACCTGCGTGCGGAGCCGGTAGTCCCCCGGCGGCAGGGAGATCACCGCACCCGGCTTGCCGCGGCCGGTCGCGGCATCCGTCGTGGTCTGTCGGGTCTTGATGTCGGCGATGATGCTGTTGATCACCGCGCCGACGTCGTCGGAGGGGTCGCCGTGCGGCCATTGCGTCACGTCGTAGTGGTTGTTGCTGGACATTGGTTCTCCGAAGGTCTCGCCGCCCGCTCAGCCCTTGACGGCGCCGAGGGTGAGACCGGCGACGATGTGCCGCTGCAGGATGAGCGTGAGCAGGATGACGGGGACCGAGTAGACCGCGGCCAGCGCGGTCATGCCGCCCCAGTCGAGGCCGAACTGGCTCTGGAAGTTCGCGATGACCACCGGCGTGGTCTGCGCCCGGACCGAGGTGAGCAGCAGCGCGAAGAGGAACTCGTTCCACGACGCGAGGAACGCGAAGATCGCTGTCACCGCCAGGCCGCCCGACACCACCGGCAGCACCACTCGCGCCATGGCCTGGAGCCGGTTGCAGCCGTCGACCTCGGCGGCTTCGCTCAGCTCGTCGGGTACGGCCTCGAAGAAGCTCGCCATCAGCCAGATCGAGAGCGGGAGCGAGATGGTGGTGTGTGCGATGGCGAGTCCGAACGACGTGTCGGTGAGCCCGAGCGTGCGCATCACCTCGATGAGCGGTGCCCCGACCGCGATGGTGGGCACCATGCGGGTCACCAGCGCCGCGACGATGAACACCCGACCGCTCGGGGTTCGGAACCTCGTGATCGCATACGCCGCGGGCACCGCGAGCACGAGAGACAGCGCGGTCGAGATCACCGCCGTGACGACGCTGTTGATGAGCGCGGCGGGCACCCCCTCGCGGGCCAGCGCCGAGACGTAGTTGTCGAGCGTCCAGACGTCCGGCCACACCGACGGGGGCACCGCGATGGCGTCCAGTGGCGGCTTGAACGACGTGAGCAGCAGGTAGACGAACGGGAAGCCGTAGAGGATGATCGCGGCGGCCAGCAGCACCCACAGCAGGATGCGGCTCTTTCCCTGGGTCTCGAGAGGATTCATCGTGCGCTGCCTCCCGGGCGCCAGATCAGCATGATCGCGGCGATGGCCACGGCCAGCATGACGACGAGGTAGACGGTGCCCATGGCGCTCGCAAGGCCCGGGTCGCCGAAGCGGGTCATGGTGCGGTAGATCAGCAGGCTGAGAGTGGTGGTGCTGCCCTGCGGTCCGCCGTCGGTCTGGATGAGGATGATGTCGAACGCCCGTGCCGCGTCGATGCCGCGCACGATCAGCGCGACGGCGATCACCGGGCGCAGGAGCGGGATGATGATGCTGAAGAGAATCCGCGGGTAACGGGCCCCGTCGATGCGCGCCGCCTCGATGACGTCGCCGGGGATGTTCTGCAGCCCGGCGAACAGCACCAGGGTAATGAACGAGGTCGTGAGCCAGATGTCGGGGATCGCGACCGAGAACAGCGCGATGTTCGGGTCGCTGAGCCACTGGATCTGACTGGGACTCGACAGGATGCCGGCCTCGTACAGCAGCTGGTTGACGATGCCGAAGTTGTCGATCAGCAGGAATCGCCACAGGAGACCCGCGACGACCGGCGCGATCATGAGCGGGTACATGAAGACGGTGCGGAAGACCGCAGACCGCCGGCCGAGAGCCGTGAACAGGAGGGCCACCGCGAGACCGAGCACGAACTCGGCCGCCACGACGAACACCGTGTAGACGACCGTGCGGATCGATGCCGACTGGAAGGCCTCCGACGCGAACGCCGTGACGTAGTTCGCGAAGCCCACGAACGTGCGCGGCGCCCCGGCGAACGGCGAGATGTCGAAGAAGCTGTCGTAGACGAACCGGACCAGCGGCCACAGCACGAAGGCGGCGAGGAAGAGCGCCGCCGGGGCCATGAGCAGCAGCGCGAAGCGGCGGTCGCCGGCGTCTTTGCTGAGTGGCCGGCCCGTTCGGCGGGTGCCCCGGGGCGGGGCGGCCGGAGCCGCCCCGACCCGGGTCGGAGGTGCAAGAGTCACCACGGGGTGCTTTCTGATCGGACCGTCTACTCGACGATCGACTCGATCTGAGACTTGGCGTCGGACAGCAGCTGTGCGGTGTCGGCACCCGGCTCGACGGCCTTCTGGAGCATCGGCACCAGCACGGAGTCGACGATCTCCTGCCACTGCGGCGTCGCGGGCCGAGGCAGGGACTGCGGCGACTCGAGCGTTTCGACCAGTGCCGGATAGTTCTCGAAGCCGGCTTCGCCGTCCTTGCTCTCGAACGCGCTCTTGCGGGCGACCAGGCCGAGGGACGTGTCGGCGGCGAGATCGTTGTGCTCGTAGGCGAACGCGATGAACTCCTTCGCAGCGTCCGCGTTGTCTCCGGATGCCGGCACCGACAGGTACCAGGCGCCGGGGACGCCCGCGACTCCGCCCGGGCCGCCGATCATCGGCGCGACGCCGATGTCGTCCTTCACGGGCGAGTCGTCGGGGGTCTGCCGGTACGCGTGCCCCCAGAACCGCATCATGGCGAGGTTGCCCTGGTAGAAGAGGTTCTGCGCGCCGGCCCAGTCGAGCTGCGCGGCACCCGACGGGGCGTACGGCAGCAGGCTGACGTAGTAGTCGAGGGCCTCCTGATGGGCGGGGCTGTCGATCGTCACCTCGCCGGTCTGCGCGTCGACGACCATGTTCTCCTCGCCGGCCTGGGAGACGGTCGCAAGCCACTCGGTCTCGACGGCACCCTTGACGTCGGTGCCGTAGAGGTCGACGGTGCCGTCGCCGTCGGTGTCGCGCGTGAAGAACTCCGCGATGTCGCGGTACTCCTCCCAGGTCGTGGGCGCCGCGAGCGGGTAGCCGTACTCGGCCTCGAAGTCGGCCATGTTCGCGGGGTCCTCGAACAGGTCGGTGCGGTAGAAGAGCACCTCCGAGTTGGTCCACACGGGCATGCCCACGAACGAGTCGCCGACCTGCGCCTCGCTCACCAGACCGCCGAAGAGGTCCGACTGCACGTCGTCGGTGAACAGGTCGTCGAGCGGGGCGAGACCCGGCGCGAACGCGGGCAGCCAGATCGCGTCGAGCGCGGCGATGTCGAACGACGGGTCTCCGGCCTGCAGTTCCGACGAGATGCGGTCGTAGAGGCCCGCGTACGGGAGCTCGACGAGCGTGATCTCGGTGCCGGTCTCGTCGGTGTAGAGATCGGCGATCGGCTGCAGTTCGGCCTTGCCGCCGCCTTCGACGACGATCGTGAGGCCGCTGGCGTCGGCTCCCGTGTTCGAGGCGCCGGCGCCGCAGCCGGACAGCGCGGTGACAGCGAGACCGACCGCTGTCACGGCGACGACCGCGCGGCGTGTGCGCGTCGTCGCTTGAATGCGAAGCTTCATCACTTCGACTCCATTTCCTGACGTTCAGTGGGGGTGGGCTAGGTGTGCCAAGACGTTTTGGCAAAACGTCTTGGCACGACGTTAGCGACCCCGTTTCCTCGCGTCAAGAAGGGATTGCACGCGTGTCAGCTGCGGGTGACCCGTGCACGACCAGGGACGGCGGCTGCGGCATCCGTCTTCCTCCGTCGATCGCGCACGGCACCGACGACCGACAACGCGGCGTACAGGAAGAGCCCGCCCGCGACGACCGCCAGTACGAGGGTGCGGTTCGACCCGTTGAGCACGTTGTTCACCCAGCCGAGAAGCGGCAGGCTGTACCAGAGAGTGCCGCGGATCTGCACGGGTCGCACCGGCACCGGGTCGACGGCGTCGTTGTTGTCACCCTTCGTGACGAAGGTGAGCTCGCCCGCGGCGTACGTCTTCGACACGACGCGGTGGCTCACCACGGCCGCCTCCCCCGAGCTGATCTGGTAGGTGATGACGTCTCCGACGCGGATCTCGTCCACGGGCGTCGGTCGGATCACGACGAGCGTTCCGGGGGGCAGGCCGGGCTCCATCGACTGGGTCAGCACCGTCATCGCGCTGCCGCCGATCACGACAGGCAGGCCGACCACGGCGACGGCCACGCTCAGCAGCAGCACGAGGATCGACGCGCTGATCGAGACGGCCAGGTAGTGCAGCAGGCTCTGCCCCTCGTCACGACGGCGGGCGTCGGCCCGCCGGGTTCGGCGCGACGACGGCTCGGCAGAGCGGAGCGTCGGGATGGCGGGCGTCGGCGCGGACGTGGAGAGGGTCATGGCATCACGCATTCGTACTTGATGTTGGCGTTTCCGACGGCGGTCCGCCGCACTGAGAGGGCCGAGCTGTCGGACGAGGCGGTGCCCGACGCGGTCTTCTCGGTGGCGACGATGCGGAGTTCGTGGACGCCGTCCGCGGCGATGTCCGTCGCGCCCAGAACCACCGAGACGACGGCGGCGCTGCTGCTCACTTCCTTCACCACGACGTTGGACTTGTCGACCACGCGGTACTGCAGGGTGGCGCCGGAGCTGCGATTGGCTGGGGCGTTCCAGCTCAGCTGCACTCCGTGTGGCGGGGCTTGCACACAGGTCGGGTTGCCCGCGGCGGCGAGGCCGTACACGGACTGGCTGAATGCGGCAGTGGTCGCCGTCGTGGTCCAGCTGGTGCCGACGGCTCCCCTCACCGCGAAGGTCGCCGTGAGGGCCTGCCCCGCCAGCGACGAGGGGCTCTGCGTGTCGAGCTGCGTGGCGACGCACACCACCACGGATGCGCCCGGCGCGAGCGTCCGCGCCGCGGCCGGCAGTGCGGGGGCAGCGTTGGCGAGAGTCGTGCTCTCCGCCGTTCCCGGGGCGGTGGTGCCGCAGGCGGTGCCGGTCCAGAGGCGCAGCGCGATCTTCCCGGCGAGGGCGCTGCTGCTGCCCGTGCCGAGCTGCGTGGCGAGCGCGTATGACAGCGGCGCCCCACCCGTGTTGGCGATCGTGAGCTGGCCGGCCGCTACGGCCGGGGTGCTCGTGTCGGCACGGTACGTCGTGGTGAGCCCGCCGGTGAGCTGCACCGTACCGGCGATGGTCGTGGACGATGCGGATGCCGACACCGACGCGCTCGCCATCCACGCCGCGGTCGCGCCGCCGGCGCTGCCGAGCACCGCCAGCGTGGCCAGCGCGGCGATGGGACCGAACAGGCGGCGGATCATCCGCGCACCTGCGTTCCGGAGACCGTGATGGTGAGAACGGATGCTGCTCCCCCGGCCGCCGCGGCAGGCGCGGTCTGCGGCAGGCCCACGCCGATGCAGAGCATCTTCTGAGCGCCGGGCGCGAGCGTCAGCCGCAGGTCGGAGCCGCTGGCGGCGCCGATGCCGGTCGTGATTGCGGCGGGGACGCGCCCAGCGGTGCAGTCGTCCGCCGAGGTGGCGGTGCCCACGGTGACGGCCATCGCGGTCGTGAACGGCGTGGCCGCGGTGGAGCTCTTCACCGGGTCGAGGGTGAGAGCCAGTGGGGTGCTGCCTGTGTTGCGAATCGTGGTGGGCGCGTAAGCCGTACGGCCGGGGTAGAGACCCGTGGCCGAGAGCTGGAGCGGAGTGGCGCTCAGGCCCGCCGAGCCGGCCCGCAGCGTCACCGCGGCGGCAGCGGGAGCCGCCGCCGTCCAGAGTGCGAACGTGCCGCCGCCGGCGAGGACGCCGACCACGATCGCGCCTGCCGTACCCAGTGCTCCGAGCAGCAGACGCCGGGGAGCCGCCGCACGGCGGGCGTCGCGCCGTTCGGCGTGGCGGCGGGTGCGGCGGGTGCGGCGGCTCATGGTGTGTCCTTGATGGGTCTCTGGACGGGGTGGAACCGAAGGCCCGCCTCCGGAGAAGCGGGCCCTCGGGGCCTACTTGGTGTTCTGCGTGAGGCTGACGGTGAGCTCGTCGAGCGTGACGGCACCGTTCATCGCGGCGTTGTTGCCGCCGACGACGTCGCCGTACGGGAAGGCGATGGTGACAGTGACGGTGACGTCCTGACTCACGACGTTCCCGGCCGGGGTGACGGTGAAGGTCGGGCCGGTGCCGGTGATGCCGGCGCCCGATGCGGTGAGGACCGCGGAGTCGGTGAGGTAGCTCGCGAGGGCGACGTCCGCGGGCTTCGTCGCGTCGGCGGGCGCGATCGAGGAGTCGGTCAGCGCGAGCGTCGCGCTCAGGCTGTCGCCCTCGGCGCCGACGTTCATGCTCTTCGTGTAGGTGAGGACGTCGCCGGGGACGATCGCGTAGTCCGCGATGTCGATCGCGGAGCCATTGGCGGTCCAGGTGCCCGCATCCTGCGACGCCTCGACGACGAGGTTGCCGGCGACGATGGAAGCGCCCTGCGCCGTGGCCGACGAGTTCCAGGTGGCGAACGTGCCCGCGCCGCCGAGCAGCAGGACCACACCGGCGGTGGTGGCGATGGAGGCCTTGACGATCTTCTTCATGAGAGTGTCCTTTCGCGGGTTGCGCCCGCTTGCGTTGTGAGGAGCGAGTGGTGCCGGCGGGCAGTCGGGGAGATTTCCGATCGCTCCTCGAGCACGTCCCCAGTCTTCGGCCCGCACCGCAAGGCACCCCCGAGCAGGCACCAGCGGATGCGCAAGATCGAGACAGGAATCCGGCCCGGCCTGGGAGCGCTTCCACAAGAAGCGCAAGATCAGCGCAAGACTCGGCGGAATGCGTGCTTCGAGACGAGCAGGTGGGGTGCCGGCGTGCTATCCGGTGCGCAGAAGCTCCGCGACACCGATCGACGAGTCCGCCATGCCGTAGAACACGAAGTGCCGGTCGCCGATCTTCTCGATCGCGGTGGGGAAGACGACGTTGCTCAGCGTGCCGTGGATCTCTTGAGGGGTCTCGGGCTCCAGAAGCGGCTCCGAGGTTCGCGCGATCACCTCCCGCGGGTCGTCCGCGTCGAGCAGCATCGCCCCGACGGCGTAGCGCGACCCGGGTGCGAGCGAGAAGCCCGTCGGCAGCTGGCCGGCGACCCCGTGGTGCAGCAGCAGCCACCCCTCGGGCACGCGCAGCGGAGGTGGGCCGGCGCCGATCTTGGCGGACTCGAATGCGAACGCCGGACCCGCCACCAAGGCCGAATCCTCGACGTACGTCAAAGCGGTGAGATCGCGCTTCGCCGCAGCCAGGTCGACATAGCCGATCCAGATCGACGCGCGCACGTCGTGGACACCGGCGGGCGGCCGCACGCCCTCCCCCGGCCGCAGCCAGTCGAGGTCCCACAGGGGTCTGTGCAGAAGGGCGAGCCTCGCCTCCCCGTCCGGACCTGGCACGGCCTCGGGGAAGAAGACGATGTCCTTGTTCGTGTACAGATTCAGGTCGGTGTCGAGTTCGGGCTGGTAGGCGAATCGCAGCGGACCGAGGCGTCGCCATGAGATCGTGTCGTGCGAGACGGCGAGCGCGGGCTTCGGACCGAAGGGCCCGAACGCGATGTACGACATCACGTGGATGCCGAGCGGTGGGAGGTACGTGATGCGCGGGTCCTCGACGCCGGCGTTCCGGCGCCCGTACTCCCAGCCCTCGTCCGGTGCCAGCACGACGCCGCGTCTCTCGACCGCGACCGGGACGCCGTCCTCGACGACCACGCGCGCGCGGGCGATGCGCGAGACGTTCGCACGGGCGACGATGCGGGGGTACAGGAAGAGCTCGCCGTCGCTCCACGCCGTTCCCGGGTTGAGGACGCCTTCGATCTCGAGCGGGTCGCTCACGTCGGCCGTCATGAGTGTTCCCCTCCGGCGCAGCACGTAGGGCACAGTCGCGGTGGTGTCGGGCTCGGTCATCTCGATCCTTCCCACAACTGGAGGTCCGCGATCTGCGGACTCCCCTCGCCGTCAGGCTGCGGCCACGAAAGCCGGCAGGTCCAGCACGCCGGAACGGGCAGCATCCAGCGCAGCACGAACCGCGCCCACCGAGACGATGTCGGCGCCCAGGGTCGAGGCGACGATCTCCGGCGCCGGCAGGTCGAGCTCCTCGGGCAGCGCATCCAGCGCAGCCGAGATCACCGGCCCCGCGCCCGCCGCCACCGCGCCTGAGACGACGATGAGGCGGGAGTCGAAGAGGCTGCCGAAGACACCGGCCACGATGGCCAGCGTCTCCCCCACCTGGGCCGCGATCGCAGCCGCGTCCGGATCGCCGGCAGCCGCCAGCGCGAGCACCGTCTTCCCGTCGATCTCACCGGCGTCCAGCCCGCGCAGCGCACTCGACCTGGACAGCGAACCGGCTGCCAGCGCCCGCCGAGCGAGGTCAGCCGCTCGGTACCCGAGCCCCCACGCCCCGTCCACCCCGCGGACATGGTCGAACGCCACCGTCTCCGCCGCCCCGCCGTGGGCGCCACGCAAAAGGCGCCCGTCCACCCACACGCCGGCGCCGAGGCGGTCGCCCGCGAGCAGTGTTACGAAGTCGTCGTATCCCACCGCCGCCCCGACCGCCCGCTCGGCCACTGCCGCCAGCGACGCATCGTTCTCGACCCGCACGATCGGTGCCCATTCACCGAACAGGGCCCGGAAGTCCGGGTTCATCCGGCGCCAGAAGTCATCGCGGTGGGGCGGCGAGACCCCGTCTCGATTCACCGGCGCCGGCACGCCGACGCACAGCGCCAGGACCTCACCCCGGGAGAGCCGGGCCTCGGCGAGCGCTTCGTCCACCACGCGCGCCGCGGCCTCGCGGCGCACGTCCGCCGCGTCCATGTGCGGGTCGAGCAAGAGGTGGCATACCGCGCGCTTCTCGCCGCGAAGGTCGGCGACGGTGGCGGTCAGACGCGACTGCCCGCCGTCCACGCCGACGACGAATCCGGCATCCGGCCGGAACGCGAACCTCCGCGCCGGCCGTCCCTTGCGGTAGTCCCCCGCCGCGCGCGCGTTCGGCAGCTCCGACAGGAGCCCGCGGGCCACGAGCTCGTCGATCACATCGATCGTCGTCGACCGCGTCAGGCCGACGCTCTCGATGACGTCTGATGCGGTGAAAGCCTCGGCATCCCAGGCGAATCCCAGCACAGCGTCGAGGCTCGTCCGACGGAGCGCGGCGGGCGTGAGGAGTGATGGTGACGTCAAGGACTTGACCTTTCGAGGGTTCTTCCTGCATTCTGGACCAGCACAAGTTGATTCGGTGGCTAAATCTAATCACTGAAGCAACGTGTCGTCACCACAACCACGGACAAAAGGACAACGTCGTGCCTGCAGCATCCGTCACCGTCCGCCGCGCCTGCGCAGCGGCCGCCGCCCTCGCGATCGTCGGGAGCTCCCTCGTCGCCTGCGCCGGCTCGTCGTCCGGCCCCGCCGAGGTGAGATTCCACCTCAGCAAGCCCGAGGCGATCCCGTACTTCCGCGACCTCATCAAGGAGTACAACGCCAGTCAAGACGAGGTCGAGGTCGTCTTCGACACCTCGTCGAACCTGCAAGCCGGATTCCTGCGCGGCAACCCGCCCGATCTCGGCCTGCTCAACTACAACATGGAGATGGCGCGCTTCATGGAGCGGGGCGCCCTCAGCGACCTGAGCGACATGCCCGAGGCCGACCGCATCCTCCCCGAGGTGCAGGATCTCGTCGATCAGTACGCCACCTATCCGGGGAGAACCAGCGTGCTGCCGTACTCGGTGATGGCGGCATCCGTGATCTACAACAAGCGCATCTTCGAGGAGCAGGGCCTCGAGGTCCCCACCACGTGGGACGAGCTCATCGCGGTCTGCGACGCGCTCAAGGCGGCGGGCATCACGCCCTTCTACGCCACCTTCAAGGATCCGTGGACGGTGGGCCAGGGCTGGTTCGACTACACGGTGGGCGGCGAGGTCGACGTGGCGGACTTCTACGAGCAGATGAACGAGCTCGGAACCGAGGTCGGCCCCGACTCCCCCGTGTCGTTCGAGAAGACCATGATCGATCCGGTGGATCAGATGGTGGAGCTCACCGAGAACTATACGAACGCGGATGCTGCGAGCCGCGGCTACGGCGACGGGAACCTGGCCTTCGCCAAGGAGGAAGCGGCGATGTACCTGCAGGGACCGTGGGCGTTCGGGGAGATCGACAAGACCAACCCCGACCTGGACCTCGGCACGTTCCCTCTGCCGATGACCGACGACCCCGACGACAACAAGGTGCGGGTCAACATCGACCTCGCGGCGTGGATCCCCGAGGCATCCGACCAGAAGGAAGGGGCACGCGACTTCCTGAGCTACCTCTTCCAGAAGGACGTGATGGACGAGTACAACGCCGCCTTCCTCGGCTACGGCACCACGACCGACTCCGCACCCGTGACCGACGAGCGCATCCTCGGCATGAAGGAGTACTACGACTCCGCGAAGTTCTACCAGGGCGCCTCCAAGGCGATCCCGCTGACCATCCCCACCGACAACTACATGCAGGGCATCGTCACCGGCGACGACCCCGAGCGGACGCTCGCACGGCTGGACGCCGACTGGGCCCGGCTGGCGCTGCGCCAATAGCGCGATACGAGAGGAACGCACTCATGGCAACCACCACGGCAGCCGTCACGGCGCCGAAGATCAACCGGCGCACCGGCGCGGCGACGATGCCGCGCACGCGCAGGAAGGTGGACGGGGTCTACTACGTCTACCTCCTGCCCGCACTGATCCTGTTCACACTGGCGATCACGATCCCCGCGATCATCGGCATCTTCTTCAGCTTCACCAATTCCATCGGGTTCGGCGACTGGCAGTTCGTCGGGCTCATCAACTACATCGCCGTCTTCACCGATCCCGCGATCCTGCAGAGCTACCTCTTCACCTTCTGGCTGGCCTTCGTCGTGGTGATCGTGGTGAACGTGCTCGCGTTCCTGCTCGCCGTGGGACTGGTGTCGCGGGTGCGCCTGAAGACAGGGCTGCGAACGATCTTCGTGATCCCGATGGTGATCTCGGGCATCATCATCGCCTACGTCTTCAACTTCCTGTTCTCCAACTCCGTGCCCGCACTGGGACAGCTCTGGGGCATCGGCTGGATGAGCGAGAGCATCCTCGCCAACCCCGACCTCGCGTGGGTCGCGATCGCGATCGTCACGGCGTGGCAGGCGATCCCCGGAACACTCCTGATCTACATCGCGGGCCTCCTTTCGATCCCCGGCGAAGTGTACGAGGCGGCCGACATCGATGGCGCAGGCAAGCTGCAGCAGCTGACGCGCATCACGCTTCCCCTCGTCTCGGGCTACGTGGTCATCAACGTGATCATCGGCTTCAAGGACTACCTCAACGCCTACGACATCATCGTCGGCCTGACGAACGGCGGCCCCGGCACAGCCACCCGCTCCATCGCCATGACCATCTTCACGGGCTTCTCGGGCGGCGACTACGCCTACCAGATGGCCAATGCGACGATCTTCTTCCTCATCGCGCTCACCCTCGCGCTGCTCCAACTCCGTCTCACTCGCGGAAGGAACGTGTTCTGATGACCACGCAACCCGCCCTCGCTGTCGAGGACATGACCGCCGAGCGCGTGCTCGCCGGCGACTCCCTCAGGCCCGCACGCTCCCGCTTCGCCATGGAGCGCGTCAACTGGCCCGGCACGATCGTGCTCGCCCTCTGCACGCTCACGGTGCTGGTGCCGCTCTACGTCACCGTCACGATGGCGTTCAAGACCCAGTCGCAGGCCGTCGACGGCAACGCCTTCACCTGGCCGACGCCATGGAGTCTCGAGGGATTCGGAGCGGCGTGGGAGCTGACGAACTTCCCGCGCGCCTTCACGGTCTCGCTGCTGATCACCGTCTTCACCGTGGCCGGCACCATCGTGCTCGCGGCGCTCGCGGCCTTCGCCATCTCCCGCAACTGGGACCGGAAGCTCTTCCGATATTCGTTCTACTACCTGCTCGCGGCCCTGTTCCTGCCGTTCCCGGTGGTGGCGCTGCCGCAGATCCAGCTGACCGGCCTGACGGGCCTCGACAACCCCGCCGGGGTGATCATCCTGAAGATCATGTTCGGCCTCAGCTTCAGCATCCTGTTGTTCACGGCATTCCTGCGCTCGATTCCGGCCGAGCTGGAAGAGAGCGCACGGATCGACGGCGCCAGCACCAACCAGACGTTCTGGCGGCTCATCTTCCCGCTGCTGGCCCCGATGAGCGCCACCGTCGGAATCTTCGCCTTCCTGGCATCGTGGAACGACTTCATGATGCCGTCGCTGATCATCTCCGATCCCGCGCTGCAGACGCTTCCCGTGGTGCAGAACATCTTCCAGACTCAGTTCAGCAACAACTACAACGTGTCGTTCGCCTCGTACCTCATGGCGATGGCACCGGCCATCATCGTCTACCTCTTCACCCAGCGATGGGTCGTGGAAGGCGTCACCCAGGGAGCCGTCAAGGGCTGAGCCCGCGGCATCCTCCCCCTCGCCGGAAAACCCACCCCTCTGAAAGGAACCGCGTCCCCGTGACGACTGTGCACTCCGCACCCCTGACCGCCAAGCTCAACGACCTCGAACTGCCCGCCTGGTGGCGGCAGGCAGTGGTGTACCAGGTGTATCCGAGGAGTTTCGCGGATGCCGACGGCGACGGCATCGGCGACATCCGAGGCGTGACCTCGCGCGTTCCGTATCTGAAACAGCTCGGGATCGACGCGGTCTGGCTGAGTCCGTTCTATCCCTCGGCGCTGGCGGACGGCGGCTACGACGTCGCGGACTACCGCGACGTCGACCCCCGCCTGGGCACTCTCGACGACTTCGACGAGATGCTCGCCGCGCTCCACGAGGCGGGTATCAAGGTCGTGGTCGACATCGTGCCGAATCACACCTCGGACCAGCACGCATGGTTCCAGGAGGCGCTGGCCGCCGGCCGCGGCTCGGCCGCGCGGGCCCGCTACATCTTCCGCGACGGGACCGGGCCCGACGGCGCGCATCCGCCCGCCGACTGGGTGTCGGTCTTCGGCGGGTCGGCCTGGGAGCGCGTCGCCGACGGGCAGTGGTACCTCCACAACTTCGCCGTGGAGCAGCCGGACCTCGATTGGTCGAACCCGGAGGTGCGCGCCGACTTCGTGAAGACCCTGCGCTTCTGGTCGGACCGCGGCGTCGACGGCTTCCGCATCGATGTGGCGCACATGCTCACGAAGCACTTCGTCGACCCGCTCCCCTCGCAGGCGGAACTCGACGCGATGCCGCGCGACGGCAACCACCCGATGATCGACCGCGACGACGTGCACGAGGTGTACGCGGAGTGGCGCGAGGTCTTCGACTCCTACGACCCGCCGCGCACGGCTGTGGCCGAGGCCTGGGTGGAGCCGTCCCGCATCCCGCTGTACGCGCGCGCAGAGAGCCTCGGCCAGGCGTTCAACTTCGACCTGCTCGAGGCCGACTTCGACGCCGCGCAGTTCCGCCGCATCGTGGGCGACAACCTCGCACTCGCCGCGAAGTCGGGCTCGTCCACGACGTGGGTGCTGTCGAACCATGACGTGGTCCGGCATGCCACGCGCTATGGTCTCCCCGACGCCGACCGCGATGAGAAGGGTCGGCCGGCACGCAAGCACGGCAACGAGTGGCTGCTCTCGGGTGGCACCACCCCGGTGCTCGACCGGGAGCGGGGCCTGCGTCGCGCCCGCGCCGCTTCCCTGTTCGTGCTCGCACTGCCCGGTTCGGCCTACGTCTACCAGGGCGAGGAGCTGGGCCTCCACGAGGTCGCGACGATCCCCGACTCCGAACGGCAGGACCCGACCTTCTTCCGCAGCCCCGGTGAAGACGTGGGGCGAGACGGATGCCGCGTGCCCCTGCCGTGGTCGGCCGAGGGTCCGTCGTTGGGCTTCGGCGAGGGTGGCGCGCATCTGCCACAGCCCGCGTGGTTCGCGGAGTACGCCGTGTCGGCGGAGGACGACGACCCGCGGTCGACGCTCGCGCTCTACCGTCAGGCGCTGGCGCTTCGCCGCCTGCTGCAGACCGGTGAGTCGCTGGAGTGGATCGACACCGGGCGGGACGACGTGCTGGGATTCCGCCGACCCAACGGCTGGACGGTGTTCACCAACTTCGGCGAGACGCCGTTCCAGCTGCCCGACGGCGGGGCGACGTCACTCTCGAGCCACCACTTCGAAGGGCACGAGCTCCCCGGCGAGACGACCGTCTGGATCTCGGGCGCCTGACAGGAGAAGGCCCCGGTTTCCGCGGCGGACGCGGAAACCGGGGCCTCAACTCCGGTGCGACAGCGGTTGGTGGAGATGGGGGGAATCGAACCCCCGTCCATCGCTGAGTAACTGCGGTTTCTCCGGGCGCAGTCTGTGCGAGCGTTCTACTCGGCTCCGACCTTTGTCACAGACACCTAAGTCGACGAGCCCAGCCTGATAAGAGTCCCGCGTGACGCTCAGGCGTCGTCACGCAGCAAGATCCCTAGATGACGCCAATACCCGTGACGGGATCAGTCACGGATTGACGGCGTCGGGCTCGCTGCTCAGGCAGCGAGGGCGAACGCGGACTGCTTCTTTTCGGCAGTTATTGGTTTGCAGAGGGCGTTTACGAGACAACCCTGCATCCTCGGCCCGCTTCACGCAGATTCGCAGGCGATGTCGAAACCGATCATCCCCCGGTCCTCTGTGGGAGGAGTTCCTTCTTGCGAAGGGCCGCTGTCACACTGTGGAGTTGCCATCCTCGGGCGCCGAAGCACCCGAGCACATCAGAATACAACGGATGCTCCGCCCCCGCCATTCCCGCATGCTCCGGGTATCTAGCCGAGTGAGCGGGCCTCTACTACCGTGTGCGTCAACGAAGGTCCCGACGGCGCACGGAAGGGCGGCGTTCGATGAATGAGATCGGGCTCGTCGAAACGATCAGCGCTCTGAGAGCCGAACTCGCGGAGGCGGTCGAGAACGGCCGCGACACCGACATCCAGTTCCCCGTCACCGGCGTGGAGATCGAGTTCCACGTCGGCGTGACGCGTGGCGGAGAGGGAAACGCGGGCGTGAAGTTCTGGGTGGTGGAGCTGGGCGGCTCGGCCAGCCTGCAGCAGGAGAGCGTGCAAACGGTCACCATCACATTGGGCGCGCCGGTGGACAGGAGCGGCGTGCCGATCCGGGTCACATCGATGACGAGCGAGGGGCCGTGATGCACCATGGTCCCGGTCGGCGATGAACACGACATCGTCCTGAGCGACCGCGTCGTCGAGGTGTGGCGACGACGGGCCGACTCCGGCGGCGACTGGAGCGTGGGCTCGGGATTCCTCATGCGCGACCACTACGTGCTGACCGCTGCGCACTGCGTCGACGCGACAGGTGAACTGGTGGTGAAGTTCCGCGGATCGACCCGCTGCCCTGCCCGGCTCTGCAGGCTGCCCAGCGGCCTGCCCGCGATCGACGAGGAGGCGGACCTCGCGATCCTCGATGTGTGGCTCGACGGGGCCTCGGACTTTCCGCCGGTCGCGCTCGCTCGCCTGAACGACAAGCCGACGCTGCGCAGCGCGAACCTCGAGGAGTGCGTCGCCTTCGGGTTCCCGACGTTCCAGGAGAAGGTGCGCGACGGGATGCGCGTCCGGGAGTCCGTGCGCATCGACGGGTACATCCCCATGGGCGAGGGCGCGGTCGAGGGTCTCCCGACCCTGCGCGTGCGTGACGCACCGGAGAGCCCGCCGGTTCCGGTCACCGACCTCGGCCGGTCGCCTTGGAGTGGAATCTCGGGCGCGGTGGTGTTCTCGCGAGGCGTCGCGATAGGTGTGATCAGCGAGCATCACGCGCCAGCGGGACTGAACGGCCTGACGGTCGTTCCCCTCAGCCGGCTCGACTCCGCCACCGAGAGCCGAGGCTGGTGGGAGCTCCTGGGCGCTGATGACCCCGGCGCCATCGCGACGATACCCGCTGACGAGAAGGTGGACGCCGGCCCCGAATCAGATGCGGAAGTGATCGCCCGGTACAAAGCGCTGCTCCGGCGGTCGCGCCAATTCGAACAGCTCGTCACCCCGTTCGTCGCACTGCCTGCCGAGTTCTACCTGCCGCGCCTGCTGAGGCCGACGGCCCCCGCCGGATCCGGCCCGGGGCAGGCCGCGCCGGACGAGCCCGTACAGTCTGCGGAGGCCGTGGTCGATTCGGAAGAGCGGCTCGTGATCACGGCACCGGCCGGCATGGGCAAGTCGGCGCTGCTGCACGAGCTGGTGCGTCGATTCTGCAGCGACGAGCTCGAAGGCGTCCCGGTGTTCGTGCGCCTGCACGAGTTCGCTCGACGACATCGGGGGCGCGACCTCATCACGTTCGCCGTAGAAGAGTCGCTGGGTGAGACTCCCGACCGGGCGGAGATCGAGCGCATGATCGGCGCGCTCCGACGACTCACATCCGACGCAGGCACGGTCTTCCTGCTCGATGGGCTGGACGAAGTGCCTCTTCGGCAGCAGGAAGAGATCCTCGCTCGCGTTCGCACCCTGCCACGATTCGTGCTGACGTCGCGCCCCATGAGCCGCCTGAATGTGCTTGCCCAGGCGCCGGTCTACGTGATCGATCAGCTTCAAGACAGGGATGTCGCGCAGTTCGTGGGCATCTGGGCAGCGCACGACCCTGCGACTGCCGAACTGCTCACCCGCATTCGCGACGACGACGACCTGGCCGAGATCTCGCGTCTGCCGCAGCTGCTCACCCTGATGTGCTGGCTGGTGGCCGAAGCGGCCGACCTCGGCGAGCACAACCGGATCGGCATCGTATCGGCCGCCGTCGACGAGGCGCTGAATCGTGCGCTCCGACTCTCGGATCTCACCGAGGGCTCGGAGGAGACCGTCCCGCGCCGCGCTCGAGACGGGCTCCGCCGGGCCGCACTGGACAGCTTCATCGCGGGCGACGGACTGCAGCTCACCTTCAGCGGCGACCGTCTGCTTTCCATCATGGAGGGCGTCGGCGGCCAGGAGCCTGCCGGGCTTCTCTTGAGCTTCGCCCGACGAAGCGGGCTGATCGTCGCTGCCGGCGGCTCGGCGAACGACTTCGAGTTCCTCCATCAGGTCTTCCGGGCGCAGCTCGCCGGCGAGGCACTGGCGGCACTGGCCGATCCGGCTCCCGCCATCGACGCCCTCCTCGGTCGGGGCGGCGGCGAAGACGTCCTGGCGGCGGCCGTCGCCCGTGGCCCGGCTTCTCTTGCGTCCCTCATCCTCGAGCGCGCCGCGGTGGGACCGCAAGACATCTTCCGGATGAACTGGAGGCTGGCCGCACTGAGCCTCGAGGGGCTCACCGATCTGCGCCGTCTCGACGCCGACACGCGCCACTGCGCCGACGAGATCCTCGCCGGGGCGAGCGAGTGGTGGTCTCGCGCGCGCTTCGCACCCGTCGTCCACGCGCTCCGGACCGACTACATGCGGGGCCGCCTTCGTGAGTGGATCTCGGACGCGGAGCCGTTCAAGAGGTGGGCGGCCGTCGAAGGACTCAAGTTCCTCGGCGAGGGCGAGGCCGTGCCGGCTCTGATCGAACGGCTTCCCCTCGAACCGTGGGGCGCGATCCAGACATCGATCGTGTCGGCACTGGGGCGCCTCGGCGATCGGGCGGCGATCGCACCGATCTGGCACTACTTCGAGAGCCAGCGCGGACAGGACTCCCTCGCCGACTTCCACTCGATCGGAGAGAGCCTCGCGCGACTGCATGCCGACGACGCCATCCGGCAGCTCATCGCGACCGACGACGACGAGGAGGCGGTCGACGCGATGATCGGGGCACGCCGGTTCGCAGACCCCGAACTGGCCGACGAGATCCTGGCGACCCTGTCCAGCCGCCGCATCACGGTGAACGACCAGGGCGCGATCGATCACTACGTCGAACTCGCCGGCCGGCCGGATGCGACGACCGAGCAGAGGCTGGATGCGGTCTACGCGCTTCGCGGCGCCGGCTCGCAGGCCGCCGCCGACGAGCTGCTCAACATGATGGTGTACGCGACCGACGACGAGGTTCACGACGAGGCGGCTCGCGCGCTCGTGGACCTCGAAGGCGACGTCTCGTTCCTGGACGTCATCCAGTTCGTCGTGGACCACCTGCTCGCCGATGACGGCGACCTGCGGATCCTCGGCGCGTGGGCTGTGCTCCTGCTCTGGGATTCCGCCGCGCAGGACGCGTTGCAGAACCTCGAGTTCTCGGGGCTGCGGGATCCTCTGAACGCGCTGCTCGATGACGACGAGGCCGCGGTACGCCTGGCGGCCGCGATCCTGATGCTGCTCATCCAGGTAGATGCGCCGGAGCCTGCCGGGGACGACGCCTCCGATCCGTCCGCGATCCTGCAGGACTCTCTCGGCCACGAAGAGCCGGCGATCCGAGCTGCAGCCGCGTCCGCGATCGGCTTCTTCGGGATCACCACCCACTCCCTCACGGATGCGATCGCGAACGACCCGGACCGGCGGGTGCGGCTCGTCTCGCTCACGGCGTTGAGCCGGCTGGGCGGCGAGGCGGCGGATCAGGTGGTCGTCCGGGCGCTCTCCTCGGACGACCCCGACATCCGCGCCGCTGCGGCCTCCGCCCTCGGGCGGCATCAGAATGCCGATGCGATGGACGCGATCGCCGATGCCCTCCCTTCGGAGCCCGACCCGCGTGTCCAGGCCGAGCTACTGGACTCGGCCGCGACCTTGAGCCCGTTCCTCTCCCTGCCCTCTTTCATCGAGGAGGCCGGTCTGCGCGCCCTGAGGGACACCGACACGCGAGTGCGGTCGGCCGCCGCGCGGCTGGCGGGCGCAGCATCGATCTCCGCGGCGTCGCCGATCCTTCACGACATGATGAGGGATGCCGATGAGGAACTCGCCGGCGAGGCGGCGGATGCCTTCGGGCGCGTGGCATCGAGGGACGACCTCATGCGACTCGTCGACGAGATCCCGGCGGCGGGCTTCGGAGGATCGCTGATGGACGGGCTCGCCGAAGGCGTCCGGACGGCCGACGACATCACGCGCCGCGCGGTGATGGAGCGTATCGAGGCCACCGGCGGAGTCGCGCTGGCCAGTGACGCGGCGGTGGTGATCCAGTATCCGAATTACACCTACCGTCTGCTGGTGCATTCCGAGGAGCAGGCCGGGGGGAGCACGATCGAAGACCTGTCGGACGCTGATCCCGCGCGCCGCTTCGCGGCGGTGCAAGGCTTGGCCGCGAACTGGGATGCCTCCGGCGTTCTGGGGCGGCTCGTGCTCGCAATGCTCGACCCGCATCCCATCGTGGCTGACAGTGCCGCTTCGGTGATCGCCGAGGTCTCTCGCGATCGCACGCTGGACCGACTCGACGACGAGAGCGTGGCGCTGATCAGGGGCGGTGACTCTCTGGTGAGCGTGATCGGGTTGCTGGATTCGGGCGGTACGGCAGCCACCGCGGCCGCGTGGCTGCTCGCCGAGCCCGTCTTCCTCCCCGATCTGATGCGCGCTCACGCCCGCGGCCAGGAATCGACGCGGCGAGTGCTGTGGGACATGGCCGACCGTCATCAGCTGCGACTTCTCCCCGACGGCACAGCGCGCCTCGTCTCCGGTCGCGTCGCCGAATGGGATCAGCTGCCTGCCCTGCTGTAGAGCCGGGCGGCGGGCACACAAGGAGTCATCAATCTTCTCGTGCGGCTTTCGGCCGACGATGACGACGAGGTCAGCATCTGGGGCCTAATCCTCACGATCGTGGGGCTCGCCGCACTGGGCGTCTCGGGATGGCTCGGCGGCAAGCTCTCGCACCGCTACGGCGTTCGCGTCGCAGACGGCGCGAGACGAACACCGTCGACAGCGTCGCGGTCGCGATCGCGCCGAGCGCGAGACGGGCACCGGGCGACCGCCATCCGCCCACGACGGGACTCGCCGTACCCGGAGCGTCCATCACCGTGCCGGCATGCGGCATCCGCCCTTCGAAACGCCCCCTTGACACCGCCACCAAACCGCACGACAGCACCGCCCCACGCCCGCCCACGGTGCTATCGCGCGTTCTCGCGGAGGACCCCGCCCCGCGCGAGGGCCGGCGGCCTCAGCGGCGGGGCGAGAGGTCGGGCAGCGCGCGCGTGCCGAAGTCGTGGCGGAGGGCGCTCAGCGCCGCGAACCACCCGGGCAGGCCCGTCACACCGGGTCCCGGTGCGGCCGAGGCGCCGGCGAGGTACACGCCGGGGATCGGCGTGCGCCACGGATCCGGGCTGAGGACCGGCCGGCTGAAGAGCTGCCACAGGGCGGGAGCGCCCGCGGCGATGTCGCCGCCGGGGTAGTTCGGGTTGTGGCGCTCGACCTCGCGCGCGGTGCGCGAGCTCGTCGCGAGGATGGTGTCGCGGAATCCCGGCGCGAACCGCTCGATCTGGCGGATGACCGCCTCCCGCCGGTCGACGGCGCTGCCGGCCGGTACGTGGGTGTACGTCCACAGGGTGTGCTTCCCCTCGGGCGCGCGCGAGGCGTCGAAGAGCGACGGCTGCGACACCAGCACGTAGGGCCGTTCGGGCAGGCGACCGCGGTTCACCTGGTTCTCGGCATCCGCCACTTCCGCCCGCGTGCCGCCGACGTGCACGGTGCCCGCACGGCGCAGCTCGGGGTGGGTCCAGGGCACAGGCTCGCTGAGGGCGAAGTCCACCTTCGCGACGCCGTCGCCATAGCGGAAGCGCTGCAGCTTGCGCCGATAGCGCTCGGGGACGGCGTCACCGGCGATGCGGAGGAGCGCCTTGGGCGTGACGTCCAGCAGCGTGACCGTCGATGAGGGCAGCTCTCGCAGCGACGTCACCTCGTGGTCGACGACGACCTCTCCCCCGTGCGCGCGCAGGTCGTCGATCATCGCGTCGATGATGGCCTGGCTCCCCCCGACCGGAATGGGCCAGCCGCGCGCATGCGCGTAGGCGCCCAGAGCGAGCCCGGCGCCGGCGGCGGCGATGCTCGGCTGCGAGAGGATCGTGTGCGCCGCGACCCCGGTGAGCATCGCGGGAGCGGCGTCCTCCCGGAAGCGCGCGTTCCAGGCGCCACTCCCCTGCTCGAGCGCCCGGAGGCCGAATGAGACGGCGGTGGGGATGTCGGTGGGCACGCGCACGAGCGGCGACCCGGTGAAATCGGCGACCTCGGTGGAGTGCTCGACGAGCGGGCGCATCAGCTGAGCGTAGGCGAGCGCGTCAGGCCCGAGGCCCTCGGCGGTGCGGGCGAGATCCCGGTAGGCGACGCCGGCGTGACGCTCGTCGAGCGGATGCGCGAACGACACTTCGGGTGTGACGAACTCCACCCGCTCACGCAGCCCGAACTCCCGGAAGAACCGCGATTCGAAGGCCATCGGGTGCACCGCCGAGCACACGTCGTGGCGGAACCCGGGGAGCGTCAGCTCTCGGGTGGCGGCGCCGCCCCCTGGCTGGTCGGCACGTTCGTAGACCCGCACGCGCAGCCCCGCGCGGGCGAGTGTGACGGCGGCGGCGAGACCGTTGGGACCGGACCCTACGACTACGGCATCGAGTTCGGTGCCGCCGCGCCGGGACCGCTCGTTCACGTCTGCGGCGCCCCGTCCTGACGGGGCGAGGGACGCTTGGCCCGTGGTGCCGTCTTCTTCGGCGGCAGCGATTCGCTCTCCCCGGGCTCGTCCGCAGGACCCGCCTCGACGGCGTCGATCGAGGTTGCGGCATCCACCCACTCGCTCTCGGCCGTGGGCGCCACCGGCTCGGAGCCTTCGTCGTCGCGTGTCATCGCACCATCCTCCCGCTCGTTCGTGGCCGAGCGCTCCTGCTCGGAATCCGGTCGGTCCGCAGCGGGCGCGACATCCACCCGCTTCTTCTCGCCCGAGGCGGCCATCTCCTGCTCCGCCGTCGTCGCGGTGCGCCGCGCGGCCCTGCCCTCGGACAGGTACGCGAGGCGATGAAGCGTCTCATCGTTGCGCCAGTGGAGGGCGACGTCCATCAGCGGGGCGGGAACGAAGCGCCCGGGTCCGGCGATCGCCTCCTCCTGTATGCGCACGACGCATTCGTCTCCGCGAGGCTTGACGTCGATCGTGACCCGGGCCTCACCGATCGGCCAGCCGCGGGCGCGCATGACCATCGTCTTGCCCGGCACGAACTGCTCGACGACCGTCTTGTCGTTGATGAGCGCCGGCCAGACGCCGAACGAGTGGTGCAGTTCGGCGCCGGTCATCGGCCAGGTCTCGTCGACCTCGCGCATGCGCGAGGCGCCCACGACCCAGACCGGATACAGCCACCCGTCGCCCAGCACCTCGAAGACGTCCTCGGGAGTGCAGTGCAGCACCCTCACGTTGCGCGACATGGCGTCACTCCTCGTTCGTCGAGTCGTACCGATACCGCGACCATATTGCGCGGCGAGGGCGCACTGGAGCGGGTTGCGCGGCGACGACTCGTATGGCACGGGATGGCGAGGGGCAGCGGATGCCTCGGCCCGGGCTCGGCCGCCCAGAACACCGGAACAGGAGATCTGGCGGAGACAGGACGTGAGGCGAGCGATGGTCCTGTGTGCGCCAGATCTCCTGATCTCAGGAGCGGGGAGATGCGTCGGACTACTCTCAGATCATGAGCGACGTCGTCATCACCGTCCGCGGGGAGCACGAGACCCGCATCGCCCCCGAGCGCGCGATCGCGCACCTCACCATCCGCACCGAAGGCCACGAGCGCGGCACCGTCGTCGAGCGCATGGCGGCGCTCAGCGAGCCCGTGCGCGACGAGCTCGCGGCGCGGAAATCCGACGGCAGCGTAGCCGAGTGGACGAGCCAGCGCGTCGCGGTCTGGTCGGAGCGCCCCTGGAACAACGAGGGCAAGCGGCTCGCACCCGTGCACTACGCCTCGGTCGACTTCGCGGCGACGTTCACCGACTTCACGGTGCTGTCGTGGTGGGCCGGCGAGGTGGCCGAGCGCGAGGGGGTGCAGCTGGGCTGGATCGAGTGGAAGCTCACTCCCGGGACTCGGGCGGAGACGGAGCGAGCGGTCGCCACTGCGGCCGTCGGCGTCGCCGTCGAACGTGCCACCTCCTACGCCGCAGCGCTCGGCCTCGCGAACGTCAGCGCGCTGGAGATCGCCGACGTCGGGCTGCTCAGCCGCCAGGACCGCCGGGAGGCGGCGCCCGCGCCCGTGATGCTGATGGCCAAGTCGTCGTTCGCCGCCGATTCCGGCGGCGCGCCCGCCGTGCAGCTGCAGCCGGAGGACATCGTGATCTCGGCCGCTGTCGAGGCGCGCTTCGCCGCCCGATGAGCCCCGACGCCGAGGTCCGGTCGTCGAGCGAGCGGGGAACGAGCGAGACGGAACACCTCGCACCCGGCATCGAGGTCGCGGCGCGACCGGGGATCGCGGACCGCCTCTCGCGCATGATTCAGCTGCCGACCGTGTCGGCCGAGCGCGCCGGACGCGGGCCGGGACCCTTCGAAGCCTTCGCCGACCTGCTCGTCGAGCTGTACCCGCTCATCCACGAGAGCCTCGAGCGCGAGCGCTTCGGCGACCTGGGCCTCCTCTACCGCTGGCGCGGCCGCACCGCAGGGCGGGGCGTCGTGCTCATGGCCCACTTCGACGTCGTGCCCGTCGACGAGGGCGACGCGTGGACGTTCCCGCCCTTCGAAGGCCGCGTCGAGGGCGGCTGGGTCCACGGCCGCGGGGCGCTCGACGACAAGGGGCCGCTGGTCGTGGTGATGGATGCCGTGGAGAACCTGCTCGCGGCAGGCTTCACGCCCGCTCGCGACGTGTACCTGTCGTTCGGCGGCGACGAGGAGACCTTCGGCGGCGCGGCGCGCCTGATCGCCGAGGCGCTCCGCGAGCGCGGCGTCGAACCGTGGCTCGTGCTCGACGAGGGCGGCGCCGTCGTGGACGCCCCACTCCCCTTCGTCCGCGGGAAGGCGGCGATGGTCGGGGTCGGTGAGAAGGGGGTGCTGACGCTGCGGCTGAGCGCCCGCGGCGAGGGCGGTCACGCCTCGGCTCCCCCGGCCCGCACCGCCGTCCGACGCATCGCCCGGGCCGTCGAGCGTCTCTCCCCCGGAACCTTTCCGGCACGCACTCCCTCCGCGGTCGCGCGCATGCTCGAGCTCTTCGCGACGCGGACAGGCGGCATCCCTCGACGCCTGTACCGCCTGCTCTCGGTGACGCCGTGGCTGACCGCCCGCGTCTTCACCGCGATGGGCGGCGAGCCGGCGGCCCTGGTGCGCACCACCGTGGCCGCCACGATGCAGGCGGGCGGCACTGCGGCGAATGTGCTGCCCTCGCACGCGTCCGCCACGCTGAACCTGCGCATCGCGCTGGGCGAGTCGGTGGAGAGCACGGTCCGCCGGGTGCGGCGGAGGATCGCCGACCGGTCGGTGCGGGTCGAGGTGCTGGAGGGCGACGGCCCGTCGCCGGAGTCGTCCACGACGAACGCGCAGTTCGCGCTCATCACGACGGCGGTGAAGGCGTCCTATCCCGACGCGGCGACCGTGCCGTACGTGATGATGGCAGCCACCGACTCGCGGCACTTCCACCGCTTCTCGCCGGCGGTGTACCGGTTCGCGCCGCTCGACATGAGCAAGGCGCAGCGGGCGTCGATCCATGGTGTCGACGAGCGCGTCGAGATCGCGGCGCTCGAGCGAGGCGAGCTTTTCCATCGCACGCTGCTGCAGCGTCTAGAGTGATCGCACCCGCCCTCCGACAGGCCCACGGCCCGGCGTTCGAGGCGGGGCCGGGGCCTTGAGCGAAGGAGCACCGATGGCGCGCACCGCGACCTCTTCGCGCGTGACGATCGGGGCGCTCGCGAGCGTCGTCGGCTTCCTCGCGTTCGTCGAGTTCACGAGCGGGGTGCTGCAGGGCTACTACACGCCCATGCTCACCGACATCGCGCGGCACCTCGGCGTTCACGACGCCGATGTCAACTGGCTCGAGGGCACGCAGCTGATGCTGTCGGCTCTCGTCGTTCCGGCGTTCGCGAAGCTCGGCGACATGGTCGGGCACAAGCGGATGCTCGTCGTGTCGACGGCCGTCACGGCCGCCGCGTCCCTCGTGCTCCCGTTCACCGATTCGTTCGGCGTCTTTCTCGCCGCGTGGGCGATCCAGGGCTTCTACGTCGTGTGGCTGCCGCTCGAGATCGCGCTGATCTGGTCGCGCTCGCGGCGCATGGCGGGGCGCGCGACCATCACCGCGCGCGCCGCCGGCTTCCTCGTGGCGGCGCTCGAGACGGGCGCGATCGTCGGGGCGCTGGTCGGCGGCATGTTGATCGACAGCCTGCCGCTGTGGATCGTGCTGCTGGTGCCGGCACTGCTGGTCGTGGCCTGTTTCTTCGTCATCCTGTTCGGCGTCAGAGAGTCGCCCGAACCCACGGGCGGCCGCCTCGACACCGTCGGCCTGGTGCTGATCTCCCTCGCCCTGGTCGCGTTCACCGGTGGTCTGAGCCTGCTACGCCTGAACGGCCCCGCAGACCCGATCGCCTGGCTCGTCACCGCGCTGGGCGTGCTGCTCGTCGTTCCGTTCGCGTTGTGGGAGCTGCGTCACGACGACCCGCTCATCGATGTGCGGATGTTCCGCTCCCCCGCACTCGGCCCGGTCTTCCTCACCGCGGGCCTCTTCGGCGTGAGCGTGCTCGGTGCGCAGGCGCCGCTGTCGACCTTCGCCCGCACCGACCCCGGCACGTACGGATACGGCCTGGGCACGAGCGGATTCCAGACCTCGCTCATCATCGGCGTGTACCTCATCGCCATGATCACGGGCGCCCTGCTGTACCCGCTGATCGCCCGCCTCACCGCTCCGCGGCTCACCCTGATCGGGGCGGCGACGCTCGTCGGGGTCGGATTCCTGCTGTTCCTCCCGTTCCACGACACGTACGCGCAGGTCATCGTCAACATGGTGATCGTCGGACTGGGGTCGGGTGCCCTGGTCGCGGCGCTGCCGGCGGCCGCGGCATCCGCTGCTCCTCATACCCAGACCGGCGTGGCAACGGGGCTCACGAACTCCGTCAAGACCGTCGGTGGCGCGATCGCCTCCTGCGCGTTCGGCATCGCCCTGCTGCACGGTGCGACCGGCGCGGCCGCTCACGGCACGGCGGGGTCGTTCTCGGGGTACCTCACCGTCTGGGTCGTGTGCGGCGTGACGGCGCTGGCTGCCGCGGTGCTGCTGCTGTTCGTGCCGAAGACGGCGTTCAGCGACCGCGCGGCGGTGGACGACACGGATGCCGCGGGTCAGGCACTCCCCGCAGACCGCTGAGCCGAGAGGGCTCTTACTCGCCGAGCCGGTTGCGCGACCGCATGGCGCGCTCGGCCTCGCGCTTGTCTTCGCGCTCGCGGATCGTCTGACGCTTCTCGTACTCGCGCTTGCCCTTGGCCACCGCGATCTCGACCTTCGCGCGGCCGTCCGAGAAGTAGAGCTTCAGCGGGATCAGCGTGTACCCGCCCGCCGAGATCGCGTGGGAGAGCTTGACGATCTCCTCCTTGTGGAGGAGCAGCTTGCGGGTGCGCTTCGAGGAGTGGTTCGTCCAGTGGCCCTGCGAGTACTCCGGGATATGCACCGCGTCGAGGAACGCCTCGCCGTTGTCGATGTACGCGTAGCCGTCCGAGAGGTTCGCGCGGCCTTCCCGCAGCGACTTCACCTCGGTTCCGGTCAGCACGAGGCCGGCCTCGTACGTCTTCTCGATCGCGTACTCGTGGCGCGCGCGACGATTGGTCGCCACGACCTTCTCGCCGCGTTCCCTGGGCATGGCGACTCCGTTCCGGTTGCTGAGCTTGTCGAAGCATGCCGTCCTGCTGGTCCCTCGGAGTGTACGAGGGCGCTTACGGCAGCCTGTCAGTCTACCCTGGCGCGCGCTCCGGCGAAGTCGGCGAGCGCCTCACGGCTAGGCGCGCAGCCAGCGGCGGATCGCGAAGCCCGCCGACAGGGCCGCCAGCACGACCCCGACGAGGATCAGCACCGGCACCACGAGCCACGCATCCCCGAGATCGATCCAGGTCGTCACGAAGTCCACGCGGCCGCGCAGATAGGCGTCGACGCCGAAGTGCACGCCCGCGATGATCGCGCCGCTGGCGAGCAGCGATCCCAGCAGTGCCGCGAAAACGCCTTCGAGGATGAACGGGGTCTGGATGAACCGGTTGGATGCCCCGACCAGGCGCATGATGCCGAGCTCCCGTCTTCGCGCATAGGCGGAGAGCCGGATCGTGGTCGCGATCAGCAGCACCGCCGCGATCAGCATGAGCGCGGCGATGCCGACGGCGATGTAGGTCGCGATCGTGAGCGCGGAGAACAGCGGGTCGAGGTACTGCATCTGGTCCTGGACCTGCTCGACCCCCTGCATGCCGCTGAACGCCTCGATCATGACCTGGGACTGCTCCGGGTCGACGAGCGTGATCCGGAAGGTCTCGTTCACCTGCTCGGGCGTGATCACGCTGGCGTTCTCTTCGCCCGCGATCTGCAGCAGCTCGTCGTACGCCTGCTGGTGGTCCAGGAACGTGAGGTCGCGGATGAGCGGCGCGAGCGCGCTGCCCTCGAGCTTCGCCTTCACCTCCGCCACCTGCTCGGGCGTCGCCTCGCCGCCGGAGCATGTCGCCGGCGCCGAGATCTCGGTGCACATGTACACCGCGACCTGCGCCCGCTCGACCCAGAAGTCCCGCATCGTCGCGATCTGCATCTGCATGAGGATCGCCGCGCCCACGAACGTGAGCGACACGAACGTGACGAGCACCACCGACACGACCATCGAGACGTTCCGCCGGAGACCGGTGAACGCCTCCGACATGATGAGTCCGAACCTCATGAGGTGGGCCCCACTTCGTCGTCGGGGTCGGTCTCACCCAGGCCCAGCCGGTCGGCGAGTCCCAGCTCCTCGACCTCCAGCTCACGCAGGTCGACGGCCGGGATCGGCTGCGTCGACGACGTGACGGAGACGGATGCCTCCGGCTCCGCCCGGTCGCTCGCCGGGGGCTCCTCCGCGGCTCGCGTCAGCGCCTCCGCCTGTCGTTCCTCCGCGGCGGTGACCGCAGCGGCGGCCTCGGCGGCCGCCACGGCGGCAGCCGCCGCGGCGGCGGGGGATGCGGCATCCGTCACCGTCTCGAGGTCCTCGTCGTCGACCACAGCCGTCGGGTCGAGGCCCGCGGCGGCGGCGATGGTGGCCTCGCGCTGCACTTCGAGCACCGCCGTGAGGGCGGCGACCGCCGCGGCACCGCGTTCGGGCTCGGGCGCGAGGCTGGGCAGACCCGACCGGTCGCCGTAGCCGCCGTGGCGCTCGTCGCGCACCATCTCGCCGTGGCGCAGCTCGATCACGCGACGCTGCATCTGGTCGACGAAGCCGGCCTCGTGCGTCGCCATGACGACCGTGGTGCCGGCGGCGTTGATGCGCGCGAGCAGCTGCATGATGTCGACGGACGTCGCGGGGTCGAGGTTTCCGGTCGGCTCGTCGGCGAGCAGGATCTGCGGCCGGTTCACGAGCGCCCGCGCGATCGCCACGCGCTGCTGCTCACCGCCCGACAGCTCGTGCGGGAACCTCTTCTCCTTGCCGGCAAGGCCGACGAGGGCGAGCACTTCGGGCACCGCCTGCTGGATGAAGCCGCGCGACGAACCGATCACCTGCAGCGTGAAAGCCACGTTCTGGAAGACGGTCTTCGTCGGCAGCAGGCGGAAGTCCTGGAAGACGGCGCCGATGTGCCGGCGGAAGTACGGCACCTTGCGGTTCGACAGCGAGCGGAGGTCTCGGCCGAGCACGACCACCCGCCCCTCCGACGGCGTCTCCTCGCGAAGGATCAGGCGCAGGCAGGAGGACTTGCCCGATCCCGACGCGCCGACGAGGAAGACGAACTCCCCGCGCAGCACCTCGAAATCGACATCGCTCAGGGCGGGTTTGGAAGTGCCGCGAAAGCGCTTCGTGACGTTCTCGAACCGGATCATGGCCTACCGAGCCTATGCGGCCACCCGGGGCCGCGGCCGAGCGACACTCATCGTTCGCGCATCGATTCGATCGGGAGAGGCATCGAGATCAGTCGTCGTCCTTGCGCTTGCGCCAGCGGATGCCGGCAGAGATGAAGCCGTCGAGGTCTCCGTCGAAGACGATCGCGGGGTTGCCGACCTCGTACCCGGTGCGGAGGTCCTTCACGAGCTGCTGGCCGTAGAGGAAGTACGAGCGCATCTGGTCGCCCCAGCTCGCGGTGATCGTGCCCGCGAGCTCCTTCTTCTTCGCCGCCTCTTCTTCCCGCTTGAGCAGGAGCAGGCGCGTCTGCAGCACGCGCATGGCGGCGGCACGGTTCTGGATCTGCGACTTCTCGTTCTGCATCGACACGACGATGCCGCTGGGGATGTGCGTGAGGCGCACGGCCGAGTCGGTCGTGTTGACGGACTGCCCACCGGGGCCCGAGGAACGGAAGACGTCCACACGCAGATCGTTCTCGGGGATGTCGACCTCGACGGCCTCCTCCATGACGGGGATCACCTCGACCGCGGCGAACGACGTCTGGCGCTTGTCGGCCGAGCCGAACGGGCTGATCCGGGCGAGGCGGTGGGTGCCGGCCTCGACCGAGAGCGTGCCGTAGGCGTAGGGCGCGTCGATCTCGAACGTCGCGGACTTGATCCCGGCGCCCTCGGCGTAGGAGGTGTCCATGACCTTCACGGGGTACTTGTGACGCTCCGCCCACCGCAGGTACATGCGCATCAGCATCTCGGCGAAGTCGGTGGCGTCGTCGCCGCCGGCGCCGGAGCGGATCGTGACGACGGCCGAGCGCTCGTCGTACTCTCCGTCGAGGAGCGTCTGCACCTCGAGCTGGCTGATGATGTCTTCGAGCTCCGCGATCTCGTGGCGGGCCTCTTCGGCGGACTCCTCATCGTCCATCTCCTGGGCGAGCTCGACGAGGACGTCGAGGTCGTCGAGTCGCTGCTCGACGTCGGTGACGCGCTTGAGCTCGGACTGACGATGGCTGAGGGCGCTGGTGACCTTCTGCGCCTTCTCGACGTCGTCCCACAGGTTGGGGGCCCCGGCCTCCTCACTGAGACGGGCGATGTCGGCGTTGAGCGCCTCGACGTCGACCACGGCCTTGATGTCGGCGAACGTGGAGCGCAGGGCCTGGATGTCGGCGGAGGGATCGAAGTCGAGCATGACACTCCAGACTAACGTGGAAGCGATGACCGATCACGCAAGCTCCCCCGGCGCACGCGAGGTCCTGTGGCGCTTCGGCCCGATGGTCTACGGCCCCACCGTGCTCTTCGCGCTCGGCGAGGGCGCGGTCATCCCGCTGATCCCGGTCATCGCCGCCGAGCTCGGGGCAGATCTGGCGACGGCGGCCCTCGTGGCCTCGGCGCTCGTCGTCGGGCAGCTGTGCGGGAACATCCCCGCCGGCTGGGCGGTCGCCCGCATCGGCGAGCGACTGACCATGGCGATCGCCGGCATCATCTCGCTGGCAGGCGTCGCCGGCATGGCCCTCGCCCCCTCGCTCGGCCTCTTCGCGATCTCCGTCTTCCTCATCGGCTTCTGTGCCGCGGCGTTCGGCCTGGCCCGTCACTCGTTCATGACGACGCGGGTGCCGCTCGCCTTCCGCGCGCGGGCGCTGTCGCTGCTGGGGGGAACGTTCCGCCTCGGCATGTTCGTCGGGCCATTCGTCGCGGCGGGCCTCCTCGCCGTGTTCGGCGACGAGCACGCAACGATCTGGTTTTTCGGCGGATGCCTCGTCGCGATGATCCTGATGGTGCTGTTGGGTCCGGACCCCGAGAAGCAGTTCCTCGGCGTCGAGGAGGCGCGCACCCGCAACGGCGACATGGACACCGAAGACACCGGCGAGCCCGTCACCGGCTCGATCCCGCTCCGGCAGTCTCGGCGACCGGGGAACGGCACGGGCGGGAGCGCCGGGCCGGGGACCGGGGTGCTGCGCACCATGTGGCGGCACCGCCGGGTGCTGTCGACGCTCGGGCTGGCCGCAGCATCCCTCTCGGCCGTCCGCTCGGCGCGCCAGGTCGTCCTGCCCCTGTGGGGCGTGTCGATCGGCCTCGACGCGCAGACCATCGCGCTGGTGGTCGGCATCTCCGGTGCGATCGACTTCGCCCTCTTCTACGCGAGCGGGCAGGTGATGGATCGGTTCGGGCGGCTGTGGGCCGCCCTTCCCGCCATGATCCTGATGGGGGCCGGATTCGTCGCGCTGGCGTTCACCCACGACCTGCCGCAGGCGGCGATGTGGTTCGCGATGTTCGCCGCGGTGCTCGGCGTCGGCAACGGACTGTCCAGCGGCATCCTGCTCACACTCGGCGCCGACGTCGCACCCAAGACCGATCCGGCGCCGTTCCTCGGCTCCTGGCGCACGCTCACCGACGCCGGCGGCGCGATCGCGCCGCTCCTCGTGTCGGGTATCGCCGCGGCCGCATCGCTCGCCGTCGCGACCGGGGTGGTGGGCGCGATCGGCCTGCTCGGCGCGCTCGCCTTCATCCGCTGGGTGCCGCGGTACGTGCCCCGCACACGGCCGTGACCGAGGTCGTGCAGTTCTGCCGCAGCCGCAACGATGGCCGGCGCTGCACCCGGCCGCTCGATCATCCGGGCCTCCACCGCCACCGCACGATCATGTGGAGCGACGCGGGCGAAGACCCCGCGCGCTGCTCCGGCTCCGGAGCATCCGCTGCGCCCGCTGCGCCGTTGGCCGACGGCTACCCGGGAGGCCGGGCGCTGTGCGAAATCTGCCTCCGGTTCGTGCCGCTCGACGACGCCGGTCGCGTGCTCGAGCACGACACGAGCGACCCTGAGGAGGCGGATGCCGACGCCCGGCGCCGCCGGGAGTGGTTCAACGTCCACGGTTGGTAGCAGCATCCGTCGCACGCCGATCGGCCCCGCTCAGGGGGCGGGGCCGATCGGATCAGGGTCGGATCTCAGTTTTCTGTCATGGTGCGGGGACTGTTCCTCCGTTGGTGATCGTCAGGGCGGTGTTCTCGTGGCAGCTCGCCGGGATGTCATCCTGAGCGGGGTTGGTGCTGTCGTAAGCCACCTTCCAGTAGACGGTCGTCGACGACGAGACGAACACGGTGGTGTTGCTCGTCGACACCGACTGCGGCGACGCACCGGCGACCGCCACGTTCGTCGCGGGGATCAACGGCGTGCCCGTGCAGCCTGCGCCCGGGTACAGCGTGAACGTCACGGTTCCGGCCAGGTTGCCGCCTGCCGATGCCGAGATGTTCGCGGTGTCGTTCGGGTACCACTTCTGCTCGGTGGTCATCCTCGCCGGCACAGTATTCACGACGACGTCCTCAGCGGTCTGGTTGCAGGTCGTGTTGTGGTTCGTCGCGTTGTTGTTCGGGAGGTTGCCGCTGTATTCGGCGACCCAGTGATAGGTGCCGGCCGCGGTGGGTTGGAACTGCGGGTTCGGCGTGCCGTACGTGCCGTTGCCGCTGACCGTCACGGCTGCTGACGTGTACGCCAGCGTCGTGCAGTTGTTCGGACCGTACAGCTTGAACGTGATCGTTCCGCCGGCTGCGGCTCCCGCGGTGTTCGACAGGCTCATCGGAGGCGTGCGCGGTTGCGTCGCCAGCCCGCCGATGGTCGCCGAGTCCGAGACCGTTCCCCCGAGGAAGATCGTCCCGCTCGCCGTGGTGGACAGCGAAGGCGTCACCGGGTTGACGGTGAAGCACTCGTTCGCCGACGAGTCGGTCGATCCGGGGATCTGGCTGGCGCTGTCGCCGCTGAAGGTGGCTCGCCAGCAGTACCTGCCTGCCGATGTGACGTAGGCGTTCGGAGAGAACACCGTCACCGGGTAGGCGGTTCCCGTGAGGTTCGTCGAGCCGACGCTCAGCCCGACGCGATCGACGGTGGGAATGTTCGGATCGTTGACGCCGCTGCACGTGCCGGTGTCGACCTTGCAGAGCCAGAACGCCACCGAGCCGGCCGGTGTGGCCGTGCCGCCGGTGAGGCCGACGACCGCCTTGTCGCGCACCTGCACGACGCCCGTGCCGATCGAGACGCCGTTCGCCGGAACGATGTCGACAGTGCCCGCCTGCGGCGTGGTCACGGTGGTCGACTCGCAGTTGCTCAGCGGGATCTTCTGAAGGATCGTGTCCTTGTAGTCGGCGGTGTCGGAGTTGCCGGTCACGGTACTCGGGATGACGTTGGCGAAGGCGTTGCACGCTCCGCCGCCGCCGAGGCCGTTCGCGGTGAGGTTGATCGCCGCTTCGCCGCGGAAGCCGTCAGCGCTGTAGGCCGCGTCGGAGTCCGTGAGCGGGATGGGGGTACCGAGCGTCAGGTTGGGCTTGGTACCGCTCCACACACGCACGAACAGGTCGGTGTTGCCGCCCTGCTGATCCCAGAAGATCAGGAAGTCGCCGGCCTTGCGGTTCGCCCACGGGTTGCAGTCGGCGATAAGGCTCTCCTTCGTGGCGGTGTCGTATGCGCACGCGGTGGGCGCCGCATCCTTCATGAACTCGTACGCGATGAATCCGCTGCCGTTCGCGCTGTCTCGCTGCCATGCGAAGTACAGGTAGTCGGTGAAGGTGCCGGGCGGGCTTTCGACGCGCGTCGTGTCGAGCCACGCGGTGTTCAGGTCGACCTGCCCGTTCGGATTGGTGTCACCGAGTGTCGGCGGCGCGTCCCTGTTGATGACACCGATCTTGGTGGTGCTCGAGTTGAGGGGGCCGAGCTCCTTGTTGCTGCCGGCGGGATCGGTGATCGGGGTGAGGTCCGGATCGGTGTCGTCCGGCACGACGCCGTCGATGTTGTAGGGGCCGATCTGGTCGGCCAGCGCCGCCGGGGCTATGGCGGCGGATGCGACGAGCGCGAGGGCGGTTATGCCGACCACCCAGGGCGCCCGCCTGCGGCGTGCGGGAGTTTTCCGACAGTCGGTCGGGTCTTGACTGTTCATGGCGTCCTCTTCTCTCGGCGCACCACTGGTCATGGTGCTGCCCAGCGCTTAGGCTAGGAACCGCGTGGGGACGCGACCATCGGAGATGTCAGTAACTGGGGCTGGGGAATCTCCCTAGGGGTTCGTCTCAGGCGAGAAGCGCGCGATTCGGGGAGGAATCGTGAGCTCGGAAGACACATATGCGCTCGTGGTCGCTGGGGACCACGTGAGGACCGACTACGTGAAGCTGCTGGAGCGGCTCGGTCTGCGTTCGGCGGAGTTCGAACGGACGACGGATGCTGCCACCTGGCTCAACGGTCATCCACCGGCGGTGGCGATCCTCGAGGTCGAAGACGGCGGGTGCGGTCTGCTGCGGGAGCTTCGCGATCGCTACGGAGCGGACATGCCCGCGGTGCTGGTCTCGGCGGTCCGCACCACACCGGCGGATGTCGTTGCCGGGCTTCTCGTGGGAGCGGACGACTACGCCGCCGAGTCGATGGATGCCGAGGAGTTCCTCGCGCGCGTGCGCCGGCTCGTGGACCGCACGAAGCCGACGCGCGGCGCGACAGCTGATCTCAGACGCCTGTCATCACTCACTCAGCGCGAGCGGCAGGTGCTGGCGCTGACGACGGAGGGGATGACGCAGAAGCAGGTCGCGACGGCGATGGGCATCAGCATCAAGACGGTCGGCGCGCACATGCAGAACCTGCTCGGCAAGCTCGGCGTGCACTCGCGGATGGAGGCTGTGGCGCTGGCCGCTCGCGCCGCGGCGAACGTCGAGGGTTAGCGAGGTCTCCGATTGGTTCGGGTCAGCGGAGCGCCGTGCGGCTCGTCGCTGTGGCTCGGAGGGAGACGCCTTCCGGGACGAACACGGTGACGACCGGCGGATGCCACTCCCCGGCGACCGTGACCCGCGCTGAGACGCCGTCGGGCGTGGTGGCGGAGATGAGGCGGACTTCCCCACCGATCTCGTCGACCATCGCCGCGGCCTCTCGCTGCACGCCGGCGTCGGTGAGCGTCGCGACCGGTTCGTCGTCGACCACCGACAGGGCGAAGCCGTCCGCAGCGGCCAGGGCGGCGGCATCCGCTATCGCATCCAGCTGCTTCTGTCTGAGGTAAAGACTCGTCGCGGCTGTGCACACGAGGATCACGGCGAGGGCAAGGAGGCCGTAGCCGAGCGTGAGGATGAGGATGCTGCCCGCGTCGTCTGCACCCTCGACTCGCCGGGCGAGAAGCGGGCGACGCAGCCGAGCGGTCATTGCTCGGTCCAGAAGCGCGACACCTTGTGCGCGGCGCTCGCCTCGATCGGGACGGCGGAGATGCGGTCGAGATCGAGCACCGGCGGCACCAGCGGCAGCGCGACGCGGGTGGTCACCCGTACGTGCAGCGTCGCTCCGGCGCGCGGACAGGTCGCACCTGATGGTGAGCAATCGAGAGCGAGCTCGACGTCATCCAATCCGTACTCCTCACGGACCGCGTCCAGAATCGCGCCAGCCCGGGCGCGCGCGTCGTCCGCGTCGGTCGCGGTGGCAACCGCTCGGGCGATGTGCCGCGCGGCGGCCTCGGCGCCGAGGCTCTGACCCTGGATGAGCCCGAGAGCGACGATGAGGTAGACGAGCGGCACGAGGAGCAGCAGACCCACCAGGATGAACTCCAGCGCGGCGGACCCGCGCTCGGCTTCGCCCGCGGTGCGGAACTCCACGCCCTCAGTCGAAGGACTCGACCGGCGCATGCGCGGTCACCTCCAGCGAGCGCGGTGTGCCCAGCAGCCCCACGAGAGGAAGCATGGCCTCGACGCGCACCTCGACCGTCTCTTCGCCGAACGCGGACGTCTCGCGGACCTCGACCTCGGCCGCGTAGTCGGCGCCGATGGTTCTGCTCACGATTTCGCGCGTACGCAGGGCGCCGTCGTCGAGCGTCGTGTCGGCCAGCGCCGCGTGGTAGGCCCCCTCGACAGCGGCGTCGTGGACGACGTTGCGGACGTAGACCGCGAGGCCGAACTGCAGCACCCCGAGCGTGACGAGGGTCAGGAGCGTGCCGACGAGCACGAACTCGACCGGGCTTGAACCGGTATCGTCGCGGAGATCGGCTTCGAGCCGGGCACGAATGCCCGCAATCGCACCGGGCACCCCTGGAGGCACGGGCTCAGAGCCCGGACACGCGACTGATGGCCTGCTCGAACAGGTCGGCGAGCGCCGGCCCCGCCATCGCCCAGATCACGACCACCAGTCCCGCGGTCATGAGAGTGATCAGTACCCAGCCGGGAACGTCACCCCGTTCGTCCTCGGCGAGGTCGACCAGCGTCGCGCGCAGTCGTGCGGTGAGCCGCAGCATCCGTGTCTTCATCGTTTTCCTTCCGGCGGTCAAGCGAGTCCGAGTCGAAGCATGAAGATCCCCGGGAACACCGCGAACAGCACACTCAGCGGGAGAATCAGGAACACCAGGGGGAACAGCATGTAGATCTCTTTGCGGCCGGCGCGCTCGATGAGCGTGCGCTTGGCGTCTTCGCGGGCATCGAGCGCCTGTGCCTGCAGCACATGGGCGAGGGGCGCACCGCGGTCTATCGCAGCCACGACCTGATCGATCGCGCGGGTGAGCGGGGGGATCTCGAGGCCGGCCGCCAGTCGCGTGAGCGACTCCGACAGCGGCGAGCCGGTTCCGACGGCCACGACCACGCCGCGCACCTCTGTGGTCAGCTCACCTGCACCGACCTCGCTCACGCGGCGCAGGGAGTCGAGGATGCCCTCGCCTGCCGACAGGCATAGCGCGAGGAATTCGAGGACCGTGGGCAGCTCCTCCTGGATGCGCGACGCGCGCGCTTGCGAGGCCCTTGTGAGAGAGGCGTCGTAGAGCAGCGCGGCACCGACCGCGGCAACGGGCGGCAGCAGTCCGAGCACAGCCGACCCGCGGCCGGCGAGCACCAGCACGACGACCACCCCGCCGCCGGCGGCCAGCCCGGCGACGGCCCAGGCGAGCTGTGTTGCCCGGAATTGCGCAGCGTCGATCGTCCACGCCGCCCGGTGCAGCCGCCGCTCGAGCGAGGCGTCACCACCCGCGAGCCGCGCGAACCTCCGCTGCACGACGACCGTCCACGCGAAGGTCGACCCGACGGCACCGGGAGCCGGCACATCGAGTCCGCGCGGGTCGGTCACGTCCCGGATGTAGGGAGCGATCCGACGCGTGAGGCTCGGCGCACCCCATCGTGGCGCGAGCGACATCAACAGGCACACCCCGACGCTCCACGCCGTACCCAGCACGATCGCGTACGCCACGTCGGCCATCGCCGTTCCGGTCATCCGAACCACCGCCGCGGTTGAGGCAGCCGGCCAAGCCGGAGCATCAGGCGGTATGCCAGCAGCGAGACACCCGCTCCGACGACGATCAGCACGACCCCGCCGGCGCTTCCGTACGCTCGCGCACCCTCCGGTCGCATCGCGAGCATCGCCAGGATGACCCACGGGGCCACGACGCCGAGCGCCGCCGCCCCGCGAATCCACGACTGGCGCGATTCGACCTCGGCGCGCAGTGCCGCGTCGGCGCGAACGGCCCCCGCGAGCGCCCGGAGCACGGTGGTGAGCTCGGTGCCGCCGACCTGGCGAGCCATGCGCAGCGTCTCGACGATACGGTCGGCGACGGGATCGGCGAGGTTGGTCTTGAGCCGGAGGATGCTGGAGTCGAAGTGCCCCGATGCCGCCATGTCGCGTGCGAATACGCCGAACGGCGCCCGCAGCTCGAGAGGGGCGGAGTCGGCGAGAGTCGACACGGCGTCCGGAAGCGACATCCCCGCACGCACGGACGCGATGAGCAGGTCGCAGACATCCGGCCACAGTCCGCGCCGTGCGCGCAGTCGCTGGGCTCGTCGCGCTCGCAGCCACGCGAACGGCGCGACGCCTCCCGCGGCTGCGGCGACGACCGCGAGCGCTATGACCGGCGCGATGAGCCAGGCGATCGAGGCGGTCACCGCCGCGCACACGCCCGCCACGAGCACGATCGAGCCGGCCGACGTGCGCGCGAAGCCCGCGTCCTCGAGCAGACGGGAGATCCGGCCGCGTCGTGCACCGCTCCCGGTCACCCTGGACCTCGCCGGCCACACCCACGGCGAGACCGTCAGAAGCAGACCCGCCGCCAGCACTGCGCCCCACACGAAGGTCATGCCGCGTCCGCCCGGTAGAGCGTGCGTGCCGCGACGACCCCGTCGGCCACGCCGGTGGGCGCGACGATCTCGACCACGCGACGCGCGCCCGAGGCATCCCGCTCGCACTGCGCGACGAGATGGACGGATGCCGCGACCGCCGGCTGCACGAAGCTCGCGTCGATGTTCCGCCCGGCGAGGAGGGGCAGTGCGGCCAGCTTGCCGAGTGCCTCCCGTGCCGAGTTGGCGTGGATGGTCGCGGCGCCCGGCACACCGGTGTTGAGGGCGAGGAGCAGGTCGAGCGCCTCGGCGTCGCGCACCTCGCCCACGACGAGCCGGTCGGGGCGCATGCGCAGCGCCTCCTTCACCAGGCGCCGGAGTGTCACCTCGCCGGTTCCTTCGAGACTCGGCTGCCGCCCCTGGAGCGCGACGAGATCCGGCGCCGCCACGGCGAGCTCGAAGGTCTCCTCGACCGTCACGATGCGTTGCTCGGGTGGGCACGCGGCGATGAGCGCGCCGAGCAGTGTCGTCTTGCCCGCGTGCGTCGCCCCGGAGACGAGCACGGACCGCCCGGCGATCATCGCGTCGCGCAGCAGCGTCGCGGCGGCGGGCGCGACCGACCCGGCGGCGACCAGGCGGCCCAGGTCGCGATAGGCGGGCAGGAACTTGCGGATGTTGACCGCCCAGTGGCGCCGGGTGATGTCGGGGATCGCCACGTGGAGCCGGGAGCCGTCTGGGAGCGAGGCGTCCACGAAGGGCTGACTCAGGTCGACCCGGCGGCCGCTGGATTGCAGCATCCGTTCCACCAGATCTCTCACCGCCGTGTCGGTGAGCGTCAGGGGTGTGCGCTCGGGCACGCCGCCGCGCGCGACGAAGATGCGGTCGGGGGCGTTGATCCACACCTCCTCGATCGTCGGATCATCGAGGTACGCCTGCAGCGGCCCGAACCCGGCGACCGCGGCGAGCACTTCGCGTACGCAGGCCGTCTCGTCGTCGACCGGCGCCAGTCCGCGAGCCAGCGCGAAGTCGTTGTGTCGACGCACTTCGGCGCGGGCGACCTGGGCGGCGAACTCGGGGTCGCGGGTGGGATCCGACCGTTCGGCACGGAGACGCTCGCGCACGCGCTCCGCCACGACGGTCGCGGCAGGGGCGCCGGTGGTGGCTGCGGGCGAGGTCACCCGAGCATCCTCGCAATTCGCGACGGATCGGGCCGAGAGTTATCCACAGTCGCGGCCCCGACCCGCAGGAGGCAGGATGGGAGCACACTCGAAAGGACGATGATGACGAAGACAGAACTCGCCCCGGCGGCGAAGGCAGGGCTCGGCGTCCTGGGCATCCTCCAGGTCGCCTTCGCGTTCCTGGCGTTCTGGGATCTCGCCCACCGGGACGCGGAAGAGGTGCGCGGACCCAAGGTCGCGTGGGTCCCCGCGATCCTGGTCAACTGGATCGGCCCGGCCAGCTACTTCCTGTTCGGCATCCGCCGGTAAGCCCGCTTTCGCGCCGACGGCCCGCCCCGCCGCGAGGCCCCGGTCGCCTCAGTAGACTGAACCCACTCGCGGGAGTGGTGAAATTGGCAGACACGCAGGATTTAGGTTCCTGTGCCTCCGGGCGTGTGGGTTCAAGTCCCACCTTCCGCACGCGAGTTCTCGCATTCTCCGCCGACTGACGACGGGACGACCATCGTGCACGCTGTTCCCACCGCCCTGATCCCGTGGCTGGATCCGGCCGCCATCATCGACTGGGCGGGCCCTTGGGCGCTCGTCGTCGTGTGCTTCATCGTCTTCGCCGAGACGGGCCTGCTCATCGGCTTCCTTCTCCCCGGTGACACCCTGCTGGTGATCTCGGGCCTGCTGACGCACACGAGCAACATCTTCGGCGTCAACATCTGGGTCGTTTCGCTGCTGATCGGACTCTCCGCCTTCATCGGCGGTGAAGTCGGGTACTTCATCGGCCACAAGGGTGGCCCGGCGGTCTTCGAGAAGAAGGAATCGGGCCTGTTCAGCGTCAAGAACGTCGAGCGCACCAACGCCTTCTTCGAGCGATTCGGCGGGCTCACGATCATCCTGGCCCGATTCGTGCCGATCGTGCGCACGTTCGCCCCCGTCGCCGCCGGCATCGGCCACATGAACAAGTGGAAGTACACGCTCTACAACCTCACCGGCGCCGTGCTGTGGGGCTTCGGACTGACGATGTTCGGCTACCTTCTCGGCTACATCCCGCCTGTCGCGGAGTTCGTCGAGAACTACATCGACCTCATCCTCCTCGTGGCCGTCGGCGGCACGGCGCTCGTCACGCTCTGGCACTACGTCCGCGAGCGCAGCAAGGCCAAGAAGGCCGCGGCTGCCGGGGAAGACGTCGTCACCGACCACGCCGAGGCCGAGGCGCTCGTCCTCGATCCGGAGGTCTTCGAGCGCGGGCCGGAGCACGGCCACGAGCACGAGCGGGGCACGGGCCCGGCGGCCTGACGCCGTCAGCCCGTCAGGACGCCTTCTTCTTCGCCGCGGGCTTCTTCGCCGGGGGCTTCTTCGCCTTCGACTCAGCCGCGGATTTCTTGGCGGATGCTGCACCCTCCGGGGTCGCGGTGGTGCCGGCATCCTTCTTCCCTGACGAGGACGTCGACGCTCCTTCGCGCGCCGCACGGGACTTCTCGACGCTGGCACGCAGGGCGGCCATGAGGTCGATGACCTCGCCGCCCGCCTCCTCTTCCTCCTGCTCGCCGAAGGTCTCCGCGGTGTCGACCGCATCGCCCTTCTCGAGCTTCGCCTCGATGAGGGTGCGCAGCTCCTCCTGATACTCGTCCTTGAACTCCTCGGGGTCGAAGTCGCTCGAGAAGCTCTCGACGAGGGATGCCGACAGCTCCAGCTCCTTCGCCGAGATCCTGACCGGCTCGTCCAGCGACGGGAACGCCGCCTCCCGCACCTCGTCGGACCACAGGAGGGTCTGCAGCACCAGCACGTCGTCGCGCACCCGTAGCGCCGCGAGGCGCGTCTTCTGCCGGAGCGAGAACCGCACGATCGCCGTGCGGTCGGTCTGCTCGAGCGTCTTGCGCAGCAGCACGTAGGCCTTCGGGGAGCTCGAGTCCGGCTCGAGATAGTAGGAGCGGTCGAGGGTCAGCAGATCGATCTGCTCGCTCGGCACGAACTCGACGACGTCGATCTCGCGGCTTCGCTCGGCCGGAAGCGAGTCCAGGTCCTCCTTGGTGAGCACGACGGTGCGCTCCCCGTCGTCGTACGCCTTGTCGATGTCCTGGAAGGCGACGATCTCGCCGCACACCTCGCACTTGCGCTGGTAGCGGATGCGACCGCCGTCCTTGTTGTGCACCTGGTGCAGCGAGACGTCGTGGTCCTCGGTCGCCGAGTACACCTTCACCGGCACGTTGACGAGGCCGAACGTCAGTGCACCCTTCCAGATCGCTCTCACCCCACCAGTGAACACCTGTCACACGCTCGGCGGCTACCCCCGCCCACCGGGTTGCGTCACACGGCAGGATGGGCCTATGGCGGGCGACGAGCAGCTGGTGCGCATCGGTGGCCGCCGTCTGCGCGTCACGAACCTCGAGAAGGTGCTCTATCCCGAGACCGGCACCACCAAGGGCGAGGTCATCGACTATTACTCGCGAGTCGCCGAGGTGCTCATCCCCCATGTGGTCGGGCGGCCCGTCACCCGCAAGCGCTGGCCTGACGGCGTGGGCACCGCGGACGACCCCGGGATGGTGTTCTTCGCGAAGGACCTCGAACGCGGGGCGCCGTCATGGGTGCGGCGGATGCCGATTCCCCACTCCAGCGGCACCAAGGACTATCCGCTGGTCGGCGACGTGCCGACGCTCGTGTACCTGGCGCAGGTGGCCAGTCTCGAGCTGCACGTGCCGCAGTGGCGGTTCACGCCAGGAGGCGACAGGGGCCCTGCCGATCGGCTGGTGCTGGACCTCGACCCGGGGCCGGGTGTGGGGCTCGCGGAGTGCGCGGTCGTCGCCGGGTGGGCGCGCGCCATCCTCGTCGGGATGGGGCTGGAGCCGTACCCGGTCACGAGTGGAAGCAAAGGCATCCATCTCTATGCCGCCCTGCCGCCCGGCCAGACCACCGAGCAGGCGTCGACACTCGCAAACGAACTCGCGCGCGCGATCGAGGCCGACCACCGCGACCTCGTCGTGAGCAGCATGAAGAAGTCCGAGCGGCACGGCAGAGTGCTCATCGACTGGAGCCAGAACAACGGATCGAAGACGACGATCGCCCCGTACTCGCTGCGCGGCCGTCCCCACCCGACGGTGGCCGCCCCCCGGACGTGGGACGAGCTGGACGAGCCCGGCCTGCGGCACCTCGAGTTCGGGGAGGTGCTCGAGCGCATCGAGGCGATCGGCGACCCGATGGCACCGCTGGGCTTCCATGCGGGTGGCCGGGAGGCGGAATCGGGCCCGCTGTCGGCGTACATCTCCAAGCGCAGCGCCGACAGGACCCCCGAGCCGGTGCCGGTGAACCCCCTCGGCACGACCCCGAGCGGCGAGCGCCCCCGCTTCGTCATCCAGGAGCACCATGCCACGGCGCTGCACTGGGACTTCCGCCTGGAGCACGAGGGGGTGCTGGTCAGCTGGGCGGTCCCGCGGGGCGTGCCGCACTCGTACAAGCGCAACAACCTCGCGATCATGACCGAGGACCACCCCATGGAGTACGCGACGTTCGAGGGCACGATCCCCAGCGGCGAGTACGGCGGCGGCACCGTCACGATCTGGGACGACGGCCGTTACGACCTGGAGAAGTGGCGCGACGACGAGATCATCGCCACCCTCGACGGGCGTCCGGGCGGCCCACTCGGCCGCGTGCGTCTCGCGCTGATCCGGACGCAGGGCGAGGGCGAGAAGTCCAGCTGGCTGCTGCACCGGATGAAGACGGATGCCGAGGGGCGACCTCAGCCGGACGGCATCGTCGTCGAGCCGACGCCGCAAGCCGACGAGCCGCGACGTGGCCGTTCGCCCCGGGAGGGAGCGCACGACGCACCTCGAAAAGCCCATGTGAGCTCCGGTTCACACAGCACCCCAGAACCCCATGTGAGTTCCGGTTCACACAGCACCCCAGAACCCCATATGAGTTCCGGTTCACACAGCACCCCGCCCCCCGATGTGAGCTCCGGTTCACACGGCGACGAGGGCGATGCGACGGCTCTCCCCCACGTGAAGAGCCGTGTGAACCTCAAGTTCAATGGAGTTTCAGGAGCGTCTGCGCCGTCGGCCCACGCTGATCTCCGGCCCATGCTGTCCACCTCCGCGACGCCGGCGCAGGCACGGGCCGCGGCCCGCAGCTGGGCTGAGCGCGACGGCGACGACGCCGCATGGGTCGAGATGAAATGGGACGGCATCCGCGCCGTCGGCGCGTGGGATGGCGAGCGCCTGCGGCTGTACACACGGAGCGGCAACGAGGTGACTCACCGGTACCCCGAGCTGACCGCGGTCGATGCCGGCTTCGGTCCTGAGCCGTGCGTCGTCGACGGAGAGCTCGTGGCACTCGAGCCGGACGGGCGACCGAGCTTCCCGCTGCTGCAGACGCGCATGAACCTCGAGCGCGCGGGCGACATCGCCCGAGAGGCCCGTCGCACCCCGGTGCGCTACTACCTGTTCGATGTGCTGGCGCACGACGGCGAAGACCTTGCCGACCTGCCCCTGCGCGAGCGCCGGGACGAGCTGGAGGCGGTGGCGGCAGCATCCGTCGATCCCATCGTCGTGCCACCGGTGTTCGACGATGTCGACGCGGCGCTCGAGACCAGCGAGCAGCTGCGGCTGGAGGGGATCGTCGTCAAGGATCCCGGCTCGCGGTATCTGCGCGGCGGCCGGTCGGCCGCCTGGCTGAAGGTGAAGCTCACGCGTACGCAGGAAGTGGTGATCGCGGGGATCCGCCCGGGCAAGGGCGGCCGCAGCACCACGTTCGGATCGCTGCTGCTCGGCATTCCCGACGGCGAAGGACTGCGCTACGCGGGCCGTGTCGGCACAGGCTTCAGCGACTCGACGCTGAAGGCGCTGATGAAGACGCTGCTGCCGCTGCGCACCGACGACAACCCGCTTGTGGGCGTTCCGCCACTCGATGCCCGCGACGCCCTGTGGGTGCGGCCGGAGTTCGTGGGCGAGGTGGAGTACGGCGAGTTCACGCCGGGAGGGATTCTCCGGCACCCCCGCTGGCGCGGACTGCGGCCCGACAAGACGCCGTCCGAGGTTCACCGCGAGGACTGATCAGGTGTGGGCGCCATGCTCGACATGGCCGGCCGGCTCGAGCTGGAACGTCGAGTGCTCGACGTCGAAGTGCTGCGAGAGACAGCTCTGCAGGTCGCTCAGGATGCCGGCGGCCCGCCCATCGGCGAGTGCGGCGTCGTCCACGACGACGTGAGCCGTGAAGACCGGCGCGCCGCGCGTGAGCTGCCACACGTGCACGTCGTGTACATCGACGACACCCGGCGTCGTGAGGATGTGGTCGCGGATCTCGCGCACATGCGTACCCTTCGGCGCGGATTCGGCGAGCACCGAGACGACCTCGCGCAGCAGCCCGATCGCGCGCGGGATGATCATCGCCGCGATCAGCAGCGACGCGATCGCGTCGGCCTGATCCCAGCCGGTCACCACGATGACGATCGCCGCCGCGATCACGGCGGCCGAGCCGATGAGGTCGCCGAGCACCTCGAGGTAGGCGCCCCGCACGTTGATGCTGTGCCGCTGGGCAGCGCTCAGCAGCCACATGGCCACGGCGTTCGCGACGAGCCCGACGATCGCGACGACGAGCATGAGGCCGCCCGCGACCTCCGCCTCCCCCGGGTCGACCAGGCGCGAGACGCCCTCGATCGCCACCCACACCGACAGCAGAATGAGGATGACGCCGTTGACGAGTGCACCGAACACCTCGGCGCGCTGGTAGCCGAAAGTGCGGCGATCGTTGGCGGGCCGCGCCGCGACGGTGCTGGCGATCAGCGCGATCACGAGGGCGGCAGCATCCGTGAACATGTGCGCGGCATCCGCGAGCAGCGCGAGGGACCCCGAAAGCGCCGCCCCGACGACCTGCACCACCATGACCGTGGCGGTGAGCGCGAGCGAGATCGCGAGGAGCCGCCGGTTGCCGGCCCCCCGAATGCCCGTCGGCGCGTGCTCGTGCATGACCTCAGGCTAAGCCCGCGAGGCGCCGCGCCGCCGCCGATCCACGCAGTCGGGAACGATGCTGCGAATCACTCTCAGGAACCGCGCTGGGGGCTCAGAGATCTGCGAGCAGCGGGGCGAGAGCCTCGAACGCGCGCGAGCGATGGGACGCCGCGTTCTTCTCGTACGCGGTCCACTCCCCGACCGTCCGCTCCGCGCCCTGCTCCTGCCCGTCGGGGATGAAGATCGGGTCGTAGCCGAAGCCGCCCGTCCCCGCCGGCGCCGTCGCCAGGCGTCCCGGCCACACGCCCTCGACGACGCCCTCGCGGGAACCGTCGCCCGGAACCACGAGCGCGATCGTCGAGACGAACTGCGCCGTGCGGTGGGGGTCGCGGATGTCGGCGAGCTGGTCGAGCAGCAGGTCGAGGTTCGCCGAGGCATCCTTCGCGTGCCCTGCCCAGTACGCCGAGAATACGCCCGGAGCCCCGCCGAGCACGTCCACGCAGATGCCCGAGTCGTCCGCGAGCGCCGGAAGACCGGTGTGCTCAGCCGCCGCCCGCGCCTTGATGAGGGCGTTCTCGGCGAACGTCACGCCGTCCTCGACCGGCTCCGGGCCGTCGTAGGCGACCACGATGAGATCCGGTCGCGTCGCCGCCACGATCGCCTGGAACTCCTCGACCTTGTGACGGTTGTGCGTCGCGAGCACGATCTGCGGCAGCGTGTGCGCGGTCGCCGACTCCGACTCGACCGCGGCGACCGCATCCGCCATGTCTTGGGGGTGCGCGGTCACGCCGCACCCTCGGCGGCGAGCGCGGCGGCCTGGAAGTCGCGGAGGTCGGCGCACCCGCTGACACCCAGCTCGAGGAGCGCGTCGAGTTCGCGCTTGTCGAACGGCGCGCCCTCGGCGGTCCCCTGCACCTCGACGAACAGTCCGCGGCCGGTGACGACCACGTTCATGTCGGTCTCGGCGCGCACGTCCTCGACGTAGGCGAGGTCGAGCATCGGCTCGCCGTCGATGATGCCCACGGACACCGCAGAGACCGAGTCGAACAGCACCTGCGCCTTCTGACCGATGAACCTCTTCCCGCGGCCCCACTCGATCGCGTCCGCGAGTGCGACGTACGCGCCGGTGATGGCAGCGGTGCGGGTGCCCCCGTCGGCCTGCAGCACGTCGCAGTCGATGACGATCGTGTTCTCACCGAGGGCCTTCGTATCGACGACGGCACGCAGCGCACGCCCGATCAGGCGCGAGATCTCGTGCGTGCGGCCGCCGATCTTGCCCTTGACGCTCTCGCGGTCGTTGCGGTCGTTCGTCGCGCGCGGCAGCATCGCGTACTCCGCCGTGATCCACCCTTTGCCCTTGCCGGCCAGCCAGCGCGGCACGCCGTTCGTGAACGACGCCGTGCACAGCACCTTCGTGTTCCCGAAGGAGATGAGCGCCGACCCCTCCGCCTGCTTCGACCAGCCCCGCTCGATCATGACGGGGCGCAGCTGATCGACGGAACGGCCGTCGGCACGGGTGATCTCGGTCATTTCTCTCCTCCGGGAGGGGACGGATGCCTCAGCCGAGGCGGGATGGAAGGTCGATGGCGCCGGTCTGCACGAGCCGCACGGAAGTGACCTCGCGGCCCATGAGCCGGTGCGCGAGCAGCAGGAAGTCGTCGGCCGACGCGCCCGTCGCCTCGTAGACGTGGCGGGGCTCGGCCTCCGGTCCCGCGAGCAGATCGCGGGAAACCAGCTGGCGATAGACGTCCTTCGCGGTCTCGGTGTCACTCGACACCAGGCTCACGTCCGGACCCATGACGTAGCTGATGGCGCCCTCGAGGAACGGGTAGTGCGTGCAGCCGAGCACGAGCGTGTCGACTGCGGCGGCGCGCAACGGGGCGAGGTACTCCTCGGCGACGGCGAGCACCTCCGGCGAGCCGGTGACTCCCGCCTCGACGAACTCGACGAAGCGCGGGCACGCCTGAGCGAAGACCGTCAGTCGCTCGTTGACGCCGAGCATGTCCTGGTAGGCGCCCGAGCTGATCGTGCCTGCGGTGCCGATCACCCCGACGCGGCCGTTGCGGGTCGTCGACATGGCGGTGCGGACCGCGGGGTTGATCACCTCGACCACCGGAACGTCGTAGCGCTCTCGCGCGTCGCGCAGCATGGCCGCAGAGGCGGTGTTGCAGGCGATCACGAGCATCTTGACGCCCTGGGCCACCAGGTCGTCGAGCACCTCCAGCGCGTAGCGGCGCACGTCGGCGATCGGCTTCGGACCATAGGGCGAGCGCGCGGTGTCGCCGATGTAGAGGATCGACTCCCGGGGAAGCAGCGCCGAGACGGCCCGCGCGACGGTGAGCCCGCCGACTCCGGAGTCGAAGATTCCGATCGGCGCGTCGTTCACGATGCCCCAGCCTACGCCAGGCGCTGGCTAGGCTGGCCCGCATGAGCGCCTCGACCGCCCTGCTGACGGACCGCTACGAGCTCACGATGATCGACGCCGCGCTGCGCGACGGCACCGCCCACCGGCGGTGCGTCTTCGAATTGTTCGGCAGGCGCCTGCCGGGGGCGCGCCGGTTCGGCGTCGTCGGCGGCACGGGCCGCCTGCTGTCGCTCATCCGGGATTTCCGGTTCGCGGCCGAGGAGCTGCAGTACCTGCGTGACGAGGACGTGGTGGATGCCGCCACCCTCGACTTCCTCCAGGACTACCGGTTCACGGGCTCGGTGACCGGCTACCGCGAGGGGGAGTTGTACTTTCCGGGCTCCCCCATCCTGACGATCGAAGGCACGTTCGCGGAGGCGGTCGTGCTCGAGACGCTGGCGCTGAGCGTGCTCAACTACGACTCCGCGATCGCGACGGCCGCGGCCCGCATGAGCATCGCCGCCGGCGACCGGCCCCTCGCCGAGATGGGCTCACGCCGCGCCGCCGAGGGCTCGGCGGTCGCCGCGGCGCGCGCGGCCTACATCGCCGGGTTCGGCGCGACCTCGAATCTCGAGGCGGGGCGACGGTGGGGCATCCCGACGATGGGCACCGCCGCACACGCGTGGACGCTCCTCCACGACACGGAGGAGGACGCCTTCCGGGCGCAGGTCGAGGCGCTCGGGGTGGGAACGACGCTCCTCGTCGACACGTACGACATCCGCACCGGCGTCGAGACCGCCGTGCGCGTCGCCGGAACCGGCCTGGGCGGAGTGCGCATCGACTCCGGCGACCTGCCGACCGTCGCGGCCGAGGTGCGCGCGCAGCTCGACGAGCTGGGTGCCACGCGCACGCGCATCACCGTGACGAGCGACCTCGACGAGTACGCGATCGCCGCGCTCGCGGCATCCCCGGTCGACGCGTACGGTGTGGGCACGTCGGTCGTCACGGGGTCCGGCACCCCCACCGCCGGCATGGTCTACAAGCTCGTGGCGCGCCAGGACGACGCGGGCGGCTGGGTCGCGGTCGCCAAGGCGTCGACCGACAAGGCGTCGAAGGGCGGCCGTAAGGCGGCGTTCCGCACCCTCGACGCCGGCACAGCAACGAGCGAGCTCATCGTCGTGTCGGACGGCTTCGAGCAGCTCGACACCGCCACCTCGCACCCGGACGCACGGCCGTTGCAGGTCCAGCTGGTGGTGGACGGAGAACCGGATGCCGCGTACGAGGGCTCCGCGGGCGTCGAGGCCGCGCGGGCCCATCACGCGCGTGTACGCGAAGAGCTGCCGGTGCGCGGTCTCGCGCTCAGCCGCTCCGATCCGGCGATTCCCACCGTCTACGCCGACGCGGAGTGACGGTCAGGTCGCGAGGGACTCGTAGATCTCTTTGCAGGTCGGGCACACCGGGAACTTCTCGGGATCGCGGCCGGGGGTCCACTTCTTCCCGCACAGTGCGCGCACCGGCTTGCCGGTGAGCGCGGACTCGAGGATCTTGTCCTTCTTCACGTAATGCGAGAAGCGCTCGTGGTCACCCGGCTCGATGTTCTCTTCTTTGAGGAGCTCTTCGAGCTCGCGATCGAGGGTCGCGGTGCCGCCCTGGTCGGGGCTGTCCAGCGGGGTGCTCATGGTCTGCCAGTGTAGTCGGGGCGAGCGGTCACAGGGCGGCGAAGAGCCGGTCAGGTCGACTCGGCGAACTCCATGAGGCGACCGCCGCGACGCTCGAAGACGATCGATCCGACGCCGATGCCCACCACCAGCACGCCGAGCCCGATGAGCAGCCCGGCCCAGAGCGCGAGGGTGGCGGAACTGGTGTCGCCCCGGAGCGCGAGCCAGCCGCACAGCAGCACCGGGGCCGACACGACGAGTGCTCCCAGCATGACCACGCCCTGCGCGATCGTGCCGCTCGCGCTCGTGCGCTGGGGCTGCTGGAAAGGGCTCTCGCCGGGCCGCGACACCGCGTACGGCGCGACGACCGAGGAGATGCTCGAGAACCCGAGGCCCGACAGGAAAAGCGAGGCGCAGACGCCGATCAGCGCGGGCAGTATGGACCACCTGCCGTGCAGCGAGGCTGCAATGGGGATGGCGAGCGCGAGGAGCGGGACGCCGACCAGGAGAACGGGCACCAGGCGCCCGATGCGGTCGGACACGCCTCGCACGCCGCTCGCGATGTGCATCCACACGGCGGTGGAGTCGTAGGCGACGTCGTCGTGCGGCAGCCAGCCGAGGAAGAGCGCGGCGAAGGGGACGGGCACCAGCGCGACGAGCTCCGGCGGGACGCCCGCGACGAGCAGCGGTACCGCCGTGATCGCCGCGGCGAACGGGATCACGAGGGCATTGACGACGTAGCGGCGGTCGCCGAACCAGTAGACGAGGCTGCGCGCCGCGATCGCCCCGCCGGGCGTGCCCGGCCCCACGCCGAACCACCCGAGGCCGCCGCGCGTCCGCCCGGTGCCGGGGCGTTCGGTGGTCGTGAGCAGGCGGCGCACCGCCCACATCCAGAGGGCTGCCAGCACGACCACCGTGGCGACGGCGACGAGTGCCGGCAATGCGACGTTCCCGTCCGCCGCGACTCTGCCGGGAATCGCCCACGCGGCACCGATGGGAGTGAGCGCCAGCGCATCCACGGCGTCGAGGAGTTGTGGCGGCACGCTTCCCCGCCACTCCAGGGACGCGAGGAACACGCCCACCGGTACGACCACCACGAGCACGACGAGCAGGAAGAGCCCCGACAGCTCCCGGGAGCGGCGATGGCTCAGATACAGCGAGGCCACCGCCATGCACACACGTGCGAGCAGCGCGCAGGTGAGGATGCCGAGCACGACGCCGGCACCGCTCACCGCGGTCGCGACCCAGTGCGCGTCCCACAGGAGGACGACGCAGATCCCCAGCGCCACGAGCACGAAGATCGGCACGCTGATGAGACCCGCTGCCGCCAGCACGACCGCGAGGCGCCCGCGAGGCAGGCCGAACAAGGCGAACCGTCGCGGGTCGAGGGGGTCCTCTGCACCGCCGAAGAGCGGAGCGAGGGCGAACCCCAGAGTCACCGCCGAGCCCCCGAGCACCGTGACCGCGACCACCTCGTCGGTCGCGGCATCCCGCATCGTCAGCAGCGCCCAGCAGGCCGCGGCGGTCGCGGCGACGAGGATGACGAGACCGGTGACCACGCGGGTGACGTGACCGGAGTCTCCGCGCAGTGCGCCGAGGAGCAGTGCGATCCTCAGTCGGAGAACGTGTGCAGCCACTCGAGACCCTCCACGTCGCTGAGGCCGCCGGCCAGTTCGACGAAGCGCTGCTCGAGCGTCAGCTCACCGCGCACATCGTCGACCGTTCCCTCGGCGAGCACCTGGCCCGCCACGATGACGGCGACGCGCGAGCAGACCCGTTCGACGAGTCCCATGCCGTGGCTGGAGAGGATCACCGTGCCGCCGTGGGCGACATAGGCGGAGAGGATGTCGAGGATGACCGCGCTCGAGACGGGATCGACCGCCTCGAACGGCTCATCGAGCACGAGCAGGCGGGGCGAGTGGATCATGGCACCCGCGAGCATGACCTTCTTCAGCATGCCGGCCGAGTAGTCCGAGACGCTGCGCGCGAGCGCGTCCTCGAAGTCGAACGCGCGCGCGAGGTCGGCGGTGCGGTTCTCCACGACGGCGGGAGGAAGACGGCGCAGCACGCCGTAGTAGTACAGGAGCTGTCGACCGGTGAGCCGGTCGAAGGTGCGCAGTCTGTCGGGCAGCACCCCCATCAGCTTCTTGGCGGCGAGGGGATCGGCCGCGGCATCCACTCCCGCCACGCGGATCGTGCCGCGATCGGGCTCGAGCAGGCCCGCGATCATCGAGAGCGTCGTCGTCTTGCCGGCACCGTTGGGGCCCACGAGGCCGTAGAAGGTGCCCGCCGGCACAGTGAGGTCGATCCCGTCCACGGCGTGCGTGCTCCCGAACCGCTTCGTGACGCCCCGCAGCACCAGCGCATCGCCCGACGCCGCGGGCACGCCGGCAGGAGAGACGGATGCCGCAACCGCCGCCGCCTCGTCGGCCGGTGGCGATTCGGCAGCAGATGCGGTGGCGGACGCCGGTGAGGTGGGCGATGCGGCCGGCTCCGGCTCCCCGACCGGCGTGGGCACGGACGTGGGCTCGACCACCGGCGCCGGATCGACCACGGACGCGGGCTCGACCACGGGCGCTGGTTCGACCACGGGCTCAGCATCGGGCACGCGTGAGGTTTCGGCAAGGGGCTCGTCGTGCGATGTCTCGTCGGCGGACGACCCGCTCGCGGTCTCCGGCTCGGCCGCCGGATTCGCCTCGGTGGTCGCAGCATCCGTCGACGAGGACTCCTCGTGCGCCGGAAGCGGCGGGCGTGGGGGGACGACGAGCCCTGCGGCGGCCGTGGCCGCGCGTTGGAGATCGCTCGGCAGGGGCGGCGGCGGACCCGGATCGGGCTGCGCGTCGGCCGGGGGCTGCTTCTGCGGTGCGGTGGAGCGTTTCTTTCCCGTGCCGGCCGCTTTGGAGCCGCTGCTCGGGCGCTTCTTCCGCGGCGGCCGAGCGGGCGTTTCGCCGCCTGACGAGCCGGTCTCCGCGAGCCTCACCACGCGCGCGGGCGACTGCCGGTCCGGTTCTTCCGGATCGATGTCGTCCGGCATCGGGAGGGAGGCAGTCACCGAACCAAGGTATCAAGCGGTCCCCGGGACGGGGCGGTTCGTATCGCCGTGTGGCAGCATTCGCGTCATGTCACGAATCGGCAACGGGAGTCGCTCATTATGCACCTTCCCAGCCCTCATCGGTACCATGGACCCGGCACGAAGGGGTGTCTAGCCGGTGAACCGGCAGTGAATCGCGTACTTCAGGAGAAGATCTTGACCCTTCAGACCGTCATCCTCGCAGCCGGAATGGGCTCGCGCCTCGGCCGCAGCCTCCCCAAACCGCTCACGGAGCTGAGCGACGGCCGCAGCATCATGCAGCAGCAGCACGACAACATCCGTGCCGCCTTCGGTCTCGATGCCAGGATCACCACGGTGGTGGGCTACCGCGCCGAGACGATCGTCGAGGCCTTCCCCGACGTGGACTACGTGTACAACGATCGCTACGACCAGACCAACACGTCCAAGAGTCTCCTTCGCGCCCTCGCCAAGACGGGCAAGGGCGGCGTGCTCTGGATGAACGGCGATGTCGTCTTCGACCCGCGCGTGCTCGGTCGCGCCATCGACCTCATCGAGCGGGACCAGTCGTTCGTCACCGTCAACACCTCCAAGGTGAGCGACGAAGAGGTCAAGTACACCGTCACGCCGGAGGGGTTCATCAAGGAGCTCTCGAAGACCGTCAATGGCGGCATCGGCGAGGCCGTCGGCATCAACTACATCTCCAGCGCAGACAAGAAGGCGTTCATGCGTCATCTCGCGCGCGTCGACGACCAGGACTACTTCGAGCGCGGGCTCGAACTGGCGATCGCCGAGGACGGCGTGCTGCTCGAGCCCCTCGACATCTCCGACCTTTACGCCGTCGAGGTGGACTTCGCCGAAGACCTCGAGCGCGCCAACCTCTTCGTCTGAGCTCATCCGACTTCGTCTGAGCTCATCCGGCGCGGGCTGTCAACCCTGACTCCCGCGTCGAGGTTCGACGCATAGGATCGGCCCGATGGCCGACAAAGTCCACCGCATCCACTCGCTTCCCGGCGACTCGCCGTGGCAGGGCGGCCTGACGCCCACCGGGTCCGAAGAGCACCCGCTGACGATCCGCGCGCTGGATCGGGTTCTGGCGATCCAGCGGCCGGTCGTGCTGGCGCATCTGCGCAGCATCCGTCTCCGCCATCCCGATTCCTCGCCCGCCGAGATCATCCGAATCCTCGAGCGCCGTTATCTCGCGGCGGTCACGACCGGTGGCGCGGCCGTCGGCGCGACCGCGGTCGTGCCGGGCATCGGCACCGGCGTGACGTTGGCGCTGAGCGGCGTCGAGACCGTCGCCTTCCTCGAGGCGACGACGCTGTTCGCCCAATCGGTCACCGAGGTGCACGGCATCCCGGTGTCGGATCCCGACCGCGCACGCGCACTCGTGCTCACGCTCATGCTCGGCAAGGAGGGAGTCGATCTCGTCGCCCAGCTGGCCGGGCAGGCAGCCGGGCGGGGTCCCACGCGCTCGTCGTACTGGGGCGAGCTGATCACGAAGTCGCTCCCCCGTGCGGCGGTCGCCCCGCTCGTCGACAAGCTCAAGACGACGTTCATCCGGCAGTTCGCCGCGCGGGGCGGAGCGTCATGGATCGGCAAGGCGCTTCCCTTCGGCATCGGCGCCGCCATCGGCGGTGCCGGCAACAACATCCTCGGCCGCCGCGTGCTCGTGGGCTCGCGACGCGCCTTCGGCGTCCCGCCGCTCCAGTGGCCGGTCGAACTCGAGCCCCGTCCGGGAACGGACCGCATCGAGAGACTCGCGGGGCGCGGCATCCGTCGAGCGGGCGAGGCCGTCGTGAGCGGAGTGACGCGCGGCACGGCACGGGTCGGCAGAGTGGTGCGTCTGCGCCGGCGCGAGCTCGAGGCGCCGACGGACAAGCCCCACGCGACGAATGCTGAGCCGCCTGCGGAGCCGCCTGCGGACGCACCGGCCGAGGGTTGACCCCGGGTCGCCCCGGTCGCCCGGCCTCGCCCCATCCGGGGCTGCTCGGGGTGAGAATGACGGTATGGGACTGTTCAGCAAGCTTCCGGAAGAGCCCACCGAGTGGACCGGCCTGCCTTCCGAGCCGGCTCGCGCTGAAACGGCGGCGGAGCGGCTGACGGATGCCGCAGCGGTCGACCTCGGCGGGTTCGGCGTGGCCGGGGTCGGTGGTGGCGGCGGGGCCGTCGAGTCGATCGTGATACCCGTCGCGCCTGTCGTGGAGATCGCCGAGGCGCAGGAATCCGGCGAGGACGAGTAGCCGTCACGTTCCTGTGGCAAGCGACTCCGTCTGCAGTTCTTCGAACATTTATTCTTGCTGTGTTGCACGTCTCGGTGTACTGTTTCGTGCAGAGGTTCGATGAGTTGGTAGCCCGTAGCGGCGGGCTGAGGAGCAGTGCGGTTCAGACCGCGGTCGGGTGTTGAGGATGATGGCGCGATTCGCGCGGAATCTCGGCCCGTTCCTGCGTCTGCGAGAGCCTCATGTCTTCGACCACTCCTCCTGTGCCCGACCGTCACGGTGCTGTGCACGCCGACGGCGCGGTTGCTGTGCGGATCGTCCGTCACGACCGGGCGGTGGATGCGTTCGCGGCCGGACGCCGGCAGCGGGCGATCGCGGACGCGGCGGAGATCCGGATGCTCGCCGACGCCGCCGCCGCGGTGGCACGGCCGGTGACCGCGTCGCCGGAGCTTGCGCGACGGACGGAGCTGGACCGGCGGGCGCTCGTCGCCGACCTGGCGACCTCCGCGCGCGTGTCGGAGTACACCGTGAACCGGCTGCTGGCGGAGGCGACCGATCTGTGCGCCCGGTTCGGCGCAGGCGTGGAGGCGCTGGAGCGCGGTGAGATCTCGCGGCAGCACCTGTCGGTCATCCACGACATCGGCGACCCGATCGACGACGACCGGGCCCGCGCCGCATTCGTGCGGCTCGCGCTGGAGCGTGCAGCCCAGCTCACGCCGGGCCGACTCACGCCGGTGCTGCGCGTCATCGCAGAGCGGTTCCAGGATCGCACGTTGCAGGATCGCCACCAGCAGGCCGCCACCGACCGCCGCGTCCAGGTCGTCGACCTGCCCGACGACATGGCCGCGCTCACCGCATTCCTGCCCGCCAGCCTCGCCCACGGCATCGAGGACCGGCTCACCGCGCAAGCTCGCTCGGTCATCGCCGCGCGAACGCCCGGTAACAACGCGGGTGGCCAAGGCGCGTGCGACGACGTGCTGCCCGACGACGCCGACGAAGCCGACCGCGCCGGCTACCCGCCGGCTGACGGCGGAAGCGTCGACGAGCGCACCCTCGACCAGTTGCGTGCCGACATCTTCACCGACACCCTGCTCACCGCCGGCCCCGACCGGCACGCGTTCGGCGAGGGACTCGATGCCATCCGCGCCACCGTGCAGGTCACCGTGCCGGTGCTGACGATGACCGGCGGCTCCACCGAACCGGCACTGCTGGCCGGGTACGGCCCCATCGATCCCGACACCGCCCGCGTCCTCGCCGGCGGCGCCCCCGGCTGGGAACGCGTGATGACCTCCCCGGTCACCGGCAGCGTCCTCGCCGTCGACCGCTACCGGCCCGGGCCCGCACTGCAGCGTCTCCTCGCGGCCCGCGATGAGCATTGCCGCTTCCCCGGTTGCCGCCGACCCGTCTGGCGCTGCGACATCGACCATACGATCGGCGCGGCGCAGGGCGGCCCCACGCACCACGCCAACCTCGCCCACCTCTGCCGCGGCCACCATACGCTCAAGGGCGTCACCGCGTGGACCGTGCAGCAGACCAGCCCGGGCGTGCTCATCTGGACGAGTCCCACCGGCCGTGAGCACACCGACCGTCCGGAGCCCACCGTCCGCTTCATCCCCGATGACGCGCTTCTCGAGCGACGTCGCCGGATTCGCGCTCCTTGGCTCTTCCCGGCCCCGGCGGACGGCGACGACGCCCCACCTTTCTGACGCGGTCATCCGCTCCTCCCCAGGGCCGCCGCCAGGCGCGTTGTCCACAGCTCAGCCGACCGTGTCCCGCCGCGCCCGGCTTCGGCACAACGATGGCGGCATGACGGATGCCCCCACGATCGTGAAAGCAAGTTCGCCCGCTGATCTGCTCGCGGTCCTCCCATTCCTCGCCGGTGGACCGATTCCGCCCGGAATCGCCATCGCCCCCTTTGCCGGCCGGCGCACGCCTGCGGTATTGCGACACGACCTGCCGTCACGCGAGACGACAGCCGAGTATCAGTCGGTCGCGTCCAGACTGCTCGGCATGGTGAGCAGGCTGGGCGGATGCGACGGAGTCGCGATCGCCATCTACACGGACGACCCCGTCGATGTCGCTCTTCACCGTTTCGCCGAGCTCGAGCAGCACCTCCTCAGTCGATTCCGCTCGGGCGGATTCGTTGTCATCGACACGTTCTGCGTCGGCTCCGATGGCTGGGCCTGCTTCGACGAGCGGACCCGACGACCATTGAGCGAAATCGCCCAGAGCCCTGCGGGCCTGACCGCGGCGCTCGACGTGCAGGCCGAGTCGTGCCTCAATGGAACGCTGCCGAAGACGGATGCCCCGCTCGCCTCGCGGGTAGCGATCGCTCTGGCCGATCTGCGTCACGGAGCGCGCGCCGATGCTTTCGGGAGACTCGTACCCTCACCTCTTGCGGATCCGATCGACGCCTTCGAGCGCATGCTCACCGACGACTCGGCCGGTACCGGCGCGCACCGGCTCGCTGAACTCATCGCGACGCTCCAGACGGAAGGGGATTACGACCGCGTGCTGGTTCAGGCCGCGCTCGGCCCCGATCGAGCGGCCGACCACTGGGCGAAGACGCTCGACCGGCGGCGCCGGGCCGCCGCTCTCGGAACGACACCCTTCCAGCTGATGCAGCGCGAAGCGCGACGGCGCCCTCACCGCCGCGAGCACGAAGTCGGCGAACTCCTGTGCGGCCAGGGGCGCCTACGCCCTGACCGCGCGCGCCTGCGCCGCGCCGCCGAGATCATCTCCTTCGCGACGGCACACGCACCGCGCGACGACCGCCCGACGATGCTCTGCGTGCTCGCCTGGCTGCACTGGGCGCTGGGTATGGGGTCCAGCGCAGGCAGACTGCTCACGAGCGCGGCGGCGATCCGGCCCGAACACGAGTTGACCGCCCTCCTGAACACGCTGACGGTCGCGTTCACCCTCCCGTCGTGGGTCCTCGACCGAGACCTGCGGCACGGCACGCAGCGAACCGCGGAGCGACCGAGGTGATGGGCGCGAGAGAGGCCACTGCCGCCGGGGCCATCGCCGGAGCTGCTCAGGCAAGCGCTTGCACGCGCCGTCTCGACAGGCCGTCGATCGTGGGCATACGCTCGCGGGTATGGACAGCACGTTGGCATGCCTTGCCGCGTGGATGCCGCGACAGCGGTGGTACGCCGCGAAGGGGCGCCCGCCGAGCCTGCGCCTCGTTTCGTGGTGGGACCTCACCGTCCATCCGGGCGATGAGGACGCGCGGGTGCGGACCTTCCTCGTGGCGGACGAGGGTGCCCTCCCCGTCGTGCTGTACCAGATCCCCATCGTCGAACGACCGACGGAGACCGTCGACGCCGACCCCGCCCACATCGTCGGCAGCCCCGCGCCGGGCACGACGTTCATCGACGGGCCGTTCGACCCGGCATATGCGAAAGCGCTCCTGCGCCTGATCGCGCGCGGGGGAACCGCACGCGGCCCGCAGACCGCCGCCGTGGGTCACCCCACCGCCCCGGACGACCGCCCGGCTTTCGCCGGCGCGCGCGTCATGAGCGGTGAGCAGTCCAACACGTCGTTGGTGTACGAGGGTGCGGGGACCCCGGTGATCTGCAAGGTCTACCGGCAGCTCCATGCGGGCCTCAACCCCGACATCGAGCTCCAGGGAGCACTGGCCGCGGCCGGCTCACCGTACGTCGCCCGCCCGATCGGGTCCATCGAGGGCGCCTGGCCCGATCTCGCGACCGCACAGGGAACCGTGCAGGGCTCACTGGCGTTCGCCCAGGAGTTCCTTCCCGGCGTCGAAGACGCGTGGCGCGTCGCGCTGCGAGCCGCGGCGAGCGGCGGGGACTTCCGCGACGCCGCACGCGCGCTCGGCACCGCGACCGCAGAGGTGCACGTCTCCCTCGCGCAGTGCTTTCCCACCCACCCGGCCACAGCGGCCGACCGCGACGCCACCGCCGCGACGTGGGAGCGCAGGTTCGCCATCGCGAGCGCCGAGGTGCCGGAGATGGCGCGGCAGCACGAGGCGGCCGCAGCGGTGTACCGACGGGCGCTCGATGTGCCCTGGCCCGACCTGCAGCGCATCCACGGCGACTACCACCTCGGGCAGGTGCTCCACTCCCCCGATCGCGGATGGGTCCTCGTCGATTTCGAGGGCGAGCCGCTCCGGCCCATGGCCGAGCGCACGCAGCCGGACTTCGCGCTCCGCGACGTGGCGGGCATGCTCCGCTCCTTCGACTACGTCGCCGGATCGCTCCGCCTCGATGAGCCCGAGCGCGAAGCCGCGGTGCGCGGATGGGCGCGCGATGCCCGTGCCGCCTTCGTCGAGGGCTACGCCGCTGCGTCGGGCAGCGATCTGGATCCGCAGCATCCGCTCCTCGCCGCGCTCGAACTCGACAAGGCCGTGTACGAGGCGATCTACGAGGCCCGCAACCGGCCGACCTGGGTCGCCATCCCGTTGCAGGCGATCGCACGCCTGGTGGAGCGGCCGGCGCCTGTCGGCTGAGGGGCGCGTCGCCACGGCGAGGCAGGCAGGCGTGCGAGGCGGGCTCAGCCTTCGTCGTCGAGCTCTGCCTCGTCTTCGGGCTCGCCGTCGTCGGACTCGTCGACGGACCGGGCGTACCAGGCATCCCAGTCGTCCATGAGACGCTGCACGGCCGCGTGGAACCGCTCGGTCGCCGCACCGGGGGCGGTGTCGCCGAAGTAGCGCGTCACCCATTCCTCGAGTCGCGCAACAGCGTCGGGATCGTCGAGAACGCGCTCCGTCTGCGCCACGATGCCCGCAGCGTCGGAGGCGTCGAGCCACTCGCACGCCGAGAGGTAGCCGTGCGTGTCGATCGCCGCGGCCGGGTCCACCGGGCGGGTGATGAGGAGGGGCTTGTCGGCGGCGAGCCGGTCGTACACCATCGCCGAGATGTCGACGATGGCGACGTCGGCGGCAGCCAGCTGCCACCCGAGGTCGGGTCCGTCGTCGAAGACGTGCTGGGCGCGCCGATCCTTCGCGTTGGCGGCGGCGAGCGCCGCGATGATGCGCTTGTTCGCCGCGCCGTACTCGTGATCCACCACTCCCGAGCGCGGGTGGGGGCGGTAGATGACGCGGTGGCGGCCTGTGGCGAGGAGCGCGGTCACGAGCGCCTCGCCGTGCGTGGCGATCGAGCCGTAATGGGCCGACGGGCGGTCCCCCTCCCAGGTGGGCGCGTACAGAACCACCGTGCGCTCGTCGGGCGTGTAGGGCAGGGCACCGGAGTAGTGGTCGGCCTGCGGACGGCCGATCTGGATCGTGCGCCGATCGAGGTCGTAGTCCCACAGCACGCGCGAGAGGCGCTCTCGGGCGGCGTCGCCCGCGATCATGGCGTAGTCGTAGGCCTTGTACTGGTTGGTGGTCATGTACATCTTGTCGGACTCGCCGTGGTTGATGAACACGTGCCACCGGCGGCCGTACCGGAACATCTGGAAGTTGCGGGTGTTCTGGTTCACGTACAGCACGACGCGGATGTCCTGCTTGGCGATGAAGCGCTCGAGGTCGCGCACGGTGGGCAGGAAGGCGACCGGCAGCGCACCATCGGCGATGAGCGCCTGCGCCCCGGTGGCCGCGCGGCTCAGCACCACGACGGGCCACCTCTCGGCCAGTCCCGCGAGCGGCTTGTACCACTGGCGCATCTGATACATGTTGACCGCACCATCGGCGAAGTACACCGCGACGCGGTAGTGGAACGGCGGATGCTGCATCCTCGCCGAGAGCGTGCGCCGGACGTCGATCACCGCAGAACGGTTGCGCACCGCCTTCTTCAGGAGCGCGAACGCCTTCTTGCCATCCGAGACGAGACCCACACCTCCAGCCTAAAGGGGCTTGGGCAGGTTCCCGGGGCCGGCCGTGACATGATCGACGCGTGCAGGTCGAGCAACACGGGCGCAGGGACGCTCCGGTCCCTCCCCCCGGTGCCGGCGTGACATTCGTGATGCCCGTGCTCAACGAGCACGCCTACCTGCGCCGAGCCGTCGAGACCGTGCTCGCTCAAGACGTCCCGGGTCCGACCGAGCTGATCCTGGCCCTCGGCCCGTCGACCGACGGCACCAGCGAGCTGGCGCGCGAGCTCGCCGCCGCCGACGACCGCATCGTGCTGGCAGAGAACCCGGAGGCCGACATCCCGATCGGACTCAACCTGGCGATCCGGGCCGGGCGCTACCCCACCGTCGTGCGCGTGGACGCGCACTCCGAACTGGACCCGACCTATGCGCGCAGCGCTCTCGCGACGCTCGACCGCGTGCGCGCCGCGAACGTGGGCGGAGTGATGAGGGCGGACGGGAGAACGCCGTTCCAGCGCGCCGTCGCGCGGGCGTACAACTCCCCCATCGGGCTGGGCGGCGGTGCGTACCACGGCGGCACGCAGGAGGGCGAGGCGGAGTCGGCCTACCTCGGCGTCATGCGCCGGGACGTACTCGACGAGGTGGGTCTGTTCGACGAGAGCATCCGTCGCGGGGAGGACTGGGAGCTCAACCTCCGCATCAGACGCGCCGGCTACCGCGTGTGGTTCGACCCGGCCCTCGCGGTCACGTACTGGCCCCGCGAGAGCTGGACGCGCCTGGTGCGCCAGTTCGCGGCGACCGGTCGCTGGCGCGGCGAGCTCGTCCGTCGCTTCGGCCGCGGCAACTCGCTGCGCTTCTTCGCCCCTCCGGCCCTCGTGCTCACCATCGCTCTGGCGCTGGTCGTCGCCACCCTGCAGCTGACGGGCGTGCTGCAGGGCTGGTGGGCGGTGGTGGCATCCGTCGTCTACCTGCCCCTGCTCGCATACGCGATCCTCGTCGTCGCGGTCGCCGTCGGCCCGGGTGGCGGGCGCGGCTGGCGCGACAAGCTATGGACGGCGGCCGTGCTCCCGACCATGCACCTCTCGTGGGGCTGGGGCTTCCTCCTCGGCGTCGTGGGCGGCGCGCACGACACCGTCGACACGTCACGGCTGGGAAGCCGCAACACGCCCCTGCCCTGACGGGTCGAGGGGTTGGTCAGGACTCGATGAAGCCCTGATCGAAGATGCGCGCGACGACCCGCTCGGCGGCGTGCCCGTCGTCGCGGGCGTTGAACTTCTCGCGCCAGAGGGAGTAGCGCTCGGCGTACGCGGAGGTGTCGCCGGCCTCCAGCGCGGCGACGAGCTCCTCCTGCGTGCGGACCATGGGGCCCGGCGCGTGAGCCGCGAGATCGAAGTAGAAGCCGCGCAGCTCGCCGCGGTAGTGCTCGATGTCGGGCACGAGGAAGTACATGGGCTTGCCGGTGACCGAGAAGTCGAACATCACCGAGGAGTAGTCGGTGACCAGTGCATCCGCGACCAGCAGGAGCAGGGACGTATCGGGGAACCCGGTGACGTCGATCACGCGCGGGCCTTCGGCATCCCGCCCCGGCAGCAGCGTTCGGGAGTGCCCGCGCACCAGGACGACCGCATCGGTCTTGGCCGCGAGGGCGGCCGGGTCCACGAAGTCCACGATCTGGTCGCGGTCGTCGCGCCACGTCGGCGCGTAGAGGATGACGCGCTCACCGGGACGGATGCCGAGCGCCTCGCGCGTCGGGGTGCCGTCGCCACGGGTCAGCACATCGTTGCGCGGATACCCCTCGATCCACACCGGGCGAGCGAGGAATGCGTAGGCCTTGCTCAGGATCCGCGCGGCGTAGGGATTCTGCGCGAGCAGCACGTTCCATCGCCGGGACTCGCGAGCGACCGCCGCCATGCGCCGCGGGTCGAAGCCGGGCCGGTGCAGCGCGAGCCGCTTGAGCGGCGTGCCGTGCCAGGTCTGCAGCACCACCTGCCCCTTGCGCCTCGCGAACCGCCGGCGCAGCCAGTCATTGACGACGAGCAGCCGCGCGGCGCCGCGGGCGCGCCACCACTCGGGGGTGCCCTCGACGACGGGGATCGCACCCTCGGGCACCGCGACCGACAGGTCGACGACGCTCCAGTACCGCGTGACGCCCGGAGCTCGCCGGGCGATCTCGCGGTCGATCGCCAACGGGTTGCAGCTGGCGTTGCGGCCGTAGAAGCTCTCGAAGAACACCGCGTTCTCGAAGCCGGTGGCGGGGCGCGTGGCGTAGCGGCGCTCGAGGGCGTCCTGGCCCTCGCCCGAGTCGTAGGCCGGGTCCATCGGGGGGCCGATGAGCAGCGTCCCCTCCTCCAGCGTCGCGCGGAGAGTGCCGAGCTGCGTCAGGGGAACGGCCTTCGGCGGGCGGATGCCTCCCCCCTCCTCATCGGCGATCCGAACCTCATAGGGGCCCGATGGGAGAGGAAGCTCCGGACCGCCCCAGCGGGCCGCCCGCAGCGGCAGCGTCGCCTTCCACGTCTTGCCGCGTCCGGTCGCACGAGCGGCGACGCGGGCGCGCGCACCCACGATCTCGACGGATGCCGGCCGCTCGCCGACGCCCGAGAGCACGAGTGCCGGGCCGCCCTCCGTCGTGAAGCGCGCGTCGGTCATCCAGATCCTTCCCTCGGGTGGTCATCTTCGGCCGTTCCGGCCAGAATCGCACGGTACACCCTCTCGGCGTTCCGGCCGTCGCGGAACGAGTGGACGCGCGCGCTCAAGGTGCGGGCGCGCTCGAGACGCCGTTCCCGTGCGTCGTCGTCGCCGAGCAGCGCGTCCAGCTGGGCGGCCGCCTCCGTCCAGTCCGCCGCCCAGTCGTCACCTGCGACGTCGGCGTACCTGCCGTAGAAGCCCCGCCGGCGGGCGTACTCCTCGACATCGGGGGCGAGGAAAACGGTCGGCAGCGGAACCAGCGACGCGTCGAAGGCCAGCGAAGAGTAGTCGGTGACGAGGGCGTCCAGCCCCGGCAGCAGCGGCGTGACGTCGGGTACGAGTTCGCTCGAGAGCGACTGCACACGGTCGGTGTGCGACGGCGGCGCGTAATCCCCGGCGCCCAGCGGGTGCGAGCGCACCAGCAGGGTCGCGTCGTGACGCTCCAGCACGTCGACGATCCGCGTCCACTCGCCGGCGGTCGGGATCGCGGGATCGGCGGCCCCGTCGCGCCACGTCGGCGCGTACAGCACGAACCGCGTCGCTTCCTGAGGGCGCGGCACCGCCCGGGCGATGGCGGCCCGCGCGGCCGTGCGGCGGTCTTCCGCGGTGCCGCGCGAGAGCACGTCCACGCGCGGCTCGCCCGTCACGGGCACGCTCGCGTCGGGAAGCGAGAAGGCCGACTCGAGCCGACCGCGCACGAGGTGGGAGGCGGCGGGGAGCACACGGATGCGCCGCGCTGCGCCGCGGTACATCCACCGCAGCAGCCCGCGCACCGCGCGGGCGGAGCGCGCACGCGCGACCGCAGCGGGGACGCGGAGCGTCTCGGGCGAGTCGAGCCCGATGCGCTTGAGCGGGATGCCGTGCCACAGCTGCACCACGAACGCCCCCGAGACCGCGTAACGGTTGACGTCGCCGAAGCCGTGGGTCACGACGACGACGCGGGCGCGAGCCGTGCGCCAGAGGCCGCGCAGCGAGCGCCGGGGAACGGTCGGGATGCCGCGGGCTGCCGCATCCGTCGCCTCCCGCTCCGAGCCGACCAGCCACACCGGGCGGCGGCCGTCGGCGGCCGCGACGTCCCAGAGAGCGAGGGCTCCGTCGGCGATGCCGACCGCACACCCGAACACCCACTCGTCTCGGGTGCGAGGCACGACGAGGGTGAGGATGCGTCCTGCGGCATACAGCGGGATCGTCGCGAGCTTTCGGGCATTCCCCGCGCCGAACGAGAAGGACGCCATCCCGCGAGCCTACCGGCTCGTGGGATGGCGTCCCGGGGAGGTCTGCACTACGGGGTGAGCTCGCCGAGCGTCACCTTCACGGTCTGCGTCTTGCCGTCGCGGACGTACGTGATCTCGGCCGTGCTGCCCGACGCCGCGGCGCGCACCTGCGCCGTGAGGTCGGTGGCATCGGTGATCGGCACGCCGTCGAACTGCGTGACGATGTCGCCCTCACGGAGGCCGGCGCTGGCCGCCGCGCCGCCGTCGGTCACGCCCGCGATGTACGCACCGGTGATCGTCGCATCCTCGACGGACGCCGCGGCCCGTACGTTGGCGCCGAGCAGGCCGTGGCTCGCCGAGCCGTTGTCGATGATCTCGCCCGTGATGCGCTTGACGATCTGGGACGGAATCGAGAAGCCCACGCCGATCGAGCCCGAGCCGTCGGTCGATGATCCGCCGGCGGTCGCGATCGCCACGTTGATGCCGATGAGCTTGCCGTCGGAGTCGACGAGCGCGCCGCCCGAGTTGCCCGGGTTGATGGCCGCATCGGTCTGGATCACCGCGATCGAGATGCTGTCGGTGGCCGCGCCCTGCTGCGGGCCCTGACCGAAGTCGAACCGGAACGGGCCCTCCTGGCTGTTCTGGTCCTGCTGGTCCTGCTGGTCCTGGCTGCCGGCGTCGGGCGCCGCCGACGAGGCGATCTGGATCGAGCGGTTGAGCGCACTCACGATGCCTTCGGTCACCGAGTTGGCAAGACCGAGCGGCGCGCCGACGGCGACCGTCGTGTCGCCCACATTGAGCTTGCTCGAGTCGGCGAAGTCGATCGGCGTCAGGCCTTCGGCATCGGTCAGCTTGATGACCGCGAGGTCGTACGTCGGGTCGGTGCCTACGACCTCGGCGTCGTACACGCGACCATCCGACGTCGTCACCCGGATCGTGGCGTCTCCCGTCGCACCGTCGAGGGTGACGACGTGGGTGTTCGTGACGACGTACCCGTCCTCGGTGAGCACGACGCCCGAGCCGGTGCCCGCCCCCGAGGAGCCCGTGGCCTCGATCGTGACGACACTCGGCACGACCTTCGCGGCGATCGCCGTGGTCTGGTTGACCGAGTCCGTGTCGTTGACGGTGACGGTGGACGGTCCGGCGACCGGCGACGAGTTCACCGGAGTGAACCAGTTCACGCCCGCGTAGCTGCCTCCGAGGCCGGCTGCGCCGCCGACGATGGCGGCGGCGACGATGAGTCCCACCACCTTTCCGGCACCCGACGCCTTCTTCGGCCCGGGGGTCGCCGTCGGGGTGGCCGTCGGAGCGGCGCCGGTCGCACCGCCCAGCGGAAGGGTCGGCTGGGTGTCGGCCGGATGGACGCCGAAAGCGGCTCCGGGAGCGCCCGGCGCCGGCTGGCCCGCGTAGGAGTGCGGGTACCCCGGCTGGCCGGCATAGCCCTGCGGACGGGCGTACGCGTGGGCGCCGGTCGGATACCCGGCCGGCGGCAGGGCCTGGGGCCCCGGCGGAACGGGAGGAAGCGCAGCGGGCTGGGCGGGCGCGGCCGGGGCGGCGGAAGCGGCGGGCTGAGCGGAAGCGGCGGCGTCGGCGGCCTCCGCGGCGGACTGGGTGGGGACGGCGGGGGTCTGGTCTTCCGGGCGGTCGCCCTGGATGTCGCTCATGGTTGCTCCTTCTGCCAAGCACTCACCACTGTGCCCACCGATGCTGTGCGTTTCTTATGACGCGAGTGGGACTCGCCTATGCATGCGGGATGAGCCCGCCCGGTACGGTGAAGCGATGCGACAGATCCCCGGAGCGTGGCACCGCACGGCAGCCGGTGCCGGACTCGTCGGTTCCGACGGGTCGATCCACCCCACCATCTTCGCCGAGATGTCGGCGCTCGCGGCCCGCACCGGCGCCATCAATCTCGGACAGGGCTTCCCCGACGAGGACGGACCGCCGGAGGTGCTCGAAGCGGCCCGCGCGGCGATCGCGAACGGGGTGAATCAGTATCCGCCGGGACGCGGCATCCCGGATCTGCTGTCGGCGGTCGCCGAGCATCAGCAGCGCTTCTACGGACTGCTCCTGGATCCGTCGCGCGACGTGCTGGTGACGGCGGGCGCCACGGAGGCGCTCGCCGCCGCGCTGCTGGCGCTGCTCGAAGACCCCGACGACGAGGTCGTCGTGTTCGAGCCGTACTACGACTCGTACGCCGCAGTGGTGGCCCTCTCCGGTGCGCGGCTGGTCACCGTGCCGTTGCGGTGGCCGGATTTCCAGCCGGACCTCGACGAGCTGCGGGCAGCCGTGACCGATCGCACGCGCGTGATCCTTGTGAACGACCCCCACAACCCCACGGGGGCGGTCTTCGGCGCCGATGTGCGCGACGAGATCGTGCGGCTCGCGGAGCGCCACGGCGCGGTCATCGTCACCGACGAGGTCTACGAGCACCTCGTCTTCGATGAGCCCCACGTGCCGATCGCCACGCTCCCCGGCGCGTGGGAGCGCACCCTCACGATCTCGTCAGGGGGCAAGACCTTCTCGACGACCGGCTGGAAGATCGGCTGGATCTCGGGCCCCGCCCCCCTGGTCGACGCCGTGCTGGCGGTCAAGCAGTATCTGACCTACGTCAACGGCAGCGCATTCCAGCCCGCGATCGCCACGGGCCTTCGGCTGGGCGACGAGTTCTTCCTCGGCATCGCCGACGCCCTTCGGAGCAAGCGCGACGTGCTGGGCGCGGGACTGCGCGCCGCGGGGTTCGAGGTGTCCACCCCGGCCGGCTCGTATTTCACGGTCGCCGACGCGGCGAGCCTGGGAGCGACGGATGCTGCCGCTCTCAGCCGCGAACTCCCCGAGCGTGCGGGGGTCGTCGCCATTCCCCTCACCGCGTTCACGACGCCGGAGCGGCGCAGCGAGTACGCGACGCTCCTGCGCTTCGCCGCCTGCAAGCGCGTCGAGGTGCTCGAGGACGCGGCATCCCGCCTCGCCGCCCTGCAGTGAGAGGCCCGGTCAGCGCGGCTCGACGCGGAAACGGCGCAGCGCCAGCGCAGGGTTGACACGACGCACCCGCGCTACCGCGCCCACGTCGAGATGGGCGACGGCGACGTCGGTCGATGTGCCGACCGCTGCGAGTTCGACTCCCTGTGGATCGACGATGAGCGAATTGCCGACGCCGAGGGGTGGCGGATGGTCCGCTGCCGCGACGAAGACGGTGTTCTCGATGGCGCGGGCATGGAGCAGTGTGCGCCAGTGGTGCTCCTTCAGCGGTCCGCGCACCCACTCGGCCGGCACCACGAAGACGTCGGCTCCCGCGTCGACGAGCGTCCGCCCGACCTCGGGGAACCTGAGGTCGTAGCAGGTCATGAGCCCGAAGCGCAGCCCGCCCAGCTCGAAGGTCTGCGGCTGCTCGATGCCTCCCGGCTCCACCCAGTCGGATTCCCGCTGGCCGAACGCGTCGTAGAGATGCAGCTTGCGGTAGTGCGCGAGGAGTCCCGACGCGTCGACGGCCACGGCGGTGTTGCGCACGCGTTCACGATCGCCGGCCCGCTCCACCAGGCCCGCCGCGATGACGATGCCATGTGCGGCGGCGATCGCCGTGATCGCCTGCACGAACGGCCCGTCGAGACCCTGCGCGTGCTCGGCGAGCGACCCGTCGAACGGATCGACGAAGTAGCTCGAGTATTCGGGGAGCACCACGAGGCGCGCTCCGCGGGCGGATGCCGTGGCCACCAGGTGCTCGATGGACTCCAGGTTCGCCGCGGTATCGGCGGTCGGCGCGAACTGCGCGACGGCGATGGGCAGTGCGTCGGTCATCGTCGGCCTCCGTTCGTTCGCACCCGGGCACGGATCGCAGCGGGCACGACCAGCCAGAGCACGAGGATCAGCAGGGCAAGGGGCAGCACCGCCCACCAGAAGGCCGAGCCGCCGAGCACGACGTCGAACACGAAGCCGACCACGCCCACCAGGAGCACCGAGACCGTCAGCAGGGAGGTGATCAGGAACACATGGCCGTAGCGGACGACCGCGGGCTTGGCGCGCTGCTGGAACAGCACTCGATGCATCCCCACCGGGGCGAGGGCGATGATGGAGCTGAGCGCCGACAGGACGATGAGTCCCAGGTACAGGGCACGCTGACTTCCGGTGAGATCGCCGAAGGCGGGCTGGAACGCGAGCGCGAGCAGGAATCCGGTGAGGATCTGGGTGCCGGTCTGCAGCACGCGCAGCTCCTGCAGCACCTCGATCCAGTTGCGGTCGGCGCGTTCCTCCGGTGACTCGTCGCGGCCGTCGATGCGGTCGTCTCGAGGCTGCACGTCGCGGGCACCGGCCATGCTTCATCCTGTCGCGCGCCGACCCGGCCCGGCAAGCCGGATGACCGCGTGTCACGACCACTCGAATCCTGTGCTAGGCTTACTTCTTGTGCCGCGGGGTGGAGCAGCTCGGTAGCTCGCTGGGCTCATAACCCAGAGGTCGCAGGTTCAAATCCTGTCCCCGCAACAGAAGAAGAAGGAAGGGCGTCCCGGAAGGGGCGCCCTTCCCTCGTTTCCTCGGCGATTCTGGTCGCGGTCAGCTGTGGGGGTCCATCGTCTCGGTGAGGTCGTCCAGAAAGCGCGCGACGACCGAGAGCTCGGCCTCGTCATACCGCGCCGCCATCTCCCGCATCGAGCGCAGGTGGCCACCGAACACGCGGAAGAACGCGCTCCTGGCGACCTCCGTCAGCACGACGACACGGCCCCGCCCGTCAGTCGGGTGCGCACGCCGTTCGACGTGCCCGGAATCGACGAGCCGGTCGAGCAGCTTCGTCGTCGACGCCGTGGAGATGCGCAGGTGCCGGGCGATGTCGCTGGGGCTGACAAGCCGGTTCTGACGCTCGCGGATGATCAGGAGCCGGAGCGCCGCCATGTCGGTGGCGTTCATGTCCATGTCGTCCTTCATGCCGCTGTGCATGCGCTCCATGGCGTCGCTCATGGCGCGGATCGAGGTGAGCACGCGCATCACCGCGTGCTCGTGCTCTGTCTGCGGCACCCACCGCTCCGGCATCATGGACGTCATATCGAACCCGTTGTAGCATCGCACAACAGTCATTGCTAGTTTAGCTAGCAATTGAAAGGAGCGTCGGATGAGCGACACCGACCATGTGGTGCTGCTGGACGACGACGGCAACCCCATCGGGACGGCCCCGAAGTCCAGCGTGCACGGCCCGGACACCGCTCTGCACCTGGCGTTCTCGTGTCATGTGCTGGACAGCGACGGGAAGGTGCTCATCACCCGGCGCGCTCTCACCAAGCGCACCTGGCCGGGAGTGTGGACGAACTCGTTCTGCGGTCACCCGCGCCCGGCCGAGCAGGTTCTGACCGCCGTTCGCCGGCACGCCGACTTCGAACTCGGAATCACGCTCACCGGCCTTCGCGTCGCACTCCCCCTGTTCCGCTATCGCGCCACCGACGCCAACGGGATCGTCGAGCACGAAGTGTGCCCGGTCTACCTCGCCCACACCGACGACGAGCCTGTGCTCAACCCGCTCGAGGTGATCGACGCGCGCTGGGTCGAGCCCGAGTCGCTCGCGATCTCGCTCGAGGCGACGCCCTGGGCCTTCAGTCCCTGGCTCGTGCTCCAAGCCCAGCAGCTGCACCTGTTCGACACGCCCGCACGCCAGAGGCGGGCATCATGATCCCGGCCGCAGAGCACCCGGACCTGCAGATCGCCATCGAGGGAGCGCTCGCGCGCGTCCGCGAGCGCGCCTCCCAGCTCGGTGCGACCTTCGGGGCGCTGGGCGATGCGATCACACGCGCCGCACACGGCGGCAAGCGTCTGCGACCCGCGCTGGTCACGGCATCCTTCGAGGCGTTCGGGGCCGACGAGGCCAACGCGTCGGCCGCGCTCTCGGTCGCCGCCGCCTTCGAGCTTCTGCACACCGCGTTCGTCGTCCACGACGACGTGATCGACCACGACATCGTGCGGCGCGGAGTCGCCAACGTGGGCGGCGAGTTCCGCCTCCGGGGTCGCGCCGCGGGCGCCGACGCGGAGGGCGCGGCGCTCCTCGGGGACGCCGCCGCGATCCTCGCCGGCGACATCCTGCTCCACGAAGCGTTCCGGCTCGTCGCCATGGCGCACACCGACGACGCCACCCGTGACCGCCTGCTCGCGCTGCTCGACGATGCCGTGCTGGTCTCGGCGGCCGGTGAGCTCGCGGACGTCGAGAACAGCGTCACGTCGCGTCACCCGTCGCGCGGGGCCGCGCTCGACACCGCGTTCAACAAGACGGCCGTCTACTCCTTCCGGGCACCGCTCCAGGCCGGGGCGGTGCTGGGAGGTGCAGACACGGTCGCGCTCCGGGTGCTGGGCGAGGCGGGCGGAAAGCTCGGCCTGGCCTTTCAGCTCGTCGACGATCTGATCGGCGCGTTCGGAACCACGGCGCAGACGGGGCGCGACAGCGGCCCCGATCTCCGCGAGGCCAAGCGCACTCCCCTGGTCGCGCTGGCCCGGGAATCCGGTGCGGCGCCCCGCGTGGACCAGGCCCTGGCGCTGGCACGTACGGGGCCGGTGGCGGTTCGCGAGGCCCAGCTGGTGCTCGAGTCCAGCGGAGCGCGCGAGCAGCTGGTCGCGCTGATCACCGACACGCTCGACGCCGTGCGCACGGCTTCGCACGATCCGGCGCTGCCCGACCGTGCCGGCGCTCTGCTGCGCAGCCTCGCCGACTGCATCGAAGGGCGCATCCCGTGAATGGAACCCGCGCGGGGGTGGCCACCGGTCTCGCCCTCTACGATCAGGCCGCGACGGATGCTGCGGCCACGATCATCGCGCGGTACTCCACGTCGTTCGGGCTGGCGTGCCGCATGCTCGGCTCCCGCCCCCGGCCGCACGTGCGGAACGTCTACGCCCTGGCCCGTGTCGCGGACGAGGTCGTCGACGGTCCGGCCGAGGAGGCCGGGCTGACGCCCGAGCTCGCCGGCCGGCTGCTGGACGAACTCGAGCGCGAGGTGCTCACGGCGATCGACCGGGGCTTCAGCACCAACCTCGTGGTCCACGCGTTCGCCCGCACGGCTCGCGAGTGCGGGATCGGCCCGGACCTCGTGGAGCCGTTCTTCGCCTCCATGCGCACCGACCTCACGACGACCCGTCACGATGCGGCGTCGCACGACGTCTACGTGTACGGCTCCGCGGAGGTGATCGGCCTGATGTGCCTGCAGGTGTTCGTCAACGCGGGGGCGCAGCATCCGGTGACCCCGTCACCTGAACTCATCGAAGGCGCCCGCCGTCTGGGCGCCGCCTTCCAGGACGTGAACTTCCTCCGCGATCTCAGCCATGACGGCGAGGTGCTGGGACGGGACTACCTCGGTCTCTCGGCCGGGGAAGACCAGCGGGCGGCCGTGTGCGACCGCATCGACGCCGACCTCGCGGCGGCGGCGGCAGTGATCCCGCTCCTGCCCGCCGACTGCCGGCGCGCCGTCACCGCGGCACACGATCTCTTCGCCGAGCTGGCCGCACGCCTGCGTGCCTGCGAGCCCGACGGCGGGCGTGTGCGGGTGCCCGACGCCGTCAAGGCGCGGGTCGCCGCCCGGGCGATGCTCGGCTTCGCTCCGCGGGACGTGCGCGCATGACGCCGGGCGGTGCGGCGCAGCGTGCCGTCGTGATCGGCGGGGGCATCGGCGGACTCGCGGCGGCCGCGCTCCTCGCCGCAGACGGCTGGCGCACGACGCTGGTCGAGGCGCGCGACGAGCTGGGCGGGCGCGCCGGATCGTGGGAGCAGTCCGGCTTCCGCTTCGACACCGGCCCCAGCTGGTACCTGATGCCGGAGGTCTTCGACCACTTCTTCCGCCTGCTCGGAACGTCGGCGGACCGCGAGCTCGACCTCGTGCCGCTGGATCCCGCCTACCGCGTCTACTCCGACCCGTCGACGGGCCTCGCGCCCCTCGACGTGAGATCCGGTCGTGAGGCGGCGACGGCGTTGTTCGAGAGCGTCGAACAAGGTGCCGGCGCCCGCCTGGACGCCTACCTGGACTCCGCGGAAGACGCCTACGATCTCGCGGTCTCGCGCTTCCTGTACGACACGTACGAGACGACGGCGGGTCTGCGCGACCCTGCCCTCCTGCGCCGGATGCCGCGACTCGCCCCGCTCCTCACCCGCAGCCTCGCCCGGCACGTCGACAGCCGCTTCACCGATCCACGGCTGCGGCAGATCCTCGAGTACCCCGCCGTGTTCCTGGGCGGATCCCCCTACGGCGTGCCGAGCCTGTACCACCTCATGAGCCATCTCGATCTCGGCGACCGGGTGCTGTACCCCCGCGGCGGGTTCACCGAGATCGTCGCCGCCGTCACCCGTCTCGCCGAGGCATCCGGTGTCTCCGTTCAGACGGGCGCCCGCGTCACGGCGATCACGACATCGGCGGGGGCCGCGACGGGCGTCGAGCTGGCCGACGGGCGCCGCATCGCGGCCGACCTCGTGGTGTCGGGCGCCGACCTGCACCATACCGAGACGCGCCTGCTCCCCCGCGAGCTGCAGACCTATCCCGAGGAGTGGTGGCGCTCGCGCACGCCCAGCCCCGGGGCGCTGCTCGTGATGCTCGGTGTCGCGGGCTCGCTGCCGCAGCTCTCGCACCACACGCTGCTGTTCACGCGCGACTGGCGCACGAACTTCGACGACATCTTCGGGGCGCGGCCGAGGATCCCCGACCCGGCGTCGATCTACATCTGCCGACCCAGCGCCACGGATCCCAGCGTGGCGCCGCCGGAGCACGAGAACCTCTTCGTGCTCGTCCCCGTGCCCGCCGACCCCACGCTCGGGCACGGGGGCACCTCCGGTGGGGGCGACCCGGCGATCGAGGCCGCAGCCGACCGCGTGATCGCACAGATCGCCGACTGGTGCGGCATCCCCGATCTCGCCGGCCGCATCGTCGTCCGTCGCACCGTCGCACCGGGTGACTTCGCAGACGACCTCGGTGCGTGGCGCGGCAACGCCCTCGGGCTCGCGCACACCCTCGGGCAGAGCGCGGTGTTCCGCCCGCGCAACGCCTCGCGCAAGGTCGAGGGACTCGCCTATGTGGGCGCGTCCACGCTGCCCGGCATCGGCCTGCCCATGTGCCTCATCTCAGCCGAGCTCGTCGTCAAGCGCCTGCGAGGGGATCGCTCACCCGGTCCCCTCGCAGAACCTGCGAGAGTGTGAAGGTGCCCGGGCTCTATCTCGCCGCGATCCTCGCCTCCGCCTTCGGTGTGCTCCTGGCCGACCGTCGCTGGCGGCTGGCCGCGTGGCAGGCGCCCGCCCGCAGCGCCCTCGCGGTGGCGATCGGCACGCTCTTCTTCCTCGCGTGGGACGCCGTCGGCATCGCCACGGGCGTCTTCGTCAAGGGCGACAGCCCCCTCCTCATCGGGGTCGACCTCGCGCCGCACCTCCCCCTCGAGGAGCCCGTGTTCCTGGCCTTCCTCAGCTACCTGGCGCTCGTCGTGTGGGCGGGCACGCAGCGCCTCCACGCGCACCGGAACACGGATGCCGCGCCGCCGCCCTCGAGGGAGGCACGATGACGTATCCCCTCATCGTTCTCCCCTTCCTGGCGGCGACGGCCGTCGTCGTGCTCCTCACGGCCTCACGCCCCGGATTCGGACGGCGGATGACGGCATCCGTCCTCGCCGCCGCCATCCTGCTGGTGCTCACCGCGGTGTTCGACAACGTCATGATCGCCGCCGATCTCTTCACCTACCCCGAGCACCTCATCTCCGGGCTCCGGATCGGCCTCGCGCCCATCGAGGACTTCGCGTACCCGCTGTGCGCCGCCTTCCTCGTGCCGGCGGTGTTCACCCTCCTGGGCCCCGTGCGGCCTCGCGGCGAGGGGGCGCCCCGATGACGGCCGCCCCGCCGCTCGGTGCGGGGAGCATCGTGCGTCAGCTCTTCGTCTCTTCGAGGCCCGTGAGCTGGGTCAACACGGCGTACCCGTTCGCGGCGGCCTATCTCATGACGACCCGCGAGCTCGACACGACGCTCGTCGTGGGCACCTTCTTCTTCCTCGTGCCGTACAACCTGGCGATGTACGGGACCAACGACGTGTTCGACTACGAGTCCGACCTCCGCAATCCCCGCAAGGGCGGTGCGCACGGCGCTGTGCTGGATCGGCGGATGCACCGGATCACCCTGTGGGCGGCCGGCCTGCTCTGCCTGCCGTTCGTCGTGTACCTCGTGATCACGGGATCACCCATCTCGTGGTTGATCCTGGCCCTCAGCCTCTTCTTCGTGGTCTTCTACAGCGCGCCACCGCTGCGGCTCAAGGAACGTCCGTTCCTCGACTCGGCGACCAGCAGCATCCACTTCTTCTCGCCGGCCGTGTACGGGCTGGTCCTCGCCGGCGCGACGTGGACGCCGCCGCTGGTCGCACTCATCGTCGCCTTCGCGCTGTGGGGCGTCGCCTCCCACGCGTTCGGAGCCGTGCAGGATGTCGTCGCCGACCGCGAGGCAGGCATCGCTTCGATCGCCACGGCGAGGGGGGCGCGCTGGACCGTGCGCTTCGCGCTCGCCTGCTACGCCGCTGCCGGGATCGCCATGCTCGCGACGAACTGGCCGGGACCGCTCGCCGCCGCACTCGTCGTGCCGTATCTCGTGACGGTGTGGCCCTACCGGTCGATCGCGGATGCCGATGCGGCCGCTGCCACGACCGGCTGGCGGCGGTTCCTGTGGGTGAACCAGCTGTCGGGCTTCGTCGTCACGCTGCTGCTCATCTGGTACGCGATCCTGACCGCGTGAGCGCCCTCCGGCGGCGCCGGAAAGCGCGCAGGCCGGCCCCGAGCGGGGCCGGCCTGCTGCGTCGTGCTTACTGCTTGCCGAGCTCGATGAGCTTCTCGACTGCCGCCGTGAGCCGTGCGTCGGCCGCCCCGTAGGCTGCCCAATCGCCGGCCTCGAGCGCCGTCTGACGGTCCAGCATCGCCTGCTGGGCCTCCTGCAGCGCCGCCTGATAGGCGTCCGCGGGCTCCGTCGGCTGAGTGGGCGCGGGGGTCGGCTCGGGCGCGGGTGTGGCGCCCGGCGTGGGTGTGGCGCCCGGCGTGGGCGTCACGTCGGTGTCGCCCGCCTCGGCCCCGGAGTCACCGCCGAACAGGGTGTCGAGCGCGTCGTTCAGCGTGTCTTCGAACGCGATGTCGTCACCGAACGAGACGAGCACCTTCTGCAGCTTCGGCAGCTTCGTGCCGGTCGACGACTGCACGAAGACCGGCTGCACGTACAGCAGTCCGCCGCCGACGGGAAGCGTCAGCAGGTTGCCGTTCTGCACCTCGGACTGCCCCTGCTTCAGCAGGTTGATCTGCGCGGAGATCTGCGGGTCGGAGTTGAACGTGTTCTGCACCTGCCCAGGCCCTGGCACCGTGGTGTCCGCGTCGATGACCAGCATCCGCAGCTTGCCGTAGTCGTCGCTCTTGACGCCCGCTTCGCTTCCCGCGTTCGAGTCGACCGCCAGATAGCCCATCAGCACGTTTCTCGCGTTGCCCGCTGTCGCTGCGGGAATGAACGACGTGAACATCGAGTACGTCGGCGCATCCTGGTCGGGCATCTGCATCGTGAGGTAGTACGGCGGCTGGAGCAGCGTCTCCTCCTGCGGGTCGTTCGGTGTCTGCCAGCGGTTGTCGCTCTGGTAGAACGACCGCGCGTCGCCCACGTGATAGACGCCGAGGATCGTGCGCTGCACCTTGAACAGGTCGGTCGGGTACCGCACGTGGCTTATGAGCTCGGCAGACATGTCGCTGATCGGCTTGATCGTCGAGGGGTACACCTTCTGCCACGACTGCAGCACCGGGTCGTTCTCATCCCAGGCGTAGAGGGTCACCGACCCGTCGTAGGCGTCGACCGTGGCCTTGACCGAGTTGCGGATGTAGTTGATGTCGTCGAGCGCGAACCGCGGCGCCGGGTTGCTCGAGTCCGAGATCGCCGAGGTGAGGCTGACGGTCGACGAGTACGGGTAGTTCGCGCTCACCGTGTAGCCGTCGATGATCCAGACGATGCGGCCGTCCACCACGCTGGGGTAGGCGTCGTTGTCGAGCGTGAGGTACGGCGCGACCTTCTGCACGCGCTCCCGCGGGTTGCGGTCGTAGAGGATCTGGGAGTCCTCGTTGACGTAGTCGGAGAAGAGGATCTGCTCGGCCTGGAACTTCAGCGCGTAGATGAGACGGTTGAAGACGCTGCCGAGGCTGGGACCGCCGTCTCCGTCGAACGTGGTCTTCGTCTCGCCGGCGCCGTCCTCCCCCGACGGGTAGTCGAGCTCGACCGGCTCCGCGCCCTCCGGGGCCCCGACGATCGAGTACGGCGGCGAGTACTCGCCGAAGTACACGCGCGGCTGGAAGTCCTCCTGGTCGGAGAGGAATCCCTGAGCCGGGATGCCGCGCTCGAGGAAGACGGGGTCGCCCTCGGTCGTGCGGTCATTTCCCTTGGCGGCGACGAGTCCGTAGCCGTGCGTGTAGACGACCGCCGAGTTCTGCCAGTCCGCCGCATTCCCGAGCTCGGTGAGATCGAGCTCGCGCACCGACACGATGGTGTCCTGCGAGACACCGTCGATGTCGTAGCGGTCGACATCGAGCGGGTCGGCGAACTGGTAGTACCCGCGGTACTGCTCGAGCTGCCGCACGTTGGGCGAGATGATCGCCGGGTCCATGATGCGCACCTGGGCGGTGGTCGCGGCGTCGTCGCGCAGCTGCCCGGCGGCGGCATCCGTCACCGCCGTGAAGTCCTGCTGCTCCAGGCCGTCGACGCCGTAGGCGGCATGCGTCATGTCGACGTTGCGCTGGTAGTACTCCTCTTCGAGTGCGAAGCGGTTGGGCTGCACCTGGAAGGTGTTGACCACCCACGGGTAGCCGACGCCGACGACGATCGCCGAGACCACGAGCAGCGCGGTCGCGATGAGGGGGTAGCGCCACCGGCCGATGACGGCGGTGACGAAGAAGAGGATGGCCACGATGACGGCCGCGAACGCGAGGATCGTCTGGCCCGGGATGATGGCGTGGACGCCGGTGTAGCCGGGGCCGGTGATGCGGTCTCCCGGTTCGACGAGGGTCTTGTAGCGGTCGAGCCACAGGCTCGCCGCCTGCACCAGGAGGTAGAGACCGGCGATCACGGCGAGCTGGATGCGCGCCGACTTCGAGATGCGCAGCTCGCGCTGGCCGATCCGCACCGAGCCGTAGAGGTACGACACGAGCGCCGTCACGAGCAGGCAGATGAGCAGGACCGCCGAGGCGAAGCCGACGACGGCGCCCCAGAACGGCATCGCGAACATGTAGAACCCGGTGTCGAGCCCGAACTCGGGGTCGGTGGTGTCGGTCGCGACGCCGTTGAACCACAGCCACGTGGTCTCCCACTGCGCCGACGTGGCGAATCCGGCGAAGAAGCCGAAGAAGATGGGGATGCCCCACATCGCGAGGCGGCGGAGGGGCTCGACGACCTCCTGGTACCGGTCGAGCTGCGAGCTCAGGCGCGCGTACACCGGGCGGAGGCGGTAGGCCAGCTGGATCGACAGCCAGACCGGCACCGCCATGCCGAGGAAGCCGACCAGGAACATCACGACGCGGGCGACCCACTGTGTCAGCAGCACCTCCGAGAAGCCGAGCTGGTCGTACCAGAGCCAGTCGGCGTAAAGGCTGGCGAAGACGAAGAACGCCACCACGAGCACGGCGATGACCGCAAGCGTGATGGCGACGACGCGTCGGGTGCGGGAGGGTGTGGCCGGGGGCGGCGACGAGGTCGTGGTCACGTTCCCATCCTAGGCGGGGGAATCTCGGCCCCCGCCTTGTCCTTCCTGGGCGAAGTCTCAGAAACCGGCAACGTTTCGGGCACGGTCGGCGCGGTCGGATCTCATGGCACGGTGCACGTCGGCAGGGCGTCGAGGTCGCCGCCCTCGCGGACCGCGTCGAGCACGGCGAGCGCGTCGTCGAGATCCTCGACCGCGAACACCCGCAGGTCGCCCGGAATGTGGCCCACGACCTCGTCGCAGTTCGCCTGCGGGGCGAGGAACCAGTCGGCGCCGGCATCCACCGCTCCCCACATCTTCTGACGGATGCCGCCGATGGGGCCCACCTCGCCGTCCGCGGCGATCGTGCCGGTGCCCGCGACCTGCTCACCGCCGTTGAGCTCGCCCGGCGTGAGCGTGTCGATGATGCCCAGGGCGAACATCATGCCCGCACTGGGGCCGCCGACGTTGTTGAGCTGGATCGTGACGTCGATCGGGAAGTCGTAGTCGGTGATCAGCTGCACCCCGAGCTGCCACGTGGTCTCGCCCTCGGCGTCGGTGCCCTCCTTCGGGGTCACCTCCACCGTCTGCTGCTCCCCGTCTCGCTCGATCAGCAGCTCGACCGGGTCGCCGTCACCCGCGTTGATCACCGAGCGAAGCGTCGACACGTCCGTCACCGCCTGCCCGCCGGCCTCGAGGATGAGGTCGTCCTCCTGCAGGACCCCCTCCGCCGCCGCGCCGCCGATGACCGAGTAGACCGAGAGCTGCGCCCCGACGTCGTAGCCCAGCTCGGTGAGGGCCGCCGCCGTCGCCTCGTGCTGGGAGTCGACCATCATGGCCGCGCTCTCCTCCGCGCGCTCGTCGGAGGTCTGGCCCTCGGGGAAGATCGCGTCGATCGGCAGTACGGCCCGGCTCGGGTCGAACCACGCGGTGGCGAGCTCGAACCACGAGGGCGTGCGCTCCCGGTTGCCCTGCACCTGGACGGTCAGAAGGTCGAGCGAGCCGTCGGTCGGGTAGGTGTCCGCTCCCTCGACGGAGATCAGCGGCACCTCTTCGCCGTCGGCGTTCTCGGCGGTCCCGAGGGTGTTGTAGACCGGACCCGGCCGCTGGATCACGTACGAAGTGGGGAGGAACGTGATCACCAGCAGCACGACCATGGCGATAGCGAGGGCCCACACGCCCACGAGCGTGCGACGCGACATGCGCTGCCGCGGCGCGGGCTCGATGGTCGTGTCCTCGTCGAACATGGCCACGCGGGACCTCTCTTCCGTGCCTTGTCGATGGGTGCCTGGTCGTTCGCGACCGGCGTAAGGCGTTCGGGGTCCCTGCCGGGGAGTGCGACGGATGCTGCGACTAGCGTAGAACGCAACCTCATGGACCGGCTGAAAGGCGGCTGAAGTGGCAGACGACGACACTCCCGGCGGCACCAATCCCGAGGACGACTTCCAGGAGCTCATCCGGCAGCTGTTCGGCGGCGGCGCGGGAGACCTCGACGCGGAGCAGCTCTCGCGACTGTCGGGGATGAACATCGACCCTGCCATGATGCAGGCCGTCATGCGGCAGCTGCAGGGGGCGTTCGCGAGCGCCGACGAGAGCGGCATCTCGTGGGACATGGCGCAGCGTCAGGCGCTGCACATCGCCAACCAGGAGGGGCTCGGCGTCACCGCCGGGCAGCGCACCGACCTCGACCAGGCCTTCTCGCTCGCCGCGCTCTGGCTCAGCGAGGCGACCACGATCTCGGAGCTGGCGACTCCCCCGGCCACGATCACGCGCGGGGCCTGGGTCGAGGCCACGCTGCCGGTGTGGCAGGAGCTCGCCGCGCCCGTCGCGACGAGCATCGCCGATGCGCTCACCTCCGCTCTCAGCGAGCAGGCGCCGGAAGACATGCAGGGACTGGTGCAGGGGGCGGGACGCCTCATGCGCACGGTCGGCGGATCGCTCTTCGCCTCTCAGCTGGGCCAGGTCGTCGGCAGCCTCTCGAAGGAGGTCGTCAGCGGCGGCGACGTCGGCATCCCGCTCATGCCCGACGGCGAGGCGGCGATCCTCCCGCAGAACTTCGCGGACTTCGGCCGCGATCTCGAGGTTCCCGAAGACCAGCTCGCGCTCTACGTCGCGACCCGCGAGCTCGCCCACGCACGTCTTTTCCGCCACGCGCGCTGGCTGCGGCTGCACGTGATCTCGCAGGTCACCGACTTCGCACGAGGCGTGCACGTCGACACCGGTGCGCTCGAGGACCTCGCGACCCGGTTCGATCCGTCGGAGCCCGAGGAACTGCGCCGCGCGATCGAGAGCGGCGCGCTGCTGCCCGCCCGTTCGGAGGCGCAGGAGGCAGCTCTGGCGCGCCTGGAGAACCTGCTCGCCACCATCGAGGGCTGGGTCGAGGTCGTCACGGAGGCGGCGACCTCGCGGCTGCCCTCGGCGCAGCGCATCGCCGAGGCGGTGCGCCGGCGCCGGGCGGTCGGAGGTCCGGCCGAGCGTGCCCTGGGCTCGCTGGTGGGCCTCGAGATCCGCCCGCGTCGCATGCGCGAGGCCGCGGCGATGTGGCGTGCGGTGACGGATGCCGTCGGCCCGAGCGCTCGGGACGCCCTGTGGGACTATCCCGACCTCATGCCCGGCGCGGCCGACATCGACGATCCCGGTGCGCTCGTCGCTCGTCTTCAGGCCCGGGCACGCGGCGAGGAGCCCGCTCGCGACGAGATGGACGACGCGCTCGCCCGCCTGCTCGCAGGCGAGGAGCCCCCGGGCACGGCGGACGACCGCCCCGGCGAGGACCCCCGGAAGCCCGAGGGCGACGCGGACGACTCCGACGACGCGGGGGCGGACTCCGACGACGGGGAGAGCGGCGCACCGGAGGACCACCGGCCGGTCTGAGCGGGCGGGCCGCAAGGCGCGGCGTCGACTCCTCCCCAGCGTGCGGGCCCGCGGCGATCTGCGGATTCGCCTGTGGATACTCGGTCGCGCAGGCGTCCCGTGCGGCAGGATCGGGCCATGCTGCGACTCAACCCCGCGTTTCCGACGGTGTGGCGGACCGACACCATCCTGCAGTTCGGCTCCGAACCGGTGGCGATCGTCCACGACCCCGAGCCGTGGCAGCTGCGGGTGCTCCGCGAGCTCGAGCAGGGCATCCCCGACGGCGCATTCGCCGGCTTCGCGGGGGCTGCGGGCGCACCGGACGGCGCAGCGGCGGCACGGTTCCTCGCGCGCATCCGCCGGGCGCTGACGACGAACGCCTCCGCGCGCCGACGCGTCACGGTGCACGCCGCGGACGATGTGCCGGCCCACCAGCGCGAGGCACTCACGGCGGCCCTCATCGCAGCCGGCTACGACGTCGACACCGCCCACGCGTACGACGCCGTGGGCACCATCGCGGCCGGAACCGAGGCCGTCGTGTTCGTGGTCCACCGCATCGTGGCACCCGGCGCGGCGGCCGCTCTCATGAGCGCAGACGTCGCCCACCTGCCGGTCGCCCTCACCGGCTCGGGCGCGGAGGTCGGGCCTTTCGTCGAGCCCGGCCGCACGGCGTGTCTCGCCTGCGTCGCCGCCGATCGCCGCGACGCCGACCCGTCATGGCCCGCGGTCGCGGCGCAACTGCTCGGGCGGCCGGTCGAGGCCGAGCCGGCGGTGCTGTGGGAGGCGGGGATCGTGGCGGGCAGGCTCATCGCGGAGCGCGGGCGGAGCCGCTCCGCGTTCCGGACGCGCTCGGTGAGCCTGAACGCCGGCTCGCTGCACCGGACCGTGCGTTCGCACCGCCCTCACGCAGAGTGCCGCTGCCGATCTCTCTCAGGAACCGCGACGGCTGCCGTTCCCGTACGCCTCGTGCCCACGTCAGCGACAGCGTTCGCCCGGCCCGCGTGATGCCCACGTAGGCCAGCCGTCGCTCTTCGTCCACCTGCTCGAACGTCGTGGCGTACGAGATCGGCAGCAGTCCCTCGGCGACGCCGACCAGGTGGACGTGCTCCCATTCGAGGCCCTTCGCGGCGTGCAGCGTCGCGAGTGTCACGGTGCGCAGGGCAGGCTCGTCGTGCACCTTGGCCCGCGCGGTCAGCTCGTCCGTGAACTCCCGGAGCGTCGTGCCCGCCGGCGCCTCCTGCGCGAGGCGCAGCAACGCTGCCCGCGCCTCCCACGCGTCGCGCAATGCACCGCCGGCCTGCGGTGGATCGTCGGTGAGGCCGCGCGAGCGCAGGATGTCGCGCACCGTGTCGACGAAGCCGCTCTCGATCGGCGCGACGGATGCCGCGCGCAGCTCCATCACCGCTTGTCGCACCTCGGGCATGTCGAAGAACCTGCGTCCACCGAGCACCGTCGTGGCGATGCCGGCGTCGGAGAGGGCGGCGACCAGCTCGGCGGACTGGGCATGCGCACGGTAGAGCACCGCGATGTGGCGCGGGTCCGCGCCGCCCTCGATCTGCTCCTTGACCCGGGCGGCGACCGCGCGAGCCTCGTCGCGGTCGTCGTGGAAGCCAGTCACCGTCGGGATCGGTCGCGCCGTGGCCGGCTCGCCGTCGGGCTGGCCGGCCGAGGCGGGTGCGAGGTGGAGAGCACCGGGGCGTCCGCGCATGAGTTCGTTCGCGACCGCGAGGATCGGGGCATCCGATCGGTAATTGGTCTCGAGGCGGATGATGCGGGCGCCCTCGTAGCGAGCGGGGAAGTCCAGCAGGAACCGGGCGTCGGCGCCGGCGAACGAGTAGATCGTCTGGCTCGCGTCGCCCACCACGCACAGGTCGCGGCGGTCACCGAGCCACAGCTCGAGAAGGCGGTTCTGCAAGGGCGAGACGTCCTGGAATTCGTCGACCGTGAAGTGGCGGTACTGCTCGCGCACGGCTTTGGCCACCTTCGGCTCGGCCTCCAGCATGCCCGCGCACGCCAGCAGCACGTCCTCGAAGTCCAGCTGGCGCCTTTCGTCCTTCAGCTTCTCGTAGGCGCGCTGGAGGGCGACGACCCTGTCGACGCCCAGCCGGCCGACGCCGTTCGGACGAGCCGTGGCGTAGTCCTCGACGCTCAGCATCGACACCTTGCGCCACTCGATCTCGGACGCCACGTCGCGCAGCGTCGCCACGTCGGGGTCCAGGCCCACGCCGTCAGCGGCGTGCGCGAGCATGCGCACCTTGTTGTCGATGATCCCGGGCGCACTGTCGCCCGCCAGCGTCGGCCAGAAGAAGTTGAGCTGGGCGAGCGCGGCGGCGTGGAAGGTGCGCGCCGAGACGCCGCCGATCCCCAGCGCGCGGAGGCGTCCGCGCATCTCCCCCGCCGCCTTCGTCGTGAACGTGACGGCCATGACGCGGCCGGGCGAGTACGCCCCGGTGTCGACGCCGTGGGCGATGCGGTGCGTGATGACGCGGGTCTTGCCCGTCCCAGCGCCCGCCAGCACGACGACCGGCCCGCGCAGCGCGCTCGCGGCCTCGCGCTGGCGGTCGTCGAGCCCTTCCAGGGCGTCGACGCTCACGGGCGCTCCGCGTGCCAGTCGGCGATCAGCCGATGCGCGATGGAAGCGCGACCGGGCAGGACGACATCGCCCTCGCCGGCGAGCGCGCGGCCGACCTCCTCGCGCGTGAACCACCGAACCGCCGCGATCTCCTCACCGTCCGCGCGGGCGGCCGCGTCGTCGAGGGACGCGGCGAGGAAGCCCACCATGAGCGAGCGCGGGTAGGGCCAGGCCTGGGAGCCGCGGTACGTCACGACGCCGACCTCGACACCCGATTCCTCGGCCACTTCGCGGCGCACCGCCGACTCGAGCGACTCACCCGCCTCGACGAACCCCGCGAAGCACGAGAAGCGATCCGCCCCCCACAGAGCGTTGGAGCCGAGCAGCAGGAGGTCGGGGTCGACGGCGCTCGTGATCGCCACGATCACGGCGGGGTCGGTGCGCGGAAAGTGCTGGCGCCCGCACTGCGGGCACCGCCGCGACCATCCCGCGTCGCCGAGCATGGTCAGCGAGCCGCACGCCGGGCAGAACGGCGCGTCGATCAGCCAGCGACCGAGGCTCAGCGCGGCGACGAACGCACCCGCGTCCGCGGGCGGGAGATCGGCGCCGGCGCTGCGCAGCCCCGCCCAGCCGGCCGGGGCCGGGAAGAGCTCCTCCTCCTGCGCCGGATACACGGCGGTGAGGAGGGCGGTGCCGTCGTCGCGTCGCCCGAGGAACGCCCACTCCGCGCCGTCGGGGATGTCGGAGGGCGCGCGCCAGAGCAGCGTGCCGGGCACGGACAGGGGTGCCGAGTCGCCCGCGATCACGAGGACCCGGGTGGCGGCATCCGTCTTCGCCGCATCGAGAAGGCCCGGTGTGAGGCGCTCGCCGGCAGCGCGGTCGAGGCCCGGACGCGCCAGCGGAGGAAGGCTCGTGCTGTCAGGCGCCGTCATCGGGCATGCTCCGCTTCGTCGTTCAGGGCCGGGCGTGGCGCGGGGACGGACGAGCGCGACCGACCTACCCTGGGCACATGGCACGCTCTCCCCTCACTCTAGCCGCGTCGGTCACGTCGGCTCTGCCGCAGGTCGGGGTCGTCGGCGTAGGCGCTCTCACCGAGGGGGCCGCGGGTCGGTACGACACCGCCGTGGCGCATCTGGACGACGGCAGGCGCGTGGTGGTGCGGGTGCCGGCCGACCCCTCGGCCTCATCCGAGCTCGCGGCCCAGGTGCGTGCGCTGCGTGCCCTGACGCCCGGGGTTCGCGGGCTGCTTCCGTTCCGCGCTCCGGAGCTGCTGGGCGAGGGAGGCCTCGGCGGCGAGCGCGTCGTGGTGGTGGATTTCCTGCCCGGTTACCGGGTCGACGCGGCACACCTGCCGCCCGGGCGCGGCGCAGCCAGCTCGCTGGGCGCCGCACTGGCCGCACTGCACGCGCTCCCCCAGTCGATCGTCAAAGGCGAAGGGCTGCCCGCACGCACACCGCAGCAGGTCCGAGCCGACGCGACGCGGCTGATCGACCGCGCCCTCGCCACCCGCCGGCTGCCGGTGACGCTCGCCCATCGCTGGCACCGCGCGGTGGACGCCGATGAGCTCTGGCGATTCGAGTCGGCGGTCGTCCTGGGCGGAGCGGGCGCGGCCTCGTTCCTCTTCGAAGATCTCGACGGCGTTCCCACGGTCACGGGTCTTCTCGAGTGGCACGGCCTGTCGATCGGAGACCCCGCGATCGATCTGCAGTGGCTGGCGTCGGCGCCGGATGCGGCCGACGACGTCTACGCCGCCTACATCGCGGGCAGCGGGCGGGCACCGGACGTGCGCGCACGCGAGCGGGCGCGGCTGTACGCGGAGCTCGAGTTCGCACGGTGGCTGGTTCACGGCCATGAGGTCGATCGCGAAGACATCGTCGCCGACGCCGTCGAGCTGCTCGAGTCGCTCGCTGCGGGAGTGACGGGCGACGACATCGTGACGGATGCCGCGCTCGACGTGGACGACGCCATCGCCCTCCTCGACCGGATGCCGGGGGCCTCGGCACCCGCCATAGACACATCGATGCAGACCGACGCCTACGACCCGGAGGAACTCTCGCAGTGGGTGGCCGACGAGGAGCCCTCCTCGCTCGACACCGGCGAGCTCTCCGGCGGGGCGGAGACCTTCGACACGCAGGAGATCTCCCCCGACGACCTCGCGGAGCTCCGGCCCGCACCCCCGCCGGCACCCGCAGCGGCCCCTGCGGCACCGCACCCCGATGACGACGTCTCGACGGCCCCGATCGACCTGCCGGCACGACGGGCGGAGGGGTCGCTGCCGCCCCGCACCGACGACGGCAATGCCACGGATGCCGCCGCCGAGGCAGAACGGGCCTCCACCGCCGCGCTGCGCCGCTGGATGGCGGACTGACCGAACGACGGCCTTCCGGTCGGTTCAGCCTCGGAGGATGACGTCCTCCGCGACGTAGTAGAGCGCCACGTCGATCTCGTCGAGGGGCACGCCGTGCTTGGCATGGTAGGCCTGCCGGTAGAGCTGGAGCTGCAGCATCCGCTCGTCCTTCTCGGCGGGCGTGCGCGGCGCGGCGCCCGTCTTCCAGTCGACGATCTCGATGCGGCCGCCCCGGTCCTCGCGCCGGTACACAGCGTCGAGCTTGCAGATGACGATGTGCGGCAGCCCATCGGGGCCGATCGTCGTGAAGTCGATCTCGGTCTCGACCTCGATCGGCTGCAGCGACGCCCACTCCGAGGCCAGGAACCTCTCGCGCAGCGCCCCGAGCGCCGCAGCGTCTTCGACCGAGGCCTCCGTACCGGGAAGGTCTTCGTCGCTCTCCCAGAGCGCGTCGTCGAGCGAGCCGCCCAGACCGTGCCTCCCGGAGCGCTGCTCGACCCAGGCATGGAACAGCGTGCCGAGCCGCGTCTGCCGGAACGGGCGCTCCGGCAGCGGCCGGGCGATGCCCGAGAGCGTGCCTTGCAGGTCGGCGACGTACTCCTTGTAGCGCGATGCCGCGATGCGCGTCGGTGACGTGTGCATCGGCCGGGCGCGGCGGGCGTCGCGCTCGGCCAGCAGGAGCGCAGTCTGGGGATCGAGCTGCGCGCGGGGCGCCTCGAGGGCTGCGCCGACGGCGGCAGCCGCGTCCGCCACCGCCTCGCGCCGGCTGCCGAGGGGGTCGATCGGCCACTGGAGCACGCGACGCTCTCCCTGGTAGGGATCATCGCCGGGCGCGTCGTCCGGGAGCGGCAGGCCGAGGGCTTCCGCGATCTCGGTGTAGAAGGGGCTTCGCGTGCGGGGCCGCTTGGTTCCCGACCACGTGGCGCCGGTCAGGAGGAGGCGGTCGCGGGCGCGGGTCACTGCGACGTACGCGAGTCGTCGATCTTCTTCCAGCTGGCGGGCGCGGTTCGCGTCGACGAAGGCGTCGATGGCCGCCTTGAGCTCCTGCTGCGTCTGCGCAGACTGCCAGCCGAGCGCCGGGAGCCAGGCCGAGTCGCCACGGAACCCGTAGGGCAGCACCCCGAATCCCAGCCACGCCTTCGTGTCGCGCGGCGCGCTCGGCAGTTCGTCCTTGACGAGTCGCACGACGGCGACGGCGTCCCACTCCAGCCCTTTCGAGCCGTGGATCGTGAGCAGCTGCACGACATCGTCCTCGGGTGGCTCCGTGCGCGGCGCGAACTCATCGAGCTGCTCGGCGTGGTCGAGCCAGGCCAGCAGGCTCGACAGCGACCCGGTCTCATCGGCCGCGAGGAACGCGTGCACCTCGTCGACGAACGCCCGCAGCTGGGCCGAGGCGATGCGGGCGGGACCCCGCGACTCGTTCGCCGCGAGCTCCACGTCGAGCCGCAGCTCCAGCTCGATCAGCCGCACGAGCTCGGGAACGGGCATGCCGCCGGCGTGGCGCAGACCCGCGAACACGGATGCCGCGTCCCGCAGTCGCTCGCGTGCCTCAGGGGTGAAGCCCGCCAGCCAGCCGTGATCGGGCTTCTGCCGCAGCACGAAGTCGAGCGCGTCCACGAGCGAGCCGTCGTCGTCGCCGGCGCTGCCCCGGATCCGCTCGACGACCTCGGGAGCGAGCGGCTGCAGCGCGCTGTCGTGCCGCGCGAGGCGTCGCGCGAGGGCGGCGAGCTCGCGGAGGTCGGGCAGCCCGATCGCCCACCGAGGCCCGGAGAGCAGCCGGATGAGCGCGGAGCCCGCGGACGGGTCGCTGATCACACGGAGCGCGCAGACGACATCGACCACCTCGGGCGTCGAGAGCAGGCCGCCGAGGCCGAGGATGCGGTGCGGGATGCCGCGACGCCCGAGTGCGTCGCCGAAGCGCACCATGTGCTTCTTGCTGCGGAACAGGATCGCGCCGGTCGTCGAGCGGCCCTCGTGGGCCCGTTCAGCCCGAACCCGCGCGAACCACTCCGACACGCGATCGGCCTCCGTGTCGAGGTCGGCGTCGAAGCCGAGCTCGACCACGCCGGCCGGCGCGCCGGGCCGCGCGCGCAGCTGCTGCACCGCCACGGCTGCGGAAGCGGCGAGCGGCGCCAGTACGGCGTTGGCGGCCGTCAGCACCGACGCGCTGTTGCGCCAGCTCGTCAGCAGCGCATAGTGGGCGCAGTCGGCGTCAGGCGAGAAAGCGGCGGGGAATCCGCCGAGGTTGCCGGCGCTCGCGCCGCGCCAGCCGTAGATGGCCTGGTGCGGATCGCCGACCGCCATCACCCCCGTGCCCGCGAAGAGCGTGGCGAGCAGGTCGGTCTGAACGACCGACGTGTCCTGGTACTCGTCGAGCAGCACCACTCGGTACCGATCACGCATTTCGTCGGCCACCGCGCGGTGGCTCCGCACCACCTCGAGCGCCCCGGCGACCTGGTCCGAGAAGTCGATCACCCCGAGTCGCAGCTTCTCGGCGGCGTACTCCCGCGCCAGGTCGGCGAGGAGCGCGAGCGCATCGACCTTGTCGCAGGCGTCCGCGACGTCGGCGTACACGGTGGTGCGCTTGTTGGTCGACGGCAGGTCGCGCGTCGCCCGGAACCGCTCGGGGAACGCCGCGAGCGCGTCGAAGTCGACGAGGTTGTCCACGCCGTCGCGCGCGATCCGCAGCGCCGCATCCACGATGGAGCGCACCGCCTCGCCCCGCTCCTCGAGACGCGGATCGTCCGAGGCGAACACGACGCGCCTCATCAGGAGCCAGGCTGAGGACTCGGAGAGCACCGCGGCCTCGGCATCCCTGCCGATGCGCACGGCGTGCTCGCGCACGATCTGGTCGGCGAAGCTGTTGTAGGTGGCGACGGTCGGCCGGTGGAGCAGCGCGTCGTCGCCCGGGTCCTCACCGACGGCCTTCACGGAACGCGCGAGGTCGTCGAGAAGGCGATGCCGCTCCGCGGTTGCCCGGGCGCCGTCGGCACCTGATCGCTCCAGCTCGCCGAAGGCATCCAGGCGGCCCGCCGCGGCGAGGGCGGGGAGGACGGAGAGGAGGCCCCGTCGCTCGAACTCGGCGAGGCGTGCCAGGCGCTTCTGGATGCGCTCGGCGAGCTCGCCGGCTGCCTTGCGCGTGAAGGTCAGGCCCAGCACTTCGTCGCGGCGCACGATGCCGTTGGCCACCAGCCAGACGACGCGCGCCGCCATGGTCTCGGTCTTGCCGCTGCCGGCGCCGGCGACGACGAGCGCCGGCGCCAGGGGCGCCTCGATCACCGCCGTCTGCTCGTCCGTCGGGGGGAACTGACCGAGCGCGGCGGCGATGACGCGCGCCGACAGCAGCTGCCCCGGGACGAAGGATGCCTCGGCCGCCGGCTCGGCGGTCAGTCCGCGCACGGCGGTCACGAGGCGCTCACCGCGCCGACCGTGTGGATTCGGCAGAGCCCGTAGGCGTGCTCGTCGCGGCAGTGCTCCTCGTACGGCGCGGCGAAGCTCTCGCCTCGCATGACGGCGACGGCGGTGCGGATGCGCGCGAGGAACGCCTCACGGCGCTCCTCGTCGAAAGGCGGCTGCCACGGAGTGACGTAGTCGGATCTCGTGGCCGTCGGGCGCAGCACGAGGAGCTTCGCCCCGCCGGGCGCGTGTCCATTCGCCTCGGTGATCGCGCCGGACTCGAAGGCCAGCTGATAAGCCGCGAGCTGGGGGTTGTCGAGCACCTTCGCGTCGGTCTGGGGCTCGCGCTTGCCGGTCTTGAGGTCCATGATCACGACAGTGCCGTCCGGCGCCAGCTCCACTCGGTCGATGTAGCCCGACAGGATCACGCGGTGCTCACCGGCATCGAAGGCTTCTCCGAGGGGGATGTCCACCTCGAAGTGCGGTTCGGCGCCGATGAGGGTGCCCCCGCCATCGTCGAAGCGGCGCAGATACAGGTGCAGGCGCCGCACGAGGTCGCGCGCACGGGCCTGCTCGGCGCGATCACGCCAGGCCGCCTCGAATGTGAGCTCGCCCCAGCGGGCCTCGACCTCTGCCCACAGCGCGGCCTCGTCGTGGCGGGCCGCGTGCTCGAGGGCTGCGTGGATGATCGTGCCGAGGCCGGCAGTGGTGCCACCCGGATCGCCGCCCAGGTCGGCGATCACCCAGTTGAGCTGGCACTCCTCGAGAGCATGCAGCCGCGAGGGCGAGACCCGTACGTCTTCGCGCGCGAGATCTCGCAGCGGTCCGGTCGAGGTCGGACCGGCGACGCCGTACCATTCCTGCGGCGCGGCGCCGGGGACTCCGGCATCCGCGAGCAGCGCGAGCTGCTCGGCGGCACGTGCACCGGCGGTCGCGGGTGCCGCCGGCGACATGCGCGGCGGAGCCGAAGTCAGAGTCCGGCGGTGGCGGGCCACGAGTCCGCGCAGCGACACCGGGTGATCCAGCTCGAACGGCTCCGGATCGGGCAGCAGATCGACGAACACGCTCGGTCCGGTGTCGTCGTCGTCCACCGCGGTGACGATCAGCCGTGCGGTGGCGCGGGACAGGGCGCGCGCCAGCAGGCGCAGCTCGTCGTGCATCGCGGCCCGACGGCGGTCGAACGCGCCCATCGACTCGCCGTCAGCCCGGGTCGCGGCATCCGCCAGCCGCCACGTGTCGAGGAGGCTGCCTCTCAGACGGGTGTTCGGCCACACCGCGTCCTGCACCCCGGCGACGACGACCGTGTCGAACTCCAGGCCCAGCGCACCCGCGGGTGTCATGACACGCACGCTGTCGTCGCGGGTCGGGGCCTCGAGGCGGTCCTCGGCGACACCGCTGTCGAGGATCGAGCGCACGAACACGCGCGGATCCGCGTCGAGCGACCGCTCGACGAAGCGCTTGGCCGCCTGGAAAAGGGCGACGAGGGCATCGAGGTCGCGATTCGCCTGCTCGGCCAGAGGTCCGTTGCCGCCCGCGACCTCGGACCAGGGCCGCTGCAGCCCGCTTCGGTCCCACGCCGTCCACAGCAGCTCGTGCGCGGTGGCGCCGCGGTCGAGTTCGTCGCGGAGCACGGCCAGGGTGCGGGCGAGCGACGCCGCCCGCCGGGCCTCCCGCGTGTCGACCAGATCGAACTCGAGAGGCTGCCGCATCGCGGACAGCACGAGGTCGCGACCGGAGCGCTCGACGCCCGCTGCTTCACCGTCGTCGCCACCCGCCTGGAAGAGGCGTCGCAGCTCGGCATGACGCAACGCCGAGCGCAGCCGTCGGAGTTCGATGACGTCGAGGCGCCCGTAGGTGCCCACGAGCGCCGCCGACACGTCATCGAACGTCCAGTCGTCGCGCGAGGCGAGCTCGATGAGCCGCAGCAGGTCGGCGACGGGCCGCACCGCCCCGAGCGCCCGGCCCGGTCCGCTCGACCTCGCGGGAACCTCTCTGGCCGACAGCTCGGCTTCGAGGGACGAGACCTGCCGCGTGTCGTGCGCGATCACGGCGCACCGGCTCCAGGGCACGCCGTCGTGCACGTGCCGTTCGCGCAGCAGGCGGGCGATGGCGTCGTACTCCTCCGCGGCTGAGCGCAGCGTCAGCACCCGCACCGAGCCGTCCGGCTCTGCGCCGGTCGCCGGCGCGCGGTGGGCGACCACGCCCACCGCGCCGATGCGCTGGGTGACCCGGCCCACCAGATCGCGCTGCCACGACGTGCCGCGGTGTCCCTCGCTGAGGACGTGCACGGCCCCCAGCGACGCGGCGAGCCGGGCGAAGTTCTCGGGGGTCGCCCCGCGGAACGATCCCGATCCGACGTCGGGGTCGCCGAACGCGAGCACGGCCGCGCCGCGGGCGCGCAGGGCCTCGAGCAGCTCGACGCCGCCGAGGGTGAGCTCCTGCGCATCGTCCACCAGCGCGACGCGGACCCGGTCGAGCGCCGGACTTCCCGGTGGTGCGCTGCGCAGCAGGCCGACCGCCTCGCGGACCAGGCCCGCGGCATCCCGGTGCGCCCCGCGCATGCCGTCACGCACCTGGAGGTACTCGGCCAGGAACGACGAGAGGGCGACCCAGGCCGGCAGCTCCTGCCGCTCCCCCAGCTCGCGCAGGCGCGACGGCTCGACGCCGAGCGTCGTGCACTCGGCGAGGAAGGTGCGCACCTCGGTGCGGAAGCCCGCGGTGCCACGGATCGCGGGACCGAGCCAGTCGGGCCAGCGGCGCGCGCCGGCAGCCTCGTCTTCGTCGTCGCCCTCGAGCAGGTCGCGGATGATCTGGTCTTCGTCGCCACCGGTGAGCAGCTGGGGCGGGTCGGCGTCGACCGCGACGGCGTGCGCCCGCACGATCTGGAAGGCGTACGACGCCACCGACCGCGCGAGCGGACCCGTCGTCGCCACGCCTACCGCCAGCCCGAGCCGGTCGCGCAGCGCCGTGGCGGTCTGGCGCGACGGCGTCAGCACCATGACCGCGTCCGGGTCCGCTCCGGCCGAGACGAGTGCCGCGACACGCGCGACGAGTGTCTCGGTCTTGCCGCTGCCCGGCGCGCCGACGACGACGCCGGACGCGTGAACGGGGAGCGCGAGCACCGCCTGCTGCGGCGCGTCCGGCGTGAACGCCGCTCGCTCGTGGGTCCCCGATGTCACCCCTCGACGGTAGCGCGAAGGGCCGACATCGTCCGTTCGCCCAGAGCGTTCCGGCGGCGGGCGGATGCCGCTTCGCGGTGTCGTAGAGTGGCCATGCGTCCGGGGAGCCGCGGGCTTCGGCGAGTGAGAGCGCTCGGCCGTCCGGCACACCACCATCACCCCGCGCAGGAGGTCAGTCACGTGGAGATCCGCATCGGCATCGCGAACACCGGCCGCGAGCTCAACTTCGAGACGAACGAGGCGGCAGCCGACGTGAAGAAGTCCGTCGCCGCAGCGCTCGACGCCGGAGCGACGCACGTGACGTTCGCCGATGCCAAGGGCAACTCGTACATCGTCCCGACCGCGGGCCTGGCCTACGTCGAGCTCGGCTCCGAGGAGTCGCGCCGCGTCGGCTTCGTCGCCTGAGCGGGCCGGCGACGTGCAGATCCTCATCGCCTTCATCGTCGGGGCGGTCGTCGGTCTCGGCATCCACTTCCAGCTGCACCAGCGGCTGACACGCGGCGTCGTCTTGGCTCCGATGATCGGCGCCGTGTCGGCCGGTGCCGCCTGGACGATCCTCACGTGGCTCGGCGTCGGAATCGACAGCCCCTGGCCCTGGCTGGCGGCGCTGATCGTCCCGATCGCCGTGACCTACCCCGCGATCATCCTCGTCTCGCGCGCACGGGTCGCCCGCGACGCCCGCGAGAAGGCGCGACTCGGCATCGGCTGATCTCGTCAGGCCGCGAGACCCATGGCGTCCATGCGGCGTGAGTGCGCCCCCATGAGCTCGGTGAAGACCGGCTCGACCTTCTGCTCCTCGGCGCGTCCCAGCGACGTCGGGCGCAGGGCCGCCCGCGCGATCAGCAGCGTGTCGCCGACGAGCCGGCGACCCCAGAGTGCCAGCAGCGACTTCCACTCGGGGTCGCTCGCGATCGCCTGCGAGATCAGCTCCACGATCGCCTGGCGGTCGTCGTCGGCCTGGAGGATCCGCGCGACGCGGTCGCCGGTCTCGCCGTAGCTGGCCGACAGCGTCAGGTAGAAGTCGTCCAGCATCCCCGCGGTGATGTGCACCGAGAGCATGGTCTCCTGGGGGCGCACGCCGTGCGTGGCCGAGCGGAAGGCGTCGAGCGGCTCCCGGAACGGCCGCATGATCTCGGTCGGGTCGTCGCCGCGTTCGCGGATCAGCGCGACGAGCGCCTCGTGCTTGGTCAGCGCGGCGCCGGCGGCTCGCGACACCGCCTCCTTCTCGCCGAGTTCCGGGATCGTCTGGATCAGTTCGGTGAGCGTCTCGAAGAACCCGAGCTGCAGGTAGGCGACCTGGCCGAGGAAGGTGTCGATGTCGGGTGCGAGTTCTTCGAAGTCGACCCGGTTGCCGCTGCTCAGCTCGTCGCGCGAGCGGAGCTGGAGCTTGCGGCCGGTGTCGCGACGCTGCCAGAACCACTTGACCATGCAGGAAAGACTACGAGGGACGACGCCTTCCGTGCTCGCACGGGAGACCTCCGGTATCGTGGATGCCGGCCCCGGCGTCGGATCGGGGAGCCCGCGCCTGTGGGAAAGAAGGGCGTGGACCGCACTTCCGCCCGCGCGGCGGCCCCTCAGAGGCCGTGCACGCGCCCGGGCATGAACCCAGGCAGCATCCCACTGCCGGACAGGCATATATCGTGACGACCTTCGCCGAACTCGGCGTCGATCAGGACATCGTCGAGGCGCTCGCCGCAAAGGGCATCGTCGACGCGTTTCCCATCCAGGAGCAGACCATCCCCCTCGGACTGCCCGGCCAGGACATCATCGGCCAGGCCAAGACCGGCACCGGCAAGACCTTCGGGTTCGGCATCCCGGTCGTCCAGCGTCTCGGGCCGGAGCCCGCCCACGGCGTCAAGGCGCTCATCGTGGTGCCGACGCGCGAACTCGCGGTGCAGGTCTACGAAGACATGGACATGCTGACCGCAGGCCGCTCGACGAGCGTCGTCGCCATATACGGCGGCAAGGCGTACGAAGGCCAGATCGACCAGCTCAAGGCGGGTGCGCAGATCGTGGTCGGCACCCCCGGCCGCCTGATCGACCTCAACAACCAGCGCCTGCTCGACCTGTCGAACGCGACCGAGGTCGTGCTCGACGAGGCCGACAAGATGCTCGACCTCGGCTTCCTCCCCGACATCGAGAAGATCTTCTCGAAGGTCCCGGCGATCCGTCACACGCAGCTCTTCTCGGCCACGATGCCCGGCCCGATCGTGGCCCTCGCGCGCCGCTTCATGTCGAACCCGATCCACATCCGTGCGACCGACCCCGACGAGGGGCTCACGCAGGCGAACATCCGTCACCTGGTGTACCGCGCGCACTCGCTCGACAAGGACGAGGTCATCGCCCGCATCCTGCAGGCCGACGGTCGCGGCAAGACCGTCATCTTCACGCGCACGAAGCGCGCCGCGCAGCGGCTCGTCGACGAGCTGAGCGACCGCGGCTTCAACGCGGGCGCCGTCCACGGAGACATGAGCCAGGAGGCGCGTGAGCGCTCGATGGCGGGCTTCAAGGCGGGCAAGAAGGACGTGCTGATCGCCACGGACGTCGCCGCGCGCGGCATCGACGTCGACGACGTCACGCACGTCATCAACCACACCATCCCCGACGACGAGAAGACCTACCTGCACCGCGCGGGCCGCACCGGCCGCGCCGGCAAGACCGGCATCGCGGTCACCTTCGTCGACTGGGAGGACCTGCACAAGTGGGCCCTCATCAACCGCGCGCTCGAGTTCGGCCAGCCCGAGCCCGTCGAGACGTACTCGTCGAGTCCCCATCTCTACTCCGAACTCGACATCCCGGCCGGCACGAAGGGCCGCGTCCGCACCGCGCCCAAGACCCAGGCCGTCCGCGTACAGCCCGAGCGGGCGACGGATGCCGCCGCGGAGGTGGAGGCGAACGGCCAGGCTCCCAGCCGCCGCCGGCGCCGGCGCCGCACGGCCGGCTCCGACCGCGTGGGCTCGACGTTCGAGCCGGCGGAGGGAGGCGCTGCCGCCGCAGACGGACACGGCACGGCGGCGGGCGCCGACGGCGACCGCTCCACCGAGGGGGGCGGAACGCATGACGGTGGCGGCAAGGAGCACCACGACGGCAAGCCGGCTCCGCGGCGGCGCCGTCGCCGCGGCGGGGGAAGCGGCGGAGGAGCCGCTCCGGCGGGCGGCGCGTCCATCGGGGCCTGAAGCGACACGGCGTGTCGCGGTGCCGCTTCGCGGCGCCGCGGCACCGCTAGGGTGAGCGCAGACGGCGCGTCGGGCGCCGGTACCTCGCATTCACGAAAGGCAGACGATGCGCTTCATCGCGGCCGTGACCACAGATTATGAGTACCAGGGCTTCTGGGGCTCCTTCGGAGACATCATCTGGTGGTTCCTCTGGATCTTCTTCTTCACCGTGTACCTGTTCGCGCTCTTCGCCGTCATCGGCGACCTCTTCCGCGACCACCAGCTCAGCGGGTGGTGGAAGGCGGTCTGGATCATCTTCCTGATCTTCGTCCCCTTCCTGACGCTCCTCGTGTACCTCATCGCCCGCGGCAACGGAATGGCCAAGCGCAGCGCCAAGGAGGTCTCCGAGCTCCAGAGCGCGCAGGACGCCTACATCAAGTCCGTCGCCGGCTCGTCGGCCAGTCCCGCGGAGGAGATCGCCAAGGCCAAGGCGCTCCTCGATGCCGGCACGATCACCCAGGCCGAGTACGACGCGCTGAAGGCGCGAGCGCTCGCCTGAGCCGAACCCGGCTCTCTCCGGCGGCGTCCGCCGTCAGCGAAGCGCCCTCGTCCCCCTCACGGGTAGACGGGGGCGCTTCCGGTTGCGCGGTCGAGGATGCGCGCGACCATCTCCGCCGTCGTGGTGTTCTCGCCCGGCTGGTTGGGTTTGCCGAGGCCGTGATAGTCGCTCGACCCGGTGACGATGAGGTCGCGCTCGCGGCAGAGGTCGCGCAGCCTGCGGAGTCCCGGATCGCGGTTCTCGCGGTGCCCGAGCTCGAAGCCGGCGAGACCGGCCCCCAGCATCCGCTCCAGCAGCTTCAGGGGCAGCAGACCTCCGCGCGATGCGGGATGGGCGACGATCGGCACTCCCCCGGCGCCGACGACGAGCGCCACCGCGGTCACCGGGTCGGGCGCATAGAGCGCCACGTAGTAGTCCCCCTCCGGGCTGAGGATGCCGGCGAACGCTTCGGCGCGGTCCCGCACCAGCCCGCGTGCCACGAGCGCGTCGGCGATGTGCGGCCGCCCGACGGTCGCGGCGTCCGTGGTCTGCTCGAGGATGTCGTCCCACACCAGGTCGTAGTCGCGCGAGATCCGGTCGGCCATCAGGCGCGCGCGATCCAGCCGGGAGGAGCGGATGCGGGCCGTCTCGGCCCGCAGTGCGGGCTCGTCCGGGTCGGGAAGGTAGGCCAGCACGTGCACGCTGCGCCATTCGTGCCGTGCGGACAGCTCCATGCCCGGCACGAACGTCATGCCGAGGGATGCCGCGGCCTCGGCCGCCTCGGCCCAGCCCGACGTGGTGTCGTGGTCGGTGAGCGCTGCCGTGCGGACGCCGTGCCGGTGAGCGGAGGCCATCACCTCGGCGGGCGGCTGCGTGCCGTCGGAGTTCGCCGAGTGCAGGTGCAGATCGCTCGGTCCTTCGAAGGGCAGCGGTCCGGGCATCCTCCGAGCGTAGCGCGGGCGCGGCCCGCTGAACGGGCCCCGTCGTGCGCGCCACGCCCGCTGCGCTGACGGATCTCTCAGCCTGCTCGCATAGAGTCGCGGTCGTGCTTCGCCTGCTCGGGATCCTCGTGACCGTGCTGTGCGCGATCGCGGCGGCTGTGCTGACCTTCCCGGGCTTCTTCCGCGTCGAACGGTACTATCCCGTCGCGCAGATCGTGTCGTTCCGAGGCGTGCTCGCGCTCGCATTCGCGGCCGCCGCGGTGCTGGCCCTCCTGCTCGCCGTCGCGCGCCCGATCCGGGTCTTCGCCTTCACGCTCGCGGTCGTGGCCGGCGTGGCGACCGTGACGAACGTCGCGGTGCTCGCCTCGCGCGGCGGCCTCGGCACGGACCCGCTTCCCGCCAAGACCGAGTCGAGCATCCGGGTCATGACGTGGAACACCGCGGGCGACGCGACGCCGCCTCAGACCATTGCGAAGATCGCGGTCGCGATGGACGCGGACATCGTGGCCCTGCCGGAGACGACCATCGAGACCGGGGAGAGCGTCGCCATCGCCATGCGCGACCTCGGTCACCGGATGTGGGCGCATCATGCCGAGGACCCGTCGACGGAGTGGGATGCCGGCTCGACGACGCTGCTGATCTCGCCGGACCTCGGTGACTACGCGGTGATCGAGTCCTCGCTCGACGGAACCAGCAACACCTCGACCGTGCCGAGCGCCGTCGCCATGCCGGTCTCGGGACAGGGACCGATCGTCGTCGCCGTGCACGCGGTGGCCCCCCGCCCCAGCTACATGCAGAGCTGGCGCGACGATCTCCAATGGCTCGCCGATCAGTGCGACGCGGCCGACGTGATCATGGCGGGCGACTTCAATGCGACCGTCGACCACATGTCGGGGCTGGGCGTCGACGGTGCCACTCTCGGCCGCTGCACGGACGCCGCCGTCGAGACGGGGAACGGAGCGCTCGGGACGTGGTCGGCCGACATGCCGGCGGTGCTGGGGGCCCCGATCGACCACATCATGGCGACGCCGCAGTGGCGTCCCTCGGGATCGGTGGTACTGCGCTCGCTCGACGATTCCGGCTCGGATCACCGGCCTCTCATCGTGCAGTACGAGCCGGCCGGCTGAGCCCTGCCCGCGCCTCCGCGCGCGTGCGAGACTGGGAGCCATGAGCAGCGCAGCCAGCGATCAGTCCCCCGGCGCCACGAGCACCACGGAGACCTCGCCCACCCCCTCGACCAGCACGAACCGTCGTCAGCCGTTCGGCCAGGGCTTCCTCGACACGATCTCGACCGGCTGGGCGGACCGCCCCGAGTCGACGCCGCCGGCACGGCCCCAGGCGCAGTTCGCGGCCGCGCGCCGCGAAGCCGTTTCGGCGGCCTTCCCCGGCAGACGGCTGGTCGTCCCGGCGGGTGAGCTGAAGCAGCGGAGCAATGACACGGACTACCCGTTCCGGGCCCACTCGGCGTTCGCCCACCTCACCGGATGGGCTTCGGACTCGGAGCCCGGCGCGGTGCTCGTGTTCGACCCTCGCGCCGGCGGCGGACACGACGTCACGCTGTATTTCCGCGAGCGGGCCGACCGCACGACGAGCGAGTTCTACTCGGATGCCTCGATCGGCGAGTTCTGGATCGGCCCCCGGCCCGCACTCGCCGGCGTGGCTGCAGACCTGGGACTCGCCACCGCGCACATCGACGACTTCGAAGAGGGCGACGGGGACGTCGTGCTCGGCGAGAGCGATGACCTGGCGCGGTTCGTCTCGGAGCTGCGGCTCGTGAAGGACGTCTACGAGATCGGGCAGATGGAGCTCGCCGTCCAGGTGACGGCTTCGGGGTTCGACGACATCGTCGCCCGTCTTCCCGAGATCGTCGAGCACGCTCGCGGCGAGCGCGTCGTCGAAGGCGTCTTCCACCAGCGGGCCCGCAGCGACGGGAACACGGTCGGCTACGACACGATCGCGGCATCCGGTCCGCACGCGTGCTACCTGCACTGGACGCGCAACGACGGCGCCGTCGTTCCCGGCGATCTGATCCTCATCGACGCGGGCGTCGAAGTGGACAGCCTCTACACGGCCGACATCACGCGCACCCTTCCGGTGAGCGGACGGTTCACCGAGGTGCAGCGACGGGTGTACGAGACCGTGCGCGAGGCCGCCGACGCGGCTTTCGCCGCAGCGCGGCCGGGTGTGCGGTTCCGCTCGATCCACGAGGCGGCGATGGAGGTCATCGCACGGCGCGTCGCCGAATGGGGCCTGCTGCCGGTGACCGCCGAGGAGGCTCTCGACGCCGACAGGGGCGGCCAGCACCGGCGGTACATGGTCCACGGCACCAGCCACCACCTGGGGATCGACGTGCACGACTGCGCCCAGGCCCGCCGCGACATGTACTACGACGGCGTCCTCGAGCCGGGCATGGTCTTCACGATCGAGCCCGGGCTCTATTTCCAGATCGATGACCTCACCGTGCCCGAGGAATACCGCGGCATCGGGGTTCGCATCGAGGACGACATCCTCATGACCGCAGAGGGGCCCGTGAACCTCTCAGCCGCCATCCCGCGCACGGCGGACGAGGTCGAGGCCTGGATCGCCCGCGGCGGCAGCCACTGACCTCGGATCGGTTGCCGAGCTTGTCCACGTACACCTCCCCCGCGTCGTTCACGACGCGCCCCACCCTCTCGGGCACGTTCGGCATGTCGGCCTCGACCCATTGGCTGGCCACCGCCACAGCGCAGTCGGTGCTCGAACGGGGCGGCAATGCCTTCGACGCGTCGGTGGCGGCGGCGTTCGTGCTGCACGTCGTCGAGCCCCACCTCAACGGGCCGGGCGGCGACCTCGTGGCCATCTTCCAGCCGGCGGATGCGGAATCCCCGACGGTGCTCGTGGGCCAGGGGCCCGCGCCCGCAGGCGCGACGATCGAGCACTACCGGGCGGAGGGGCTCGACCTGGTGCCCGGCGCGGGCGGGCTGGCGGCGGCGGTGCCGGGTGCCGTCGACGCCTGGCTCCTGCTCCTTCGCGATCACGGAACGTGGGAGCTCACCGACGTGCTCGCCTATGCGATCGGCTATTCCCGCGACGGGCACCCGCTCGTGGCGGGCGCCGCGGCGGCCATCGCGCGCGTGGCCGACCTCTTCCGCGACAGCTGGACCACCTCCGCGGCACTGTGGATGCCGGGAGGGGAGCCGCCGACCGCCGGCGACGTCGTACGCAATCCGGCGTACGCGGCCGTGCTCGACTCGCTCGTGCACGCCTCCTGCACGGTGCGCGACGACGGACCCGTCGGTCGCGCAGCCCGCATCGACGCCGCGCGGCGCGAGTGGAAGACAGGGATGGTGGCGCACGAGGCATCCGCGTTCCTCGCGGAACCGCACCGGCACTCGCATGGCGGCGAGCACGCGGCAGTCATCACGGCTGAGGACTTCGCCGCCTTCGACGCCGGCTACGAGCCGGCCGTCACGCGAGAGTTCCGGGGCAGGACCATCGCGAAGGCGGGCGCCTGGACGCAGGGTCCCGCACTGCTGCAGACGCTCGGCATGCTCGAGCCGCTCGACGATGATCTGCTCGACCCCTCGCAGGAGGAGGGTGCGCACACGATCCTCGAGGCGCAGAAGCTCGCGTATGCCGATCGCGACGGCTGGTTCGGCGACACCGACGTCGACCTCGACGAGCTGCTGTCCCCCGGGTATCTCGACGAGCGTCGGTCGCTCATCACTGCTGCGGCCTCCGACGAGTTCCGCCCGGGCGCGCTCCCCGGCCGAACGGCCTTCCGTCCGCCCCTGCGCACCTCCTACGGCACGACGGGCGTGGGCACGGGTGAGCCGACCGTCGCGAAGACCGGTGAGACGCGCGGCGACACCTCCCACCTGGACGTCATCGACCGCTGGGGGAACATCGTCTCGGCCACGCCGTCGGGCGGCTGGCTCCAGTCGTCTCCGACGATCCCGGCGCTCGGGTTCGCCCTGGGGACCCGCCTGCAGACGACGTGGCTCGAGGCGGGGCATCCTTCATCGCTCGTTCCCGGGAAGCGCCCGCGCACGACCCTCACCCCCACGCTCGTGCTGCGCGATGGGGCGCCGGAGTTCGCGATCGGCTCCCCCGGCGGCGACCAGCAGGACCAGTGGCAGCTGCTCGCACTGCTGCGGATCATCGTCGGAGGCTATTCCCCGCAGCAGGCGATCGACGCGCCCGCGCTGCACACCACGTCGCTGGCGGAGTCGTTCTGGCCGCGCACCTGGACGCCCGCGGGCGCCGTCGTCGAGGACCGTCTCGGCGACGCGCTCGTCGAGGGCCTCCAGCGCCGCGGACACGTCGTGACGCGAGCGGGTGCCTGGTCGCTCGGCCGCGTCTCGGCGGTGGGACGGGATGCCGCGACGGGACTGCTGTGGGGCGCAGCGAATCCGCGTGGCATGCAGGGGTACGCCGCGGGCCGCTGAGTCTTCATGGCGCACGCACCGCCACGGGCGGGCCGACGTACCGCGCCGACGGCCGGATGATCTTCGGATCCTGCGCCTGCTCCAGCACGTGCGCGGTCCAGCCGATCGTGCGGGCGACGGCGAACGTCGGTGTGAACATCGATCGCGGGAGCCCGCACTGCTCCATCACCAGGGCGGCCCAGAACTCGACGTTGGCGTGCAGGTCGCGGCCCGGCTTGGCCTCGGCGAGCAGTCGCTCCGCCGTCTCCTGGAACGCCAGCGCCAGCCTCACCCGTTCGCCGCCGGTGCGCAGGGCGACCCGCTTCATCAGCTCCGCGCGGGGATCGGTCGTGCGGTACACCGCGTGACCGAAGCCCATGAGCCGCCGGCCGGCGGCGAGCTCGGCACGGATCCACGGCTCGACGAGGTCCACGTCGCCCACGGCATCCAGCCCGTCCAGCGCACGTGACGGCGCCCCGCCGTGCAGCGGGCCGGTGAGCGCGCCGAGAGCGCCGACGAGACAGGCGGCGGCGTCCGCCCCCGTCGACGCGATGACGCGCGCCGTGAAGGTCGAGGCGTTGAAACCGTGGTCCATGACCGCGATGAGGTACGCCGTGAGCGCAGCTTCCCTCGCCTCGTCGGGAACGAGGCCGGTGACCTGGTGCAGGTAGTTCGCGACCACGCCGCGACCGGCGAGCGGCGGCAGCGCCCGGTCGCCCTGACTGCGACGCCACAGGGCGCCGACGATGACGGGCGTCGAGGCGGCGAGGGCGACGGCATCGGCGAGGCGCTCGTTCTCGTCGAGGTCGTAGAGCGGGCGGATGCCGCTTCTCGCGCCGAGCAGCGGCCACGCGGCCGCGAGCCCGGCCAGGACGTCGGGCGTCGCGTTCGACACGGCGTCGATGACCGCGTCGACGTCCGCACCACGGCCGGAGATCGCGTGGTCGACGCGCGCGGCGAACACGGCACGCGAGGCATCCGTCGCCGGCTCGCCCGTCACCAGGAGCTGCCACGCGTCCTCGAATGTCGCCGTCTCGGCCAGTTCGATCGCCGACCTGTCGCGGTACTGGTAGAACCCCTCCGCACCGCGCACATCGCTCACCGCGGTGTCGGCCACGATGACGCCGGCAAGCCCTCGCGGCGCTGCGAGCGCCGCCTGCGGTGTCATGGTGCTCATATCGTCTCCTCGTCCTCGCTGGCGTCCGGACCGGCGGGTGCCCCGCGGATCCTCTACAGTCAGTGTGGGAACTTGATCTATCGTTCGTCAATCTTGATCGGATCAACATCATGAGCGATCTGCCCCGACTGACCGCGGCCGAGGCCGCCGCGCGGCTGGGCGTCAAGCCGGAGTCGCTGTACGCATACGTGTCGCGCGGACTCCTCACTCGCGAGCGAGATGCGACAGGCTCCTCCTTCGACCCGCTCGAGGTCGAGGCGTTCGCGCGGCGACGCCGTCGCTCCCTCACCGCATCGCCCGGCGGAAGGGCGCCGGGCACGCCGCTGATGGTGCTCGACACGGGTCTCGCCCACATCGTCGACGATGAGCTGCTCTATCGCGGGCGATCCGTCGCTCGGCTCGCGCGCGAGCAGTCGTTCGAACAGGTCGTCATGTGGCTGTGGCGCACAGATGCGCTGCGCCCGCCGCCGGCGGGCGACATCGCGGTGGCGAGCCGGACGATCGCGTCGCTCGGCGAAGCCGCTTCGCCGCTGGACCGGATGCTGGTCGCCGTGACCGCTCTCGCGGCGACCGACCCCTTGCGCGACGACCCGGCGCCCGAGCAGCTCACTCGGATCGGCGCGCGACTGGTGACAGGCCTCCCGGCGGCGCTGTGCGGCGACGGCGGGACGGGTCCGGTCGCACGGACGCTGTGGCGCGCCCTCGCACCCGGCAGCCGCGTCGACGCCGTTCAAGGTGCCAGGGTCGTCGATGCGGCACTGGTGCTCGTGATCGACCACGACCTCGCCCTGTCCACGCTCGCCGCGCGCGTCGCCGCCTCGGCGCGCGCGCCCGGCTACGCGGTCGTCACGGCGGCGCTCGGCGCGTTCGACGCGCCTCTGCACGGCACCGCGAGCCGCGCGGCCGCGCACATGCTGCGCGCTGTCCGCGACGGCGTGGCTGCCCCGGCGGCCATCGCGCGCGCCGTGCGAGACGGCGGACGCGGCATCCCGGGATTCGGGCAGCCCCTGTACACCGGGACCGACGCGCGCGCGAGCGTGCTCCTCGGCCTCCTCCGCGACGCGCCGGGCAGCGCCGAGGTGCTCGCCGCGGTCGATGCCGTGGCCGACGAGGTCGCACGGCGGGCCGACGCGCGGCCGAACCTGGATCTGGCGCTGGCCGCACTCACGCTGTGGGCTGACATGTCGGACGACGCGGGATCCGTGATCTTCGCCATCGGCCGCACGGCGGGATGGATCTCGCATGCCATGGAGGAGTACGAGCAGCGGCCGATGCGGCTGCGGCCCCGGGGGCGCTACGTGGGTCCGCCGGCGGAGTGAACCGCACGCAGCCACGCGACGACGAGGGGCGCGAGATCGGCCGCGACCTCGCCGGGCGGACGCTTGCGGCCCTTGACCTCGAAGGAGTGCCCCCCACCCTCGATCCAGGCGATCTCGGCCCACCGGCACGTCGCGACGGCGGCCTCGAGCTGATCGTGGGGATCGATGAACGGGTCGTTCGTCCCTTCGACGAACAGCTGCGGCTGCGGGACATCCGGCAGGTGCGCCGTGCGCGCCTTCTCGGGGTTCCCCGGCGGATGCAGCGGATAGCCGAGGTACACCAGCGCCGCGGGATCGATCACGCCCTCGGCCGCTGCCATCGACGCCATCCGCCCGCCGTAGGACTTGCCCATCGCGAAGACGGGCGCTCCGTTCGCACGTTCGCGCAGCTCGGCGCCGACAGCGGCCCACGTCGCCACGGCGTGCGACGCGGGTCCCGGCATCCGTCGCCCAGCCTCCACGTAGGGGAAGTTGAATCGCAAAATGGCGACGCCCTCCTGCGCGAGAGCGTCGGCGAAGCCGGTGAGGAACGGATGCCGGTAGCCCGCGCCCGCGCCGTGCGCCACGGCCGCGAACGCCCACGGCTTATCGGGAACGACGAGGTCGGCCGACACCTCGGTGCTCCCGTTCGGGAGGGCGACGACGATTCGCGCGGAGTCGCCGCCTGCGCTCATGCGCGCTCGCCGTCGTCGGAACGGGACGAGTCGGGCGTCTCCGGGGGTTCGTCCGCCGTGACCGGCTCGGAGCCCTCGCCCGTCTCGCCGTCCGGCGCCGGGGCATCCGCCTGAGGCGCCAGGCGCTCGCCCTGCGGCACCAGGCGCTCGCCGTACCGGGGCGGCTCGGCGACATCCGGCGCCGGAGTGGCCGGTGCGGGGGCGGCCGGAGTGGTCGGCGCGGCGGGTACGACCTCGGACTGCGGCCCGAGCACCTGCCGTGCGCGGTGCACGCTGCTGTCGCTGACGGTGATCTCGTAGTGGTCGGCGACGACCTGCATCACCGACGCGTAGTCACGCCGGCGGCGCACGAACGAGTACGCCACGATGCTCATCAGCATGCCGATCGCGATTCCGACGAAGAGCACGCCGACGAAGGCCTGGATGGGCACCGAGGGCGATCCGATGACGAGGATCGCCGAGAAGAGGAGACCGAGGAGAATGCCGTTGACCGCACCCGAACGCGCGGCGGATGCATAGCCGAGTCGACCCGTGATCCGCTCGATCGACCGCAGACCCTGGCCGACGATCGCGATGTCGCGCGCGGGGATGTCGGCCGTGATGAGCGACGACACCGCCTTCTGAGCCGCCTCGTACGTGGGGAAGCTCGCGACGGTCGGACCCACGGCATCGGAGCCCAGCGGGCCGCGCCCTCCCATCATGGTCATCTCCCCATCCTCCCATGGCACGCGGACTACGCTGGGACGTGTGAGCACGCAGAGGGTTTTCGTCGCGCGCCTGTCCGGGTGCTCGGTCTTCGACCCCGTCGGTGACCGTCTCGGCAAGGTGCGCGACGTCGTCGTCATCTACCGCAAGGACGATCCTCCTCGCGTCATCGGACTCGTCGTCGAGATCCCCGGCCGCCGCAACGTGTTCGTCTCCATCGGCCGGGTGACCTCGATCGCGACCGGCCAGGTGATCACGACCGGCCTCATCAACGTGCGCCGCTTCCAGCAGCGCGGCGGCGAGGTGCGAGTCATGGCCGAGATGATCGGTCGAAAGGTGTTCTTCTCCGACGGATCCGGCACCGCCGTGATCGAGGACGTCGCGATCGAGCGCAACCGCCTCGGGGAATGGGATGTCGGCCAGCTCTTCCTGCGCAAGCCCAAGACGAGCGCGTCCCCCTTCGCGAAGGGCCCGACGACGTTCGCCAGCTGGGATGCCGTGCGCGAGAGCCAGGTGCCCGGCGAGGCCCAGTCGGCGGAGCAGCTCGTCGCCACCTACTCCGAGCTGCGTCCCGCGGACCTCGCCAACACGCTGCTGGATCTGCCCGAGGAACGTCTGCTCGAGGTCGTGGAGGAGCTTCCCGACGACCGCCTCGCCGACGCGCTCGAGGAGATGCCCGAAGAGGAGCAGGTGCACATCCTCGAGGCCCTCGACGACGAGCGGGCCGCTGACATCCTCGACGCGATGGAGCCGGACGACGCCGCCGACGTCCTCGGTCAGCTCCCGGAGGATCAGCGCGAGGAGCTTCTCGACCTCATGGAGCCGGAGGAGGCGGAGGACGTCCGCGCGCTCCTGAAATACGGTCCCGACACCGCAGGCGGTCTCATGACGAGCGAGCCGATCGTGCTGTCCGCCGATGCGACGATCGCGGAGGCCCTCGCCCTCATCCGCCGGCACGAGCTGCACCCCGCGCTCGCGGCGGCGGTCTTCGTGACGCTCCCCCCGTACGAGACGCCCACCGGCCGGCTGCTCGGCACGGTGCATTTCCAGCGGATGCTGCGCTACCCCCCGCACGAGCGCCTCGGCGCCATCATCGACGACACCCTCGACCCGATCCCCGCGACGGCCTCTGCGGCGGAGGTGGCCCGGCTGCTCGCGTCGTACAACCTGGTCTCGCTGCCCGTCGTCGACCCCGCCCATCGGCTGGTGGGCGCCGTGAGCGTCGACGACGTGCTCGATTACCTCCTGCCCGAGGACTGGAGGTCGCACGATGCGGACGAGGCTGAGAGGGTGTCCGCACCCGTGCCGACCACCACCGCGAGCACGCTCACGATCGGCAGGTCGTCCTCCTCGGGCCGGAGGCGCCGATGATGGCACGCGCCACCCGTCAGACCGTCGCCCTCGACGCGCCCCGCGGCCGCGGCGGCATGCTGCAGCGAACCCCGCAGCAGTCCAGCGACCGCTTCGGCAGGTTCTCGGAGGCGTTCGCGCGCGCGATGGGCACTTCGGGCTTCCTCATCGGCATGACGATCTTCGTCGCGGTGTGGCTCTGCTGGAACATCTTCATGCCGCCCGCGCTGCAGTTCGACCCGGCGGCGACGAACTTCACACTGCTCACCCTCATCCTGTCGCTGCAGGCGTCGTACGCCGCGCCCCTGATCCTTCTCGCGCAGAACCGACAGGACGATCGCGACCGCGTGCAGATCGAGCAGGACCGGCAGCGTGCCGAGCGCAACCTGGCCGATACGGAGTACCTCGCTCGCGAGGTGGTCGCCCTCCGCATGGCGGTGAACGACTTCGCCGACCAGCTGGTCACGCGCGAGGTGCTGCGCGCCGAGCTGCGCACCCTCCTCGAGAAGCTCGAGGCACCCGTCGAGGTCGAGGACGGCCCCGCGCGATGAGCACGCCCTCCGCGGACGCCGTCCGCAGCGCCGTCGCCGCTGTCTCGGATCCGGAGTTGCGCCGCCCCATCGGCGAGCTCGACATGGTCCGCGACATCTCCGTCGAGGGCGACGTGGCGCGTGTCGCGATCGCGCTGACGATCGTCGGCTGCCCCGCGGCGGACCGCATCGCGGCCGATGTGCGCGCGGCCGCGGCATCCGTTCCCGGCATCGCGGAGGTCACCCTCGACGTGGGCGTGATGACGCCCGCCGAGCGACGGGCCCTGACCGAGCGCCTGCGCGGCGGACGCGGCCGCGAGATGCCGTTCGGGCCGGGAACGCTGACCCGCGTGATCGCCGTGACGAGCGGCAAGGGCGGGGTGGGCAAATCGACGGTGACGGCGAACCTGGCCGTCGCCCTCGCCGCGCGCGGCCTCGCCGTCGGCCTCATCGACGCCGACGTCCACGGCTTCTCGATCCCGGGGCAGCTGGGACTCGTGTCGGCCGACGGCACGGCGCCACAGCCGACCAGGGTCGACGACCTCATGCTTCCTCCGGTCGCCCACGGCGTGAAGGTCATCTCGATCGGCATGTTCCTCCGCCGTGGTGACGGCGAGGGGCCGCTCGGCGCTGTCGCGTGGCGCGGGCCCATGCTGCACCGGACGGTGCAGCAGTTCCTCACCGACGTGTTCTTCGGCGACCTCGACGTGCTGCTCCTCGACATGCCGCCCGGCACCGGAGACGTCGCGATCACGGTGGGTCAGCTGCTGCCCAATGCCGAGGTGCTCGTGGTCACGACGCCGCAGGCGGCGGCCTCCGACGTCGCGGTCCGCAGCGGCCTGGTGGCTCGGCAGACCGGCCAGCGGGTCATCGGCGTGATCGAGAACATGGCAGCCATGACTCTCCCCGACGGCACCGTGCTCGACGTGTTCGGTGCGGGTGGCGGTGCCGCCGTCGCCGAGGCACTGTCGCAGCCCGGCACTCCGGTGCCCTTGCTGGCCTCGGTGCCCCTCAGCCCGAACCTACGGACGGACGCGGATGCCGGCATCCCCGCCGTTCTCGCACACCCCGGCGACCCGGCTGCTCGAGCCATCGAGCAGGTCGCGGCGACGCTGGCGCAGGCTCCTCGGGGCCTGTCGGGCAGGTCGTTGCCCTTCCGCCCGCGCTGACGGCACGGGCGATCGGCCGGTCAGGCCTCAGGTCGCCTCGGTGTCGTACGGCGTCGGGCCATCGGCGGGGCCCCGGAACGGCGATCGCACCGGCGTGGTCGGCGGCGCGGGCGCCGACGACTGTGCGGCGGTGACGCTCGGCGCCGGCGCGTCGTCGAGCAGCGCCTCGCGGATGATGCGCCGCGGGTCGTACTGCCGCGGATCGAGCGTGCGCCAGTCGACGTCGTCGAAGTCCTCGCCCATCTCGTCGCGCACGCGCGTCTTCGCCGTCGACACCCACTCGCGGGCCCGCTTCGTGAACTGGGCCAGCGACTCGGCGTACTTGGGCAACCGCTCGGGCCCCAGGATGAGTGCGGCGACGAGTCCGATCAGCAGGAGCTTCTCGATCGTGAGGCCGAAGATCATGCCTTCAGATTACCCGCCGTGCCTGAACGATCCGCGCCTCGGGGCCGCGTAGGCTGACCGGCGGAGGATTCCGATGGGAGAGCAGAACGCGAACCAGCGGTTCGTCGACGAAGCGACGAGCGAGCCGGAGCACATCGCGCGGGCTCGCGCGCACGCGCTCGAGCTCGGCGCCGCGCCGATCAGTCCCGCGATCGGTGCCCAGTGCGCGGTCATCGCCGCGGCTTCGCAGGCCCTGAACATCGTCGAGATCGGCACCGGCGCGGGAGTCTCCGGCCTCTGGCTGCTGCACGGCTCGCCGCGGGCCACGCTCACCACCATCGACAAGGAGCCGGAACATCTCGGCGCCGCTCGGCAGGCATTCTCGGAGGCGCGGATACCTCCCGCCCGGGCACGGTTCATCACGGGCCGAGCGTCCGAGGTGCTGCCGCGCATGAACGAGGCCTCCTACGACATCGTGCTCGTCGACGCCGACGCCGACGGAGTCATCGAATACGTCGAGCACGGGCTGCGCCTCGTGCGTGCCGGCGGAACCGTGCTGGTGCCACGCGTGCTGGCAGGCGGCGCGGTCGCCGATCCCGTGCGCCGCGACCCGGTGACCACCGCCTACCGTTCGCTCATCCAGGAGACGCAGGCATCCCCCGCGGTGATCGGGGCGCTGTCGATCACGGGCGAAGGGCTGCTGCAGCTGACGACCGTCGCCACTTCCTGAGGGCGGGCCCGGAACACGGAAGGCCGGTCCCGCAGGACCGGCCTTCCGACAGAGCGAACTCTCACGCCGCGTTCACGACGCCCCCCAGGACGTCGTACAGCTCCTTGGCTTCAGCGTCGTTCACCGAGACGACGAGCCGACCGCCTCCCTCGAGCGGCACGCGCACGATGATGAGTCGGCCCTCCTTCACCGCCTCCATCGGCCCGTCTCCGGTTCTCGGTTTCATGGCTGCCATTGCGGCTCCTTTACATCGATGGTCTGCACTCCAAGTCTATAAGGAGGGCGCCCACGCGAGCCACGCTCGGGGAAAGCGGCATCCGTCATCGGGCGTCATGGCACCTGCCACGTCTGGTTCCCGAGGGCGTACATGTTGTAGATCCACCACCACTGCCCGACGAGGCATACGACGAGCACGCCGACGCGCCACAGTCTCGATCGCGGCGCCGCGAACGCGCCCCAGAGCGGCGAGAGCGGCACGAGCAGACGGAAGATGCTGGACTGCGGGAAGAAGACCAGCAGCAGGTAGAGGAGGTAGCTCGCGCTCCACAGCCGGATCTCGACCCCCAGCCTCCGCACCTGCGGAAGCCCGATCAGCGCTGCCGCGACGAGCGCCACGACGGCTGCCAGGACGACGTAGCCGAGCGCGACGGGGAGATGCCACATCGTGCTGAACCAGAACGAGGTCCCGGCGAGCAGGGGCTCGAACGGCGCGAAGACGGCGTCTCCTGCCACCCAGTTGCGACGCCACGCGAGCTCGGTGGCGAGATAGGCGCCCGGGTCACCGGTCGCCCAGTCGGCCACCAGCTGCCACGCGAATCCCGACGCCACGGCGAGCAGACCCAGCGCGACGATGTGCGCGATCTCGCGACGCGGCAGCGGCTCACGTGCCCGTGTGGACCACCGCCACAGGCCGAACAGCGCAAGGAACAGCGCGAAGGCGAGTACGCCCGGGCGCGTGAACGCCATGAGCGGCACCAGCAGGTACACCCACGCGTAGCGCCGGCGCGCGACGCAGAGCAGCGCGCAGAACAGCCAGAGCAGGTTCAGCGACTCGGCGTAGCCGACCTGGAACAACGCGGCCATCGGGCCGCTGGCGAAGAAGGCGACGGCCCACAGCGTGGCCGACTCGTCCAGGCGTGCCCGGAGCAGGTGATAGAGGGCGAGGGATGCCCCGTACCCGGCGATGATCGAGACGATCAGCGCGCCGGCCCCCCACTGCCCGAAGGGCAGCGAGACCACCTGCGCGAGGTACGGGTAGAGGGGCAGGAAAGCCCAGGCGTTCTCTGCCACCTGACCGCCGTCGGTCAGGGGCAGCCGGCTCGGGTAACCCGAATACGCGACCAGCCAGTACCAGGTGCCATCCCACGCGACCACCGTGTCGGCGAGCCCCGCGTCGGCGCCCATCCGCGACCCGAATCCGGAGAGTTCAGCCGTGAGGAAGAGGAACAGCGTCGTGATGAGCCGGGCGGCGACGTAGATCGCCGCGACCCGCAGCGCCGCGCGTCCGATCGACGGCCGCGTCGCGGAGGACGACGTGCTCAGCCGGCGATCAGCCACGCGCGAAGGCCCTGTTCGACCGCCTCGATGTGCTCGAGCGGCACGCGCTCCTCGTCGTGATGGGCGAGGTGCGGGTCGCCCGGTCCGTAGTTCACCGCCGGAACCCCCAGCGCGCTGAAGCGGGCCACGTCGGTCCATCCGTACTTCGGACGCGGCTCGGCGCCGACCGCAGCGAGGAACTCCCGTGCGAGTGGGGCGTCCAGACCGGGACGCGCACCGGCGGCGGCATCGACTACCTCCACCTCGAAACCGGAGAACACGTCGCGGACGTGACGCTCGGCCTCGGCGACGTCGCGACTCGGCGCGAAGCGGTAGTTCACCTCGACGGCGCAGAGGTCCGGGATCACATTGCCCGCCACACCGCCGCTGATGCGCACCGCGTTCAGACCTTCCCGGTAGGCGAGCCCCTCGACCTCGACCTCACGCGGGCGGTACTCGGCGAGACGGGCGAGGATCGGGGCCGCCTTGTGGATCGCGTTCTCGCCGATCCACGCGCGCGCGCTGTGGGCTCGCACCCCGTGCGTGCGCACGATCGCGCGAAGGTTGCCGTTGCAGCCGCCCTCCACCTCGCCGTTGGAAGGCTCCCCGAGGATGGCGAAGTCACCGGCGAACAGGTCGGGACGCGAACGAGCGAGACGGGTCAGCCCGTTCAGATCCGCGTCGACCTCTTCGTGGTCGTACCACATCCACGTGATGTCGACGCGGGGCTCGGCGAGCTCGGCGGCGAGCTTGAGCTGCACGGCGACGCCGGCCTTCATATCGACGGTTCCGCGGCCCCAGATGAAGGGCTGGCCGTCGATGTCGATGTCCTTGGTCGGAACGTTCTCGTTGATGGGCACCGTGTCGATGTGGCCGGCGATCACCGCGCGGTGCGAGCGGCCGAGGTCGGTGCGGGCGACGATGGTGTCGCCGTCGCGGTATACCTGGAGGTGTTCGAGCGGAGAGATCGCGGCGAAGATGGCGTCGGCGAGACTCTTCTCGTCGCCGGAGACACTCGGGATATCGCAGATGATGCGAGTGAGTTCGGCTGAGGAGAGGGACAGGTCGAGCGCCGGCATCCCCCGAGTCTACCGAGCGCCAATGGAGGCGATCAGCGCGCTTAACGCGGAATGGCCACCCAGGGTGTGGGTGGCCATTCCGTGAATGGGTGTCCGGCGGTGTCCTACTCTCCCACAGGGTCCCCCCTGCAGTACCATCGGCGCTGAGAGGCTTAGCTTCCGGGTTCGGAATGGGACCGGGCGTTTCCCTCTCGCTATGGCCGCCGAAACTCTTTCGATGTTTCAGTGTTCACAACGTGAAAGTTCTCTTTGTTGTTGTGTTCCCGACCGTACATCGGGAACCACTCAGTGGACGCAAGCACCAGGAAGGTGTGTTATCAAGTCATCGGCTTATTAGTACCAGTCAGCTGCACGCATTGCTGCGCTTCCACATCTGGCCTATCAACCCAGTAGTCTGGCTGGGAGCCTCTCACCCGAAGGTATGGAAGTCTCATCTTGAGGCCGGCTTCCCGCTTAGATGCTTTCAGCGGTTATCCATCCCGAACGTAGCTAACCAGCGGTGCACTTGGCAGTACAACTGGCACACCAGAGGTTCGTCCAACCCGGTCCTCTCGTACTAGGGTCAGATCCTCTCAAACTTCCTACGCGCGCAGCGGATAGGGACCGAACTGTCTCACGACGTTCTAAACCCAGCTCGCGTACCGCTTTAATGGGCGAACAGCCCAACCCTTGGGACCTACTCCAGCCCCAGGATGCGACGAGCCGACATCGAGGTGCCAAACCATGCCGTCGATATGGACTCTTGGGCAAGATCAGCCTGTTATCCCCGAGGTACCTTTTATCCGTTGAGCGACAGCGCTTCCACAAGCCACTGCCGGATCACTAGTCCCGACTTTCGTCCCTGCTCGACCTGTCAGTCTCACAGTCAAGCTCCCTTGTGCACTTACACTCGCCACCTGATTGCCAACCAGGTTGAGGGAACCTTTGGGCGCCTCCGTTACTTTTTGGGAGGCAACCGCCCCAGTTAAACTACCCACCAGGCACTGTCCCTGAACCGGATTACGGTTCGAAGTTAGACATCCAGAGTGACCAGAGTGGTATTTCAACAACGACTCCACGAATACTGGCGTATCCGCTTCACAGTCTCCCACCTATCCTACACAAGCCACACCGAACACCAATACCAAGCTGTAGTAAAGGTCACGGGGTCTTTCCGTCCTGCTGCGCGTAACGAGCATCTTTACTCGTAATGCAATTTCGCCGAGTTCGCGGTTGAGACAGTTGGGAAGTCGTTACGCCATTCGTGCAGGTCGGAACTTACCCGACAAGGAATTTCGCTACCTTAGGATGGTTATAGTTACCACCGCCGTTTACTGGGGCTTAAATTCTGAGCTTCGCCTTGCGGCTGACCCGTCCTCTTAACCTTCCAGCACCGGGCAGGCGTCAGTCCGTATACATCGTCTTGCGACTTGGCACGGACCTGTGTTTTTAGTAAACAGTCGCTACCCACTAGTCTCTGCGGCCACCACACCCTTTTCCAGGCAAGCTGGTATAAGTGGATGGCCCCCCTTCTCCCGAAGTTACGGGGGCATTTTGCCGAGTTCCTTAACCACGATTCTCTCGATCTCCTTGGTATTCTCTACCTGACCACCTGAGTCGGTTTGGGGTACGGGCGGCTAGAACCTCGCGTCGATGCTTTTCTTGGCAGCATAGGATCACCCACTTTTCATCCGCATCGTGTCTCAGCCTGTATGAGTCACGGATTTGCCTATGACTCGGCCTACGCACTTGCCCCGGGACAACCATCGCCCGGGTTGGGCTACCTTCCTGCGTCACACCTGTTAATACGCTAACCGCCTCAGCATGGGGTCGTGCGCTAGGCCCACAGCATCACCCCGAAGGGATCCGTCAGTGGGATTCAGACACTTAGCACTACTGGATTGGTTGGGGCGGTTCTTCGCCGGTACGGGAATATCAACCCGTTGTCCATCGACTACGCCTGTCGGCCTCGCCTTAGGTCCCGACTTACCCAGGGAAGATTAGCTTGACCCTGGAACCCTTGGTCTTTCGGAGGACGTGTTTCTCACACGTCTTTCGCTACTCATGCCTGCATTCTCACTCGTGTAGCGTCCACGGCTGGGTCACCCCGCCGCTTCACTCGCCACACGACGCTCTCCTACCCATCAACACGGCTGGACCACGAAGGCCTACCAATAATGTCAATGCCACAACTTCGGTGGCGTGCTTGAGCCCCGTTACATTGTCGGCGCGGAATCACTTGACCAGTGAGCTATTACGCACTCTTTCAAGGGTGGCTGCTTCTAAGCCAACCTCCTGGTTGTCTAAGCAACTCCACATCCTTTCCCACTTAGCACGCGCTTAGGGACCTTAGATGGTGGTCTGGGTTGTTTCCCTCTCGACTATGAAGCTTATCCCCCACAGTCTCACTGCTGCGCTCTCACTTACCGGCATTCGGAGTTTGGCTGACGTCAGTAACCTTGTAGGGCCCATCGGCCATCCAGTAGCTCTACCTCCGGCAAGAAACACGCAACGCTGCACCTAAATGCATTTCGGAGAGAACCAGCTATCACGAAGTTTGATTGGCCTTTCACCCCTATCCACAGCTCATCCCCTCAGTTTTCAACCTAAGTGGGTTCGGCCCTCCACGACGTCTTACCGTCGCTTCAGCCTGGCCATGGATAGATCACTTCGCTTCGGGTCTAGGACATGCGACTGAATCGCCCTATTCAGACTCGCTTTCGCTACGGCTACCCCACCCGGGTTAACCTCGCCACATATCGCTAACTCGCAGGCTCATTCTTCAAAAGGCACGCTGTCACACCTACCAGGGGTGCTCCAACGGTTTGTAAGCAAACGGTTTCAGGTACTATTTCACTCCCCTCCCGGGGTACTTTTCACCTTTCCCTCACGGTACTTGTCCGCTATCGGTCATCTGGGAGTATTTAGGCTTATCAGGTGGTCCTGACAGATTCACACGGGATTTCTCGGGCCCCGTGCTACTTGGGATACTCTCCACGTCAGAACACGCATTTCGACTACGGGGCTGGCACCCACTCTGGCCCGCCTTTCAAGACGGTTCGTCTATACGCTTCTGTCACGTCGACCACTCGGCAGAATGGTCAGGAAAGTCCCGCAACCCCCCACATGCAACGCCTGCCGGCTCTCACACACATGAGGTTTAGCCTGATCCGATTTCGCTCGCCACTACTCACGGAATCACGGTTGTTTTCTCTTCCTGTGGGTACTGAGATGTTTCACTTCCCCACGTTCCCTCTACCCGCCCTATATATTCAGGCGGGAGTCACTGGGTCGGCACGCCGCCCAGCGGGGTTTCCCCATTCGGACACCCTCGGATCAAAACTTGCTTATCAGTTCCCCGAGGCTTATCGCAGATTGCTACGTCCTTCTTCGGCTCCAGATGCCAAGGCATCCACCGTTTGCTCTTAAAGACTTGAAATCACATGAGTTCTCATCAAGAATCGCGCCAGAGCCGAAACCCTGACGAGAAATTGACTAATGATCTTTAAGATCATCAATAAAGACAACCCCCGAAGGGATCATCTCAAAGATGCTCGCGTCCACTGTGTAGTTCTCAAAGTACGGGCGGCACCCGCCCCACCCACCAACAAAAGCCGGCAGCAAGACGAGCCCAGAGAGTCAAACCCCACCCCGAAAGGCAGACGTCCGGTCCCTCAGGACCCAACAGCGTGCAGGCACCCCGCTCACAAACCCCCACCCTCCAACCGGCCCCGAAGAACCGGCGTACTAGTGAGAATCAGTCGCGCTGATGCCATGTCAAATGTTCCACCCACGAGCCCCACCCAGGAACATTCGCCCTGAGCTGGGTCCTCCAACCCGAAGGTTGAGGTGCTCCTTAGAAAGGAGGTGATCCAGCCGCACCTTCCGGTACGGCTACCTTGTTACGACTTAGTCCTAATTACCGATCCCACCTTCGACGGCTCCCCCCACAAGGGTTAGGCCACCGGCTTCAGGTGTTACCGACTTTCATGACTTGACGGGCGGTGTGTACAAGACCCGGGAACGTATTCACCGCAGCGTTGCTGATCTGCGATTACTAGCGACTCCGACTTCATGAGGTCGAGTTGCAGACCTCAATCCGAACTGGGACCGGCTTTTTGGGATTCGCTCCACCTCACGGTATTGCAGCCCTTTGTACCGGCCATTGTAGCATGCGTGAAGCCCAAGACATAAGGGGCATGATGATTTGACGTCATCCCCACCTTCCTCCGAGTTGACCCCGGCAGTATCCCATGAGTTCCCACCATTACGTGCTGGCAACATAGAACGAGGGTTGCGCTCGTTGCGGGACTTAACCCAACATCTCACGACACGAGCTGACGACAACCATGCACCACCTGTTCACGAGTGTCCAAAGAGTCTCCTATTTCTAGGGTGTTCTCGTGTATGTCAAGCCTTGGTAAGGTTCTTCGCGTTGCATCGAATTAATCCGCATGCTCCGCCGCTTGTGCGGGTCCCCGTCAATTCCTTTGAGTTTTAGCCTTGCGGCCGTACTCCCCAGGCGGGGAACTTAATGCGTTAGCTGCGTCACGGAATCCGTGGAAAGGACCCCACAACTAGTTCCCAACGTTTACGGGGTGGACTACCAGGGTATCTAAGCCTGTTTGCTCCCCACCCTTTCGCTCCTCAGCGTCAGTTACGGCCCAGAGATCTGCCTTCGCCATCGGTGTTCCTCCTGATATCTGCGCATTCCACCGCTACACCAGGAATTCCAATCTCCCCTACCGCACTCTAGTCTGCCCGTACCCACTGCAGGCCCGAGGTTGAGCCTCGGGATTTCACAGCAGACGCGACAAACCGCCTACGAGCTCTTTACGCCCAATAATTCCGGATAACGCTTGCGCCCTACGTATTACCGCGGCTGCTGGCACGTAGTTAGCCGGCGCTTTTTCTGCAAGTACCGTCACTTTCGCTTCTTCCTTGCTAAAAGAGGTTTACAACCCGAAGGCCGTCATCCCTCACGCGGCGTTGCTGCATCAGGCTTCCGCCCATTGTGCAATATTCCCCACTGCTGCCTCCCGTAGGAGTCTGGGCCGTGTCTCAGTCCCAGTGTGGCCGGTCACCCTCTCAGGCCGGCTACCCGTCGACGCCTTGGTGAGCCATTACCTCACCAACAAGCTGATAGGCCGCGAGCCCATCCCAGACCGAAAATCTTTCCAACCCCCACCATGCGATAGAGGCTCATATCCAGTATTAGACGCCGTTTCCAGCGCTTATCCCAGAGTCCAGGGCAGGTTGCTCACGTGTTACTCACCCGTTCGCCACTGATCCCACGAAGCAAGCTCCGTGTTCACCGTTCGACTTGCATGTGTTAAGCACGCCGCCAGCGTTCATCCTGAGCCAGGATCAAACTCTCCATAAAAAAATGATGCTGCAAACAGTCGGAATAAGACCGAAAGCAACGAGTTCAACCATGACCAAAAACGAATATCAAACTGACATCCATGAATTGATCCAAAAAAGACCCCCACCAACCAAAAAATGGTCGACAGAGAAATAAATTGGCATTTGACAAGTGCACGCTGTTGAGTTCTCAAAGATCGGACGCACCCGCGTTCAGGTCTCTCAACCTTCGCCGCAGGGCAACTTCTCTATCTTACACATCCCGGCCCGACTGTCAAGCGGACCCTGTGAGGCACGAGGCTTCACCATGGCCGCCGACGAGGAAGCACGAGAGTGGAAGAAACCCATCCTAAACCGGAACCCGGCCCACTCGCCAGGAGCAGATCGGATGGGGTGCTTCGCTGCTTGAGGGGAGCCAGACCTTCCGGCCTTCCGCTCTACCCTTTGGGGCGAACAACAAGAACATTACGCCGCATCGGTCCCTCCGTCGAATCGAGCCCGCACCCCGGGCGTGTCGCGTCGGCTGCGCCGCGTAAACACGCGGGATCCGGCTCGCCGGAGCGCGTAGCGTTATCGGCATGACCGAAGAACGATGGGTATGGGGCGCCGGCCTCGCAACGACCGCCGACGACGGAACCGTGCTCGACACGTGGTTCCCCTCCCCCCTCGTCGGGCGCATCCCGCTGGGATTCGATCCCCGCATGGCACCGGACGACCTCGACAGGCTCGCTGTCGCGGACGCCCGGCGGGCCGTCGCGGTCGACATCGTCGCCGTGGAGGTCGATCTCGACGCCGCGCCCACCTCGACCCCTGACGCGTACCTCCGCCTCCACGCGCTGTCGCACCGGCTCGTCCGGCCGAACGAGGTCAACCTCGACGGCATCTTCGGGCACCTGCCGAATGTCGCGTGGACCAACGCGGGTCCGATGCACCCCGACGCGCTGGCGCGGCTGCGCCCGTTCCTGGCTCGCGACGGCATCCAGGTGCAGGGGCTCGACAAGTTCCCGCGCCTGCTGGACTACGTGACGCCGCCCGGGGTTCGGATCGCCGACGCCTCCCGCGTGCGCCTGGGCGCGTATCTCTCGCCGGGAACCACCGTCATGCACGAGGGTTTCGTGAACTTCAACGCCGGAACGCTCGGCCAGAGCATGGTCGAGGGCCGGATCTCGCAGGGCGTCGTCGTCGGCGACGGGAGTGACATCGGCGGGGGCGCCTCCATCATGGGCACGCTCTCGGGCGGCGGCACGCACAAGGTGTCGGTGGGCGCCCGTACCTTGCTCGGGGCGAACGCCGGCATCGGGATCTCGCTCGGCGACGACTGCGTCGTGGAGGCCGGCCTCTACGTGACGGCCGGCACGAAGGTGCTGCTCGCAGACGAGCCGCGCCGCGCCGACGGCTCCCTCCCGACCGTGAAGGGCGCCGAGCTGTCCGGCGTCGCAGGACTGCTCTTCCGGCGCAACTCGCTGACCGGTGCGGTGGAGGCAGTCCGACGCGCCGGCGTGGGCGTCACGCTCAACGAGGCGCTGCACGCCTGACGTCCGGTCCCCTCGAGACCGCCTCGCCCACTGCGGCGGGGCGGTCTCGCCGTCTGCGTGCGAGACCGTCGGCGCCGCGCCGCGGCGACTCAGCGACGGATGGCATTGATCGCGAGGTTCAGCACCCGCTGCCGCTGCGCGTCGTCGTCGAACGAGGCGACTGCGGCCACTCCCGAGACGAGCTTGACGACGTCGCCGATCGTGACGCCGGGGTCGACCTCGCCCGCCGCCTGCGCCCGTGCGAGCAGAGGCTCCCCCGCACCGAGCATGATCGTCCGACACTCGGCCAGGACGGGGGAGCGACGGTTCAGCCCGTCCAGCAGCGCGTGCTTCGTGCCCACGTACGAGACGAAGCGATCGAGCCACGCCCGCAGGGCGTCCCACGGCTCGAGGTCGGCGACCTCATCCGCGGCCCGCGCGAGCGCGTCGACCTCGCCCAGGTAGAGCGTCTCGATCAGGTCATCGCGGGTCGGGAAGTTCCGATAGAGCGTGCCTATCCCGACACCCGCGCGGCGCGCGATGTCTTCGAGGGATGCCGCAGACCCCTGCTCGGCGAAGGCCTCGCGTCCTGCCGCGACCAGCGCATCGAAGTTCCGCGCCGCGTCCGCGCGCTGCGGCCTCCGTGCATCCAGTGCCGATACCCGCTCGACGACGGCCATCTCGCCGACCTCCCGAAGTGAAGGGGAACCGCCGCCACTCGACGCCGGTTCGAAAACCGAGGCTTGCGAAGCGGAGGGCTCCTCCGCTAATCTCAAAGCGGAGGCATCCTCCGTTCGGAGACCTCCCTCCACTTTACCGCGGATCATCGGATCCGCTCCCATCGGAAGGCATGTCGATGCCCACTGTCCCCTTCACCCCTCGCGGCGCGTTCGCGGCGATCGCGCTCAGCGTCGCCTCGCTCGCCCTGCTGCAGAACCTGGTCATCCCCGTCATCCCGCTGATCTCCACCGATTTCGGCGTGAGCGCGGACGCAGCGTCCTGGACGAACACCGCATGGCTGATCGCGGCCGCGGTCGCCACTCCCCTGCTCGGCCGCATCGGCGATCTGCGGGGGCGTCGCAACACGTTCCTCGCCGTGCTCGGCGTCGTCGCCGTCGGCGACATCGTGGCCTCGTTCGCACCGACCCTCGGGGTGCTCATCCTTGCCCGTGTGCTGCAAGGGGTCGGCGGCGCGCTCTTCCCCCTCGCGTTCGGCCTGCTGCGCGACGTGATGCCGCGGCACCAGCTCACGGGCGCGATCGGCGCCACGAGCGCCATCATCGGCATCGGCGGCGCGGCCGGCAGCGTCCTGGCGGGACCGCTCGCCGGGCTACTCGGCTGGCGGGGCGTCTTCGCCGTCCCGTTCGTGGCCGCCGTGGCGGGCATCCTGCTGACGGTCGTGCTGGTGCCGCCGGCCGGGCTCCGCGCGAAGGGCCGCGTCAACGTGGCCTCAGCCGTGCTGCTGTCGGGCTGGCTCATCGCGCTTCTCGTGCCGCTCAGCTCCGGCGCGCGCTGGGGATGGACCTCCCCTCTCACGCTCGGCCTGTTCGCCGTCGCCGCAGCGCTGATCGTGGGCTGGATCGTCGCCGAGCTCCGCTCGGCCGAGCCGCTGGTGGACCTGCGGCTGATGGCATCCCGCGCGATCTGGCCGGTCAACGTCGCGGCGCTGCTCATCGGAGCCGCCGCCTTCGGATTCTGGGGGTACCTTCCGCAGTTCCTCGAGACTCCGTCCAGCTCCGGATGGGGGCTGGGGCTGGGCGTCCAGTCCGCGGGGCTCGCGCTCCTTCCCCTGCTCATCGGCATGTCGGGCGTCGGCTTCGCGACCGGCGCGATCGCCCGCATCGTTCCTCTGCGCCTGATGATGGCGATCGGGGCGATGCTCATGGCGGGCGGCGTCGTCTTCGCGGTGTTCGACCACGAGACGCTCGTCTCGCTGGCGACCGCGGGGGGCGTGTTCGGCCTCGGGATCGGACTCGCGTACGCGTCCACCGCGAGCATCGTCGTCGAGAGCGTTCCTGCCGACCGGACGGGCATCGCCACCGGCGTCAACGCGAACCTCCGCACCATCGGGTCGGCGATCGGCTCCGCTTTCACGACCGCGATCGTGTTCGGCTCGGTGGCGCCCGGCGGCACCCCGGCGCTCGACGGCTACGCCGTGGCGTGGCTGACACTCGCCGCCGGCGCGGTGGCGGCCGCGGTCATCGTGCTCGCCGTGCGGCCACGGCGGCAGACGGATGGCGGCGCACCGACCCCACTCGAAAGCGCAGACGAACCCGCGGTCCTCGCCGAGGTCGTCTGACGGCCGGCCCCGGGCCGTCACCTGCCGCAGGACACGGATGCTGCGTCCCCGCACGGGGCGCAGCATCCATCGTCGGATCACGCGTTGCGCGATGACACGCGCAACGGCCGGCTCACGTGAGTCCGGGGTAGCTCCGCTCGGCGGCGCCGACGTACAGCTGCTGCGGACGGCCGATCTTCGTCTGGGGGTCGCCGGCGGCCTCGCGCCACTGGGCGAGCCAGCCGGGCAGGCGCCCGATGGCGAAGAGCACCGTGAACATGCGGGTCGGGAAGCCCATCGCCTTGTAGATCACGCCGGTGTAGAAGTCGACGTTCGGGTACAGGCGCCGCTCCTGGAAGTACGCGTCGTTGAGGGCGATCTCTTCGAGCTCCTTCGCCAGATCCAGCAGCGGGTCGCTCACACCGAGCGCCGACAGCACCTCGTCGGCCGACTCCTTGACGAGTTTCGCGCGCGGGTCGTAGTTCTTGTAGACCCGGTGCCCGAAGCCCATGAGCTTCACGCCGTCTTCCTTGTTCTTGACCCGCTCGACGAACCGCTGCACGCTCTCACCGGAGTCGCGGATGCGCGCCAGCATGTCGAGCACCGCCTCGTTCGCACCGCCGTGGAGCGGCCCGTACAGCGCGTTGATGCCCGCCGAGATCGAGGAGAACTGGTTCGCTCCCGTGGAGCCGACGAGACGCACCGTCGACGTCGACGCGTTCTGCTCGTGGTCCTCATGGAGGATCAGCAGGCGCTCCAGCGCGCGCGACATGACGGGGTCGACCTGGTAGACCTCCGACAGCACCCCGAAGTTCAGCTTCAGGAAGTTGTCGACGAACCCGAGCGAGTTGTCGGGGTACAGGAACGCCTGGCCGATGCTCTTCTTGTGCGCGTAGGCGGCGATCACCGGCAGCTTCGCCAGCATGCGGATGGTGTTCAGCTCGACGTGCTCGGGGTTGTTCGGGTCGGACTGGTGCTCGTAATAGGTCGACAGCGCCGAGACCGCCGACGACAGCACCGACATCGGGTGCGCGGTGTGCGGCAGCGCCGAGAAGAACCGCTTGAGATCCTCGTGCAGCAGCGTGTGACGACGGATCTTCTCGTCCCACTCCGCCAGCTCGTCGGCGGTGGGAAGCTCCCCATAGATCAGCAGCCACGCCACCTCGAGATAGGTGCTGTTCTTCGCGAGCTGCTCGATGGGGTAACCGCGGTAGCGCAGCACGCCCTGATCGCCGTCGATATAGGTGATCGCCGACTTGGTGGCGGCGGTGTTCACGAAGCCGTAGTCCAGCGCGGTATAGCCGGTCTGACGCGTGAGCGTCGACAGGTCGACGCTCGGAGTGCCGTCCGTGCCCTGCAGCAGCGGGAACTCGGCGGTCGTATCGCCGATCGTGAGGGTGGCCTTCTCCTGCTGGGTTCCCGTGTCGCTCACGGCGCCTCCTCGCGATTCTGTCGTGCCGGGGGGTGTCGTCCAGTCCTGGGCGACACCTTCAGGCGCCTGCATCAGGACGGCAGAAGCGGGACGGGGATGCCGCGTCGCCGCCTTGTACAGCCTAGTGGCCCGTCACGCCTACTGCTGACACAGCCAAAGGGTCGAGGCATCCGATAGAGGAATCCTCAGATAGACAGGTCTGATGCCCCGCGCAGGCGCCCAGCCGCCGCAGCGACCCGCTCGTCGGTCGCGGTGAGCGAGAGCCGGATGTGCTGCGGGTAGTGCGTGCCGTAGAAGTGACCGGGTCCGGCGAGGATGCCGAGATCGGCGAGGCGCCCCAGGCTCTGCCAGGCGTCGCGACCCTCAGTCGCCCAGAGGTACAGGCCCGCCTCACTGGCATCGACCCGGAACCCGGCGGCCTCGACGGCGGGCCGGAGCACCGCGCGCCGCCGCCGATAGAGCTCCTTCTGGGCGGCCACGTGGGCATCGTCGTGGAGCGCGGCCACCATGGCGGCCTGCACCGGCAGCGGCAGCATGAGCCCCAGGTGCTTGCGGGCCGTCAGGAGACGCGCGACGACGGACGGGTCGCCCGCGAGGAAAGCGGCGCGGTAGCCGGCGAGGTTCGACTGCTTGCTGAGCGAGTAGACCGACAGGATGCCGGTCAGATCGCCCTCGGTGACCCGGGGATCGAGAGCCGACGGCACAGGCTCGGCGTCCCATGGCGCGTCCCAGCCGAGCTCCGCATAGCACTCGTCCGACGCCAGAACGGCACCGAGCGCACGCGCTCGCCCGGCGGCGGCGCGCAGGGCGTCGACGTCGAGCACGCGGCCGTCCGGGTTGCCCGGCGAGTTCACCCACACCAGGCGCGTGCCCTCGGGCCAGTCCGCCGGGTCGTCCGCCGCCACCGGCGTCGCGCCGACGAGACGCGCGCCCACCTCATAGGTCGGATAGGCGGCACGGGGGTGGGCGACGACGTCGCCGCGGCCCAGGCCCAGCAGCAGCGGGAGGAAGGCGACCAGCTCCTTCGAGCCGACCGTCGGGAGCACGTTCTCGGGGGTCAGCGCCGGAACGCCGCGGCGCCTGTCGTACCACTGCGCGATCGCGGCGCGCAGTGAGGGCGTGCCGACGGTCTGCGGATACGCGTGGGCATCGGTCGCGGCGCGGAGCGCGTCGGCCACCACCGAGGGGGTGGCGTCGACCGGGGATCCGATGGACAGGTCGACGATGCCGTCGGGGTGCGAGCGGGCGCGGGCCGCATACGGAGCGACGGCGTCCCAGGGGTAGTCGGCGAGGTCGGCGACCCCCACGTCAGTGTTCCTGCGGCGGGAGCGCCCCGATGACCGGGTGGTCCTTGTGGATCACGCCGACCTTGGCGGCACCACCGGGCGAGCCGATGTCGTCGAAGAACTCGACGTTCGCCTTGTAGTAGTCCTGCCACTCGTCGGGCAGGTCGTCCTCGTAGTAGATCGCCTCGACCGGGCACACCGGCTCGCACGCACCGCAGTCGACGCACTCGTCGGGGTGGATGTACAACGACCGGTCACCCTCGTAGATGCAGTCCACGGGGCACTCGTCGATGCAGGCGCGGTCCTTGACGTCCACGCAGGGAAGGGCGATCACGTACGTCACGTGATCAGTCTAGCCGGGGCATGGATGCAGGCTCGGCCGTGCGACGCACGCTCAGGGGGTCGCGGGCACGCGGTCCGGCCAGGCCACGGCGACCGCCACGAGGATCGGCACGGAGACGGTCCACACGACGGCGAAGCCGGTCTGCGGCACGACGACGGAGCCCCCGGGGCCGCTTCCCGAGAACACCAGCGTCGAGATCATCATGCCCGCGCCCGTCGCCAGCGTCGCCCACCGGTCCGCGGTGAGCAGCCTCACCGCCAGCAGCAGTGCGCCCGAGCCGATGACCGCCAGGAGCAGGCCGAGCGGGAACCACCCGATGGCGTACGAGTGGGCCACCGTCCCGGCGACCCCGTACACGAGCCCGACCACGAGGGCGACGATCCAGCTGCCGATGCGGGCGGGGGCGGGAGGGCGCATCCTTCGATCGTACCGACCCCGGTCGCGCGGTCCGGGGCCGGAGCCCTCAGGCGGCCCAGCCCCACAGTCGCAGGAGCGCCGCCACCAGGGCCGCCGCGATCACGACGACGAGGAACGGCGCCCGCAGCAGGAGCAGGCCCGCTGCGACGAGCACCGCGGGAACTCGGGCGTCGACGACGACGGCCTGGCCGGCGGCCAATGTCTGCACCGCCACGAGTGCGGCGAGCAGGGCGACGGTGAGAAGGTCGGCGATGCGCATCGGCGTCGGGGCCTCCACCCACCTCGCGGGGATGAGGTAGCCGACCGTCTTCAGGGCGACGCACACGATCGCGGCGACGAGCACCGCCGTCCACAGGGTCACGGCAGCCCCTCCCGCTCGGCGACGTCGTCGGGCTCGGCAGCATCCGCCGGTTCGTCCTTGCCGAGCCAGTTCGTCCAGCCCACGACGATCGCCACGACCGCGGCGATGATCACCGGGAGCCCGGGCATGACGACGGGAGTGAGCACGGTCGCCACCACGGCGGCCGCGACTCCCACGACGATGGGCTGGCGGGCGCGCAGCCGCGGCCACAGGAGCGCGAGGAATGCGGCAGCCGCCGCGGCGTCGAGCCCGTAGGCCCGGGGGTCGCCCAGGACGTCGCCCAGCAGCGCACCGGCCAGCGTCGACAGGTTCCAGCCCACGTAGATGCCGAGGCCCGTCACCCAGAATCCGAGCGTCCGCGCCCGCTGGGTGCGCTGCGCGAGCGACACCGCGGTCGACTCGTCGATCGTGAACTGCGCCGCGGCCGCGCGGCGCCAGAAGCCTGCGCCGATGACCGGCGACATCCGGATGCCGTACGCCACGTTGCGCACTCCGAGAAGCGCCGCGGACGCGATCGCCGAGGGTGCGGCGGCCAGTCCCCCGGCGCCGATGATGCCGACGAAGGCGAACTGGGACCCGCCGGTGAACATGACGAGGCTGAGCACGCAGGTCTGCCACAGATCGAGCCCGGAGGCGACCGCCAGCGCGCCGAAAGAGATGCCGTACGCGCTCGTCGCGAGCGCCACGCCCACGCCTTCGCGCACCGCCCTCCTCGCCTCGCCGGCGCTGTGCGCGTCGTCGAAGTGCGGTTCGAGGGTCACCCCGTCATGCTAGCCGCGGCGGCGCGCAGGGCCGCCGGGCCGCCCGGCCACGAGTGGACCCTGTTCGCTACGCGTTCGCGTCCTGACGCTTGAGGCGCGAAGCGGCACGGCCGCGCTCGGTGGCGTCCAGGATCACTTTGCGGATGCGCACCTTCTCGGGCGTCACCTCGACGCATTCGTCGTCACGGGCGAACTCGAGGCTCTCCTCGAGCGAGAGCAGGCGCGGGGGTGTCATCGACTCGAACGCGTCGGCGGTCGACGACCGCATGTTCGTGAGCTTCTTCTCCTTGGTGATGTTCACGTCCATGTCGTCGGCGCGCGAGTTCTCGCCGACGACCATTCCCTCGTACACCTCTTCGGTGGGCTGCACGAAGAAGCTCATGCGCTCCTGCAGCGCGATCATGGCGAACGGGGTGACGACGCCGGCGCGGTCCGCGACGATCGAGCCGTTCTGACGGGCCACGATGTGGCCGGCCCAGTCGTCGTAGCCGTGCGAGATGGCGTTGGCGATGCCGGTGCCGCGCGTCATCGACAAGAACTCGGTGCGGAAGCCGATGAGACCGCGCGACGGCACGATGAACTCCATCCGAACCCAGCCGGTGCCGTGGTTGACCATCGTCTCCATGCGGCCCTTGCGCGACGCCATCAGCTGCGTGATCGCTCCGAGGTACTCCTCGGGGGCGTCGATGGTCAGGTGCTCGTACGGCTCCTTGACCTTGCCGTCCTCGCCCTTGCGCGTGACGACCTGCGGCTTGCCCACGGTGAGCTCGAAGCCCTCGCGACGCATGTTCTCGACGAGGATCGCCAGCGCCAGCTCGCCGCGGCCCTGCACCTCCCACGCGTCGGGGCGCCCGATGTCGACGACCTTGAGCGACACGTTGCCGATGAGCTCGCGGTCGAGGCGGTCCTTCACCATGCGGGCGGTGACCTTGTGGCCCTTGACCTTGCCCACGAGCGGCGAGGTGTTGGTGCCGATGGTCATCGAGATCGCGGGGTCGTCGACGGTGATGGCCGGGAGCGGGCGGACGTCCTCGGGATCGGCGATGGTCTCGCCGATGGTGATCTCCTCGATGCCGGCGACGGCGACGATGTCGCCCGGGCCGGCTTCCTCGGCGGGGTACCGCTCGAGCGCGCGGGTCTTCAGCAGCTCGGTGATGCGGGCGTTCGAGTGCGACCCGTCGTGGCGCACCCAGGCGACGGTCTGACCCTTCTTGAGCGTGCCGTTGAAGACGCGCAGCAGTGCGAGGCGGCCGAGGAACGGGCTCGAGTCGAGGTTGGTGACCCAGGCCTGCAACGGCGCCTCGTCGTCGTACGCCGGCGCCGGCACGTGCTCGAGGATCGCCTCGAACAGCGGCTCGAGGTCGGCGTTGTCGGGAAGCTCGCCGTTGGCGGGACGGTTGCGGGATGCTGCCCCCGCGCGTCCGCTCGCGTAGACCACCGGCACGTCGAGCAGGGCGTCGACGTCGAGGTCGGGAACGTCCTCGTGGAGGTCGGAGGCGAGGCCGAGGAGCAGGTCGTGGGCCTCCTCCTCCACCTCGGCGATGCGCGCATCGGGGCGGTCGGTCTTGTTGACCAGCAGGATCACCGGGAGCTTGGCCTCGAGCGCCTTGCGCAGCACGAAGCGCGTCTGCGGCAACGGGCCCTCGCTCGCGTCGACGAGCAGCACGACGCCGTCGACCATCGACAGACCGCGCTCGACCTCGCCGCCGAAGTCCGCGTGGCCCGGGGTGTCGATGACGTTGATCGTCACCGGCACGTCGGTGTGGGCGCCGTTGTAGGTGATCGCCGTGTTCTTGGCGAGGATCGTGATGCCCTTCTCACGCTCGAGATCGTTCGAGTCCATCGCGCGCTCCTCGACGTGAGCGTGCTCGCCGAACGAGCCGGTCTGGCGGAGCATCGCGTCGACCAGGGTGGTCTTGCCGTGGTCGACGTGGGCGACGATCGCCACATTGCGGAGGTCCGGTCGGAGGGCGCGCGCCATGAGGGAATCCTTGAAAGAGAAGGGGGATGCCGGAGTGCCGGCATCCCCCATTCTATTAGGCGCTCCTGTGTGTCGCCTTTCGGCGCTATGATCAGCCCTCCAGGCCCGCCCTCAGCAGTGCGGCGCGCGCCTCGCGACGCACCTTCTGCTCCTCTGGGTTGGGCACGGGGACCGCCGCGATGAGGCGCTGGGTGTACGGATCCTGCGCGCCCCGCAGGATCTCGTCCCGCGTACCGCTCTCGACGAGCTTGCCGTGGTGCATCACCGCGATGCGGTGGGCCAGGATGTCGACGACGGCGAGATCGTGGCTGATGAAGAGGCAGGCGAACTGCAGCTGCTGCTGGAGGTCCTGCAGCAGATCGAGGAAGCGGGCCTGCACCGAGACGTCGAGCGCCGATGTCGGCTCGTCCGCGACGAGCAGCTCAGGGGCGAGTGCGAGAGCGCGCGCGATGCCGACGCGCTGGCGCTGGCCCCCGGAGAGCTCGTGCGGGAACCTGTTGCGGTACGACGCCGGCAGCTCGACCTGGCTGAGCAGCTGCTCGACGCGCTTGTCGAGGTCCTTGCCCTTGGCGGCCCCGGAGAGCAGGAGGGGCTCGCCGATGGACTGCCCGATCGGCATGCGCGGGTTGAGCGACGACGCGGGGTCCTGGAAGACGATGCCGGTCCTGCGACGGATCGCGAACAGGTCCTTCTGCGACGCGTGCGAGATGTCGGTGCCGACCGTCGTGAGCTTGCCCTCGGCGATCGGGAGCAAGCCGATCGCCGCCCGCCCCAGGGTCGTCTTGCCGGAGCCCGACTCCCCCACGAGGCCCACGATCTCGCCCGGGTAGATCGCGAGATCGATGTGCTCGGCGGCACGGAAGGCCGGGATCCGCCCGCGCTTGGGGTACTCGATCGCGACGTCTTCGAATGCCAGCACCGGCGTGCGGGTCTCGACGGTCTCTTCCGCTGCCTCGCTGGCACGCTCACGGATCGACGACACCGACGGCACCGCGGCCGACTCGGCGACGACCTCCGCAGCAGCGGGCTGGGCCTCCTCGAGCACGCCGAGGCCGAGGTGGGGCACCGCCGCCAGCAGTTGCTGCGTGTACGGGTGCTGCGGGTCGTGGAAGATCTGCTCCACCGCACCGGACTCGACGACGACGCCGTTCTTCATCACCATGATGCGATCGGCGAGGTCGGCCACCACGCCCATGTCATGGGTGATGAGGATGATCGCCGAATCGAGACGCTTGTGGAGGTTGCGGAGCAGGTCGAGCACCTCGGCCTGGACCGTGACGTCGAGCGCCGTCGTCGGCTCGTCGGCGATGAGCAGCAGCGGATCGCACGAGATCGACTGCGCGATCATGGCGCGCTGACGCTGACCGCCGGAGAGCTGGTGAGGATACTTGTGGAACGACTGCTCCGGATTGGGCATCTCGACCATGCGCAGCAGCTCCACCGCGCGCTCGCGCGCCTCGCTCGGCGCGAGTCCGCGGTCGTGCGAGCGCAGGGCCTCCATGATCTGGAAGCCGACCGTGTACACGGGGTTGAGCGCCGTCATCGGCTCCTGGAAGATCACGGCGATCTCGTTGCCGCGCAGCGACCGGAGCGTCGCGTCGTCGACGCCGCGCAGCTCCCGGCCGAGCAGCTTGATGGACCCGGTGACGCGCGCGTTCTCGGGGAGGAGCCCGAGCAGGGCCATCGAGCTCGTGCTCTTTCCCGAGCCGGACTCGCCCACGATGGCGAGGACCTCGCCGCGCCGGACCTGGTAGTTCATGTCGATCGCGGCCGGGTAGAACTGGCCGTCCACCCAGAACTCGACCCCGAGGTTGTCGACCTGGAGGATCGTCTCCGGAAGGGCTTCGTGCGACGCCGCGATCTCCGCGGCAGTGCCCGTCGTGTCAGTCATTCCGTGGTGTCCTATCTGCAAAGCTTGAAGTCATGTCGTTCCAGGAGGTCCACTACCGGCCGGTGTTCGGCCGTGTCCTCGCCGTCGTGACCGATGTGGTGTGCGGCCTGGGGGTCGTCGCGATGATCGTCACCGATCCGGCCTCGGCCCTGCGTTACGTCTGGCCTGTGCTGCTGGTCGCCGTGCTGGCCTGGGCGCTGTTCTGGCGGCCGAGCCTCCTGGTGCAGGAGTACGGCATCACGGTCGAGAACGTCCTGCGGACGCACTTCGTGCCCTGGCCGTCGATCAGCGCGATCGACACCCGGTACTCCCTGACCCTGCACACCGCGACCGGCCGTGTGCCCGTGTGGGCGGCGCCCGCTCCGGGACGCCATCGCACGATGGGTCTGGCCCCGAAGGATTTCGAGGGCGTCGGCGAGACGGCCCGCGGCGCGGTCGGCGAGCTGCGTCCGGCGGACGCCCTCAGCACCCCCAGCGGCAACCTGGCCCAGCTGATACGCGGTCACTGGGAACGGTTGCGCGACGCCGGTGCCTTCGCCAGCGGAGTGGATCCGGAGGCCTCGACGCAGCGATGGCATTGGGCGACCATCACGGTGGTCGCGGCGCTGGCCGCGGCCACCGTGATCGGCGCGCTGGTCTGACAGCACGTCACCGCTCCGGGTCGAGCGGCTTGTGCTGCACATCGCCGGGAGCCTCACGACGGGGATCGTTGAAGTTCACGATGTCGTCGCCGGTGTAGGCGGTCTGCATCCCGACATCGACCATGTGGGTGTCGCCGATCGTGGCCGGCGTCGTGTCGACGCCCGGCGCGATCGGTCCCTTGGCGCGTCCGGCGCGTGCCATGGCACGTTCGCTCGGCATCTTCTTCTGGCGCGGGTCGAACGCGTCCCTCAGACCGTCGCCGATGAAGTTCACGCAGAGCGCGATGGCGATGATGAAGATACCGGGCCACCAGAAGATCCACGGCCGCGTCGAGAACGCCGCCTGGTTCTCGGAGATGATCTTGCCGAGAGAGGTGTCGGGCGACTGCACGCCGAATCCGAGGAAGCTCAGCGACGACTCCAGCAGGATGGCGCCGGCCATCAGCAGCGTGGCGTTCACGACGATGACGCCCACCGAGTTCGGCAGGATGTGCCGGAAGATGATGCGCCGGTCCCGGGCACCCGAGACACGCGCGGCATCCACGAACTCGCGCTCGCGCAGTGTCAGGAACTCCCCTCGCACCAGGCGCGCCATGGTCGTCCATGCGAAGAGGCCGATCACGACGCCGAGCACCGCGGCGCCGAGGCTGCCGAAAGTGTTGCCCAGCACCGAGCCGATCACGATCAGGGGGATCGTGATGATGATGTCGGTGAAACGCATGAGCACCGAATCGGTCATCTTGCCGTAGTAGCCCGCGATGGCACCGATCACGACACCGATCAGGGTTGCGACGACGCCGGCGATCGCCATCACCATGAGCGACTGCTGGGCACCCCGCATGACGACCGCGAAGATGTCACGGCCGACCTCGTCCTGGCCGAACGGGTGATCGCCGAACTGCAGCGGCCAGAGGGTCATGGTCGGCACGCCGTTGTTCACCTTGGGCGGGATCTCGTCCCAGGAGTACTGCCACCACCCCGGGATGCGGAGGCCCCACAGGTTCACGCCGACCGATGTGAAGGCGAGGATCACGATGAACGCGAGCACGATCATCGAGATCAGCGCCGCGCGGTGACGGAAGAACCGCTTCCGGACGATCTGTCCCTGGCTGAGGCCTTCGGTCTCCTTCTGCTCGATCGAGACCTCGGACTTCGCCTCGGTCTCGCGGGCGTCGGATTCGTTGATTGTCGAGGCCATGTCAGCCCACCTTGATTCTCGGGTCGAGGGCCGCGTAGACGAGGTCCGCGATGAGGTTGAAGAGGACGGCCAGTGTGCCGGTCACCACGAAGAACGCCATGACCGGGTTCGGGTCGTGAACGTCGAGAGCGGTCACGAACAGACGGCCCATGCCGACCCAGCCGAAGACGGTCTCGGTGACGACGGCACCGCCGATGATCGCTCCCACATCGAACGCGATGATCGTCGTGATCGGGATGAGGGCGTTGCGGAACGCGTGGCGGACGACCACCGTGCGCCCCGTCAGGCCCTTGGCGCGGGCGGTTCGGATGTAGTCCTGGTTCATCACCTCGAGCAGGCTTGCGCGCGAATACCGCGTATAGCTGGCGAAGGAGATCAGGATGATCGCGATGGTCGGCAGGAGAAGGTGCGTGAACAGGTCGATCCCCTGCACCCAGAAGTTGCCGCCGAGGCCGGGAGTCGACGCACCGACGGTCGCGATGGGGCGCCCTCGCACACGACTGGAGTTGGCGTACGCCTGCCAGTACGACATGTACTTGTCGAGCGCGATGAATCCCGCCACCAGGAAGCCGACGATCGCGGTCGTCCGGGCCACGGGAGCGGGGTCCGGGGCTCCCATGAACCATCCGATCGCCCCGGAGACGACGACCGTCGCGAGGGCGAGCAGCAGGAAGATCCACAGGGTCATCCCGTTGAGGAGATAGTTCATCATCGGCGCGTACAGGACGATGCCGATGGCCGCGACCACGAGGGACGCATAAACCGCCTTGCGGTTCCGCAGACCGGTGGAGACAGCAGTCACGCCGAGGGCGATCCCGATCGCGAGGAACCCATACACGACGATCCCGATGCTGGGGTCGGCGAACCACTGAGTGACGGAGAAGTACGTCAGGACGGCGGCGGTCGCGACCGCCGAGACGGCGAAGACGATGAGGCGGCGGCGCCACCTGCCCCCGATGAGCGACATCCAGATCAGACCCGCCACGATCGATGTGCCGATGATGACGGGCACGGAAATGGTCGGATCCGCGAGCCAGTTGTTGAGCTGAATGGCGCCGTACTGCTTGAGCAGCACCGCGACCCAGAAGATCGGCAGCGAGAAGAACAGGAACGACAGCAGCGTCACTCCGTAGTCGAACCCGGTGTATTGGCGCAGGGCCGACACGATGCCGACCGTGATGCCCAGGACGATGGCGACGACGGTGGCCGTGGTCACGAGCGTCAGCGTCGACGTGATCGCGTTCCCCAGGAGCGCGTTCACCGGCTGATTCTGGATGCTGATCCCGAAGTCGCCGCGGAACAGTGCACCGAGCCACAAGAAGTATCGGAGCGGAGGGGCGACGTCGAGGTTGAGAAGCTTGGTGCGAGCTTCGATGAGCTCGGCCTTGTTGGGTGCGTTGCTCTGCCGCAGGTCCTCAAGGGGATCGCCCGAGTAGGACACCAGCAGATACATCAGGAATGTCGCGGCGAAGAGAACGAAGATCGATGCGATCAATCGCCGGATGATGAATGAAGCCATGTTGTGGCCGCCTGCCAATCAATGGAGCAGCGCGAGGGAAGAGCCGGCGAGACACCCGGCCCGTGCTCCGCTACTGAGAGGAGTCTAACGCGGTGGGGTGCAGGCCCCTCGGGGACCTGCACCCCACCTCGGTCAATCACCGGACGAAGGCCGGTGGGAACCGATCGGGCGATTACTCCTTCGAACCGGCGTCCGTGACCTCCCAGTCCCAGGCGTTCCAGAACACCGTGGGCGCGAGGATGGACGACTCGACGTTCGTCACGCGGTCGCTGATCGCGGTGACCTCGGGGAACTGGAAGATGGTGACGCCGTAGAAGTCCTCCCACAGCAGCCGGTCCATCTCGACCTGGAGGTCGATCTTGTTCTGCTCGTCGAACTCCGTGTTCAGCTGGGAGATGATCCCATCCACCTCAGCGTTCGAGTAGAAGTTGAGGTTGTTGATGCCACCGGTCTCGAACGTCGGCAGCGAGTTCGTCACGCCGAGGCTCGTCGACTGCCATCCGAAGAGGGAGGCGTCATAGGCGCCCGGGGTGCCGAGCAGCCCGCCCCACTCCTCCGAGCCGCAGTCGGTGACGTTGAAGCCCGCCTGAGCGGCCGAAGCCTGGATCAGAGCGAACTCGTTCACACGGCGCGGGTTGTTGGATGCGTAGAGGATGCAGACCGACGTGTCGGTGACGCCCGACTCGGCCAGCAGCGCCTTGGCGCCCTCGACGTCGACCTCGGCGTAGTCAGCCGACGTGTTGCCCGCCTCGGCCTCGTCGTAGCCCTCGGCGCCGGGCACGAACAGCTGCGAGTTCCGCAGGATCGCGGCGTCGCCGATGATCGGCTTGATGAGGGTGTCGACGATCTCCTGACGCGGGATGACCTTCATGAACGCCTCGCGCACCTTCGGGTTCGAGAAGATGTTCTCCGGGTTCTTGCCCTGGTCGAACTGCAGATCGACGTGCTCGTACGTGCCGCCGAGGCTGGTGTCGACGGTGATCCCGTCGATGCCCTCGAGCGCGGTGGTGATATCGGCCGTCGCCTGGGGCTGGATGATGTCCACCTCGCCGTTCTCCAGCGCCTGAACCGCTGCGAGCGGGTCGGGGATGAAGCGGATCGTGATCTCCTCGATGTTCGCCGAGTTGTCACCGGTGTACTCCGGGTTGGCCGTGAGGGTCACGAACTGGTCCGCGACGTAGTCGCTGATCATGTACGGACCGCTCGCGACGACGAGGTCGGGGTCGTCCGGCATCTCGGTGAAGTTGAACCCACCGTTCCAGAACGACGAGATCGGCGCGAGATCGGCCGCGTCGTTGTTCTCGATGGCATCGAGGACGGCCTTCTTCGCCTCCTCGTTGTCGTCGATGCCGAGGGCCTTCTTGCCCACGATGTGAGCCGGAAGCATCTCGCCCATGGTGGCGAACGTCAGCTCCCAGTCGACGAACGGCTCGTCGTAGGTGATGGTCACCGAACGGCCGTCATCGCCGATCTCAGGCTGCTCGGTCACGAGTCCCAGGCCCGAGGTGGGCGTGGCGCCCGAGTCGAAGTAGACGACGTCCGTGGGGAAGGCGTCGGTGAACTCGCCGGTGTCGGGGTCGGTGAACTCGGCCGGGTCGAAGTCGGGCGTATCGAGTGCCCGCGACTCCGCGGCCCAGTACAGCAACAGGTCAGCGGCGTCGATCGGCGTGCCGTCGGACCACTTCTTGTCCTCGTTGACGGTGTACTTGACGGTCAGCGGGTCCTCGCTGACGAGCTCGTACGAGCCGAACGACTCGTTCTTCACCAGCTGCGGGGTGTTGTCGTAGTAGTTGAAGCCGTCGAGCACCAGGTAGTTGATGTTGTTGTTCGCGGTCGCGTTGCCGAACGACGTGTTGCCGTTCATCGAGTAGAACGCCTGGTTCCACGCGGCAGTGATCGACGAGCCCTCGACGAGACCGGAGTCGTCGGCGCCTTCGTCGCCACCGCTCGGGGCGCACCCCGAGATCACGAGTGCGCCGGCTGCGGCGAGTGCCACCGCGGCCGAGATGCGCTTAATTCTCACTGTTCCTCCTGTGCAGGGTCATGCGCATCCGACCGCTGGGGGGACGGGTGCGCGGATGGGAAAACGATAAGCACCCCCTCTGAGATGGTCAAAACAATCGGCGAAAACGTTACAGAGCCTTAACTCAATCGCGATCGAGTGTGACAATCTGACAAGATGACCCCCCGAACGCGGCCCTCCGGCAGGAGGGAATCCACTACGCTGTCGCCCCTCGATCCGTACCAGCGCGGACGGCTCACGTGGGAAGTCTGGATCGTCCTGGCAGTGACCGTCGGACAGTCGGCCGTGTACTCGGTGCTGTCGCTCGTACGAAAGCTCCTGGCGCCCGTGCCGCTGGGTCAGCAGCAGACCCAGGTGAACCCGCCGCGCGACGCCCAGGCCGTCTGGGATGTGGTCTACCAGCTGCTGGGGGTCTTCTTCGCGCTCGCCCTCGTCGCTCTCGTGATCTACCTGCTGTGGGAGCCGGGTGGCAACGCCCTGCGACGCATCGGGCTGGACTTCACGCGCTTCGGCGGAGACCTGGGCCGCGGCATCCTGCTCGCCACCGCCATCGGCCTGCCGGGACTCGCCCTCTACGCGGCCGGCCGTGCGCTGGGGATCACCGTGGCCGTGGTGGCGTCGCCACTCGATGCGGCGTGGTGGACGGTGCCGCTGCTCATACTGTCGGCGCTGCGGGCCGGACTCACCGAAGAGGTCATCTTCATCGCGTACCTGTTCGATCGCCTGCGGCGCCTGGGCTGGAACGACTGGTCCATCATCCTGACGGCCGCGGCGCTCCGCGGGGCCTATCACGCGTACCAGGGCCCCGGAGCGATCGTCGGCAACGCCGTGATGGGCGTCGTGTTCGGATGGTGCTACCGGCGGTGGGGGCGGATCATGCCGCTCGTCATCGCCCACACGCTCCTCGACGTCGTGGCGTTCGTCGGCTATCCGGTCGCCGTGGCCCTGTGGCCCGGCGTCTTCGCCCCCATCCCCACTCCGTCCCCATCTCCCACCCCGACCCCCTCCGCCTGAGCCCGTCCCGCGCCCCCCTCCTCCGCGAAACCCCAACTGAGGGACGAGACCTTGGGGTTCACCCCGGGTCTCGTCCGCTCCCTGGGGTTTCGGGCAGCAGGGGCGGGTGGCGGCGAGCGCCAGCCCGTCATGTGGGCTTCTCCACAGCGCGTCCGACCGAGCACTTCTCCACCGATCGACCGTGCTTCGGATGGGAGACCCCGTCGCCTGGACACAGTGGACGGATGCCACTCATCTCGCCCGCTCTGTCTGTGAAGCCGACGCCTATCGCACTCCTTCGGAGCGGCGAGGTCTCCCATCCTGAGCGTGCAGTCGGGCGGGACGAGCTGATCAGAGTCCGGCGCGGCGTCTTTGCCCCCGCGCAGGAGTGGCGGGCGCTTGACCGCCCCGACTTCGTGTGGGATGACGCGTCCGTCGCGGGAGAAGCGGACGGCGATCTCAAGTTCGACGGCCGCTTCGGCGACGCCGCACTTCTCCTGAACAAGCAGCGCACGAGGGACGCGCGCCTCCGAGAGCAGGTGCGCACGATCGTGCACTGGGGCTGGCAGGACGTGACCGCCTTCACGCCGCTGCAGACTCTGCTGCTCGGCGCCGGCCTGCGCCCGACCAGGCCCCAGAACTCGGCGGCCCTGCTGTCGATGCGCCAGCGGCTCGCCGCTCGGGCTCCGCACCCCATCGACCCGCGCTGGCCCGCCCCCCGGTGAAACTCCAAGGGGTGGCCGGGACGGTGGGTCGCACCCGGGGTCTCGTCCGCCCCGTGGGGTTTCGCGGAGAAGCGCGTTGGGCGAGGGCGCGGGTCAGGCGAAGGCCTCGATGGGCGGGCAGGCGCAGACGAGGTTGCGGTCGCCGTAGGCCTGGTCGATGCGGCGGACCGGCGGCCAGTACTTCGTGCGGACGAGGGAGTGGACGGGGTACACGGCGGTCTCCCGCGAGTAGGGGTGCGACCACTCCCCTGCGACGACCGACTCGGCGGTGTGGGGTGCGTTGACGAGCGGGTTGTCACTCGCGGGCCACTCCCCCGCGGCCACGCGGTCGGCCTCGGCCTTGATCGCGATCATCGCCTCGATGAAGCGCTCGATCTCGGCGAGGTCCTCCGACTCGGTCGGCTCCACCATGAGCGTGCCCGCGACGGGGAACGACATCGTCGGGGCGTGGAAGCCGTAGTCGATGAGCCGCTTGGCCACGTCGTCGACGGTCGCCCCGGTGGCCTCGCGCAGCGGGCGCAGGTCGAGGATGCACTCGTGGGCGACGAGGCCGTCCTCACCGGTGTAGAGCACCGGGTAGTGCTCGCGCAGCCGGAAGGCGATGTAGTTCGCCGACAGCACCGCCGCCGCCGTGGCGCTGCGCAGCCCCTCGGCACCCATCATGCGGACGTAGGCCCACGAGATCGGCAGGATGCCGGCGGACCCGTGCGGTGCGGCCGAGATGGGGCCGCCGTCGAAGACGCCGCCCCCGTGATCCTTGCGCTGCGAGAACGGATGGCTCGGCAGGTACGGCGCCAGATGCGCCTTGGCGGCGACAGGCCCCACGCCCGGCCCGCCTCCCCCGTGCGGGATGGCGAAGGTCTTGTGGAGGTTCAGGTGCGAGACATCGCCGCCCAGGTCGCCGAAGCGCGCGTAGCCGAGGAGCGCGTTGAGGTTCGCCCCGTCGACGTACACCTGTCCGCCGGCATCGTGCACCGCCTGGGTGATCTCGAGCACGTCGTGCTCGTACACCCCGTGGGTCGAGGGGTACGTGATCATGAGCGCGGCCAGCTCCTCCGAGTGGACGTCGATCTTGGCCCGCAGGTCGTCGAGGTCCACGTTGCCGGCCTCGTCGCACGCGACGACGACGACGCGCATGCCGGCGAGCACCGCGGAGGCCGCGTTGGTGCCGTGGGCCGACGACGGGATGAGGCACACCGTCCGGCCGCGATCGCCGTTCGCGCGGTGGTAGCCCCGGATCGCCATGAGCCCCGCCAGCTCGCCCTGCGAACCGGCATTGGGCTGCAGCGAGACGGCGTCGTAGCCGGTGACTTCGGCGAGCCACGCCTCGAGCTGCTCGATCATGGCGAGGTAGCCGTGCACGTCCTCTTGGGGTGCGAAGGGATGGACGCGCGAGAACTCCGGCCACGAGACCGCCGCCATCTCGGTCGCCGCGTTCAGCTTCATGGTGCACGAGCCCAGGGGGATCATGCCGCGGTCCAGCGCGTAGTCGCGGTCGGACAGCTGCTTGAGGTAGCGCATCATCGCCGTCTCGGACCGATGCGTGTTGAAGACCGGGTGCCTGAGGAACTCCTCGACCCGCCGGAGTCCGGAGGGGACGCCGGCGAGCGGCTCGGCATCGGCGAACGGGAGTACGCGCTCGCCCTGCTCGCCGGCCCCGAGGAACTCGCCCTCGGGCAGGCCGAAGGCCCACGCCACCGCTGCGAGGTCGTCTGCGGTCGTCGTCTCGTCGACCGAGACGCCGACGGTCGCGTCGTCGGCCCAGAACAGCTGGTAGCCACGGCTGCGCGCGCGCTCGATCACCCGTCGCGACGAGCCGGGCGTGGCCACGCGAATGGTGTCGAAGAAGGAGTGGGACCGCAGCGACAGCCCGTACGAACGCAGGCGGCCGGCGAGCGCCTCCGCCTTCTTCGCGACGTCGGTGGCGATCGCACGCAGGCCGTCGGGACCGTGGTAGACCGCGTACATCGACGCCATGACGGCGAGCAGCACCTGCGAGGTGCAGATGTTCGATGTGGCCTTCTCGCGGCGGATGTGCTGCTCGCGCGTCTGCAGAGCGAGGCGGTATGCCGGGTGGCCCGCCGCGTCCTGCGACACGCCGACCAGGCGTCCCGGCAACTGCCGCTCGAGCCCCTGCCGCACCGCCATGTAGCCCGCGTGCGGCCCGCCGAAGCCGAGCGGCACACCGAATCGCTGAGTCGTGCCGACGGCGACGTCCGCCCCGAACGAGCCCGGCGAGCGCAGCAGCGTGAGGGCGAGGATGTCGGCGGCCACCACAACGAGAGCGCCCGCGACGTGCGCCGCATCCACGACGCCCGACGGGTCCCACACGCTGCCCGAGGCACCCGGGTACTGCACCAGCACGCCGAACAGCTCGTCCGGGAGCGTGGCGCCGTGCGCCAGGTCGAGCTCGAGCAGCTCGATGCCGACGGCAGCGGCGCGGTGCGCGAGCAGGGCCTTCGTCTGCGGAAGCGTGTCGGCGTCCACGACGAACACGTTCGACGAGGACTTCGATCCGCGTCGGGCGACCAGCATGCCCTCGACCACGGCCGTGGACTCGTCGAGCATCGACGCGTTGGCCGTGGCCAGCCCGGTGAGATCGGTCACCATCGTCTGGAAGTTGATGAGGGCCTCGAGGCGCCCCTGGGATATCTCCGGCTGATACGGCGTGTAAGCGGTGTACCAGGAGGGGTTCTCCAGCACGTTGCGGGCGATCACCGACGGCGTCAGCGTGTCGGCGTAGCCCAGGCCGATCATCGGGCGCGCAGCGCGATTCTGCGATGCCAGCGCGCGCAGCTCGGCGAGCGCCTCCGCCTCCGTCGCCGCCGGCGGGATGACGCTCGTGGCGCGGGGAGCGGCGTGGATGGATGCCGGCACCGCCGCGTGCACGAGCGCGTCGACGCTGTCGTAGCCCAGCGCGTCCAGCATGGTGCGCTGGGCTGCGGCATCCGTTCCGATATGGCGATCGGCGAAGAGACCCGTCATTCGCTGCCGCCCGTGAGCGAGATGTACGCGTCGCGGTCGAGGAGGCCGTCGACGGACGACGGGTCGACGGTGATCTTGACGAGCCAGCCGGCGCCGAAGGGGTCGGCGTTGACGAGCGACGGGTCGTCGACGACGGCGTCGTTGACCTCGAGGACCTCGCCCGTGAGCGGGGCGTAGAGCTCTCCGACCGACTTGGTGGACTCGATCTCCCCCACGACGGTGGCGGCGGTCACGGCGCTGCCGACAGCGGGCAGCTCGACGAACACGACGTCGCCGAGCTTGTCGGCGGCGTACGACGTGATGCCGACGGTCGCGACGTCGCCGTCGAGGGCGACCCACTCGTGCTCGGCGGTGTACTTGAGGGCGGTGAGGTCGGTCATGAGTTCCTCCGGTAGAAGGGCAGGGCGGTCACGGTCGCGGGAATGCGGGTTCCTCGCACGTCGATGAAGAGCGGGGTGCCGGGCTCGCTCACGGCGGGCGAGACGAAGGCCATCGCGATCGGATGCCCGAGCGTCGGGCTGAGCGCCCCGCTCGTGATCGCGCCGACGGCGCTCCCGGCATCCGCGCTGTCGAACACGGCGTAGCCCGCGCGGCCGGCTCGGCGCCCTTCCGAGACGAGGCCCACGAGAACCGGCGCGTCGGATGCGACGACGGCGGACAGACCCGCCTTGCCGACGAAGTCCTCCTTGTCGGCGGCCACCACCCGGCCGAGACCCGCCTGCGAGGGGACGACGTCGAGCGACAGCTCGTGCCCGTAGAGCGGCATCCCCGCCTCCAGGCGCAGCGTGTCGCGCGCGGCGAGTCCGGCGGGCACGAGACCCAGCGGCTCGCCCGCGGCGAGGAGCGCGTCCCACAGGCCGGGCGCCGCCGCGTTCGGCACCAGCAGCTCGAACCCGTCCTCGCCGGTGTAGCCGGTGCGGGCGACGAAGAGCGGTGAGCCCTCGAACGACCCGGACGACCACGCGTAGTAACGGAGGTCTGCCAGCGCCGGGACGATATCCGCGATGCCGGCCGTGGCCTCCACGACGGCACGGGCGACCGGACCCTGCACCGCGATGAGCGACATGCCGTCGGTGTGATCCTCCAGCTCGGCCTCGAAGCCGGCGAGGCGGTCGCGCAGGGCGACGGCGACGGCATCGCGGTTGCCGGCGTTGGCGATCACGAGGAAGCGGCGATCGGCGATGCGATAGACGATGACGTCGTCGACGATGCCGCCGGACTCCGCGAGCACCAGCGAGTACTTCGCCCTCCCCACGCTCAGCGGCGAGACCGCTCCCGCCAGGGCGTAGTCGAGGCAGGCGCCCGCGTCGGCGCCCTCGACCGTGAACTCCGCCATATGAGAGATGTCGAAGAGGCCCGCTGCGGTGCGGACCGCATGGTGCTCGGCGAGGTCGGAGCTGTATCGCACCGGCATGAGCCAACCGCCGAAGTCGGTGAAGGAGGCGCCGAGCGCCTCATGGCGGTCGTGCAGAGAAGTGGTGCGGAGGTCGGTCATGAGTTCTCCCGGTCGCGGACGGGCAGGCGCCGATCGGCGCCTGTGAACTCCCCCTCTGTCATCGGCCTGAGAGTTTCACCCGTCCACGTGGAGCGGGCTTTCACCGTCGGCGGATTCTCGCTTCGCTTGAATCGCTTTCCAGAGTCGGCCTGCCCGAACGGTACGCGTACCTGAGAGATTGGCGGGGAGGCTTGCTCCTTCGGTGCCCGGCGATCGCGCTGCCGAGGCTCTCCCGCCCGGGTCATGGGCCGTTATTGACTTGCGGAGCCAGCATACCCGCCAGGGCCGTCAGCCGACGCAGGAACCCGACGACACGGTGTTCGTGAGCGAGGACGCGCGGTCCGCCACGGGCGTCAGCTCGGCCATCGTCATCGCGTACCCGAGGTTCTCGTCGTTCTCGGCGCGCGCGAACACGACACCCGCGACCTCGCCGTCGTCGGTCAGCAGCGGCCCTCCCGAGTTGCCGGGACGCACGGTGGCCTGCAGCGCGTAGATCTCCCGCGGGTTCCACGACTCGTCGTACACGTCGGGCACGCTGGCGGTGCCCACCGACTCCACGCCGGCGGTCACCATCGTGAACGGACCGCCGTACGGATAGCCCTGCACCGCCGCGGCCGTCCCGGCCGCGAGCGTCGGTGAGAACCGCAGCGGCGTGGCGCCGAGATCGTCGACGGCGATGACCGCGAGATCGTCGATCGGGTCGAAGTAGACGATCCGGCCCTCACGCGCCGGCTCTCCGGGCAGCTCCACGATGGGAACGTCGACGCCGGCCACCACGTGCGCGTTCGTCACGACACGATCCTCGGCGATCACGAAGCCCGTCCCGGCGGAGCCGCGACCGCAGGCGTACGCATTGCCCGAGACGCGGGCGACGGATGCTGCGGCCCGCTGCAATTCTGGATCGTCCAGTGCCACCGGGGGCGCGGGCTCGACCGTCCCGGGACCGAGCAGCAGTCCCAGTCCCGGCAAGGTGTCGTCGAGCACGGTGCTGCGCAGCTGCGCGAGTGCCGCCGCGACGGGGTCGGGGGTCGCCGCCTCGATGCCGCGCAGGATGCTCGAGGAGGCGACGGCCGAAGACACCACCGGGATGCCGGCGCCGGCGATCGCCGGGGCGACGAGGGCGAGGGCGAGGATCGCCGCGAGGACCGAGGCGATGCCGCCCAGGAACCGCTCCACACCGCGCAGCTTGAGCCGGTCGGCACCCGAGCGCAGCGCGGAGCCGATCGCCGCCCCGAGTGCGGCCCCGGCGAACACCAGACCGAACGCCGTGAGGATCACCGCCGGTCCCCGCCAGACCGGCGAGGGCACCCAGGCGCTCACCAGGGGCGTGAGCCAGAAGGCGGCGAAGGCTCCCGCGGCAACGCCGACGAGCGTGCCGACGCTGGCGAAGAAGCCTCGCCTCACTCCGGCCACGCAGGCTCCGACGAGGAGGAGGACGACGATCAGATCGACGGCGATCAACGCCACTCCTCTCGCGTCCGGGGTACGTCTCGACAGGCTACGCATCCACCCTGGGAGACACCCCCGACACGCGGCGGCGACGGGCGCGGCACGGCCGTGTTACAGGAACCGCTTGGCTTCTGGTCATCATGACACTATGATCGTTCTCGAGAGTTAGAGTCATCATGACCAGAACAGCTTCCCAGACCACCGCCCCAGCCGCGGCCGCCGCGCCCGCCGACGCGATACGCGTGGCGGTGTCTACCGTGATCTTCACGCTCCGGCGCCTGCCCGGGAGCGACGCGATGCAAGTCGTGCTGCCCCTCGTGCGCCGCACGCGCGACCCCCACGAGGGCCACTGGGCGCTCCCGGGCGGATGGCTCGATGTCGCGGAGGGCCTGGATGCCGCAGCATCCCGCACCCTCGCCGAAACGACCGGGCTGGCACCGAGCTATCTCGAGCAGCTGTACGCCTTCGGAGGGGTCCACCGCTCCCCGACGCGCGTCGTGTCGATCGTGTACTGGGCGCTCCTGCGCGCCGACGAGATCACCGACAGCGTGGAGAACGTCCAGTGGTTCGACGCGGCCGCGCTGCCGGAGCTGGCGTTCGACCACAACGAGATCGTCGGCTATGCGCTGTGGCGCCTGCGGAACAAGGTGGGGTACAGCCGCATCGCCCACGGGCTCCTCGCCGACGAGTTCACGCTGGCCGAGCTTCGCGAGGTGTACGAGGCGATCCTCGGCCGGCGGCTCGATCCCGCCAACTTCCGCCGCCAGGTCGAGAACTCCGGCACCCTCATCCCCACCGATCGCTTCCGCACGGGCAGCCATCGCCCCGCACGGCTGTACCGCTACAACCAGGACGTCGAGCTGGCCGACCGCGGCCCTCTCGGCACCCGCGACTGAACCACCCGAACGAGAGAGCCATCATGTCCGCCATCAACATCACCCTGCAGCGCCGGCCGGATCTCGATGCGTCGGTCGATCACGCCATCCAGGCGATCGTCGCGGGCGCCCAGCTCGGCGAGACCTGCAACACCGACCTCGCCGCCGGACCCTGGGACTTCGACATCCGCCCGGGCTATGGCCCCGGATCGTCGATGGGCGACGTCATCCCGACGGGATCCCCCCGCCAGGGCGAACTGCCGCGGGAGTACCGCGAAGCCTCCGAGGCCGAGCTCGCCGCGCGCATCCGCGCGGCGAAGGCGGCACTGGGCTCGCGGGTCGTCGTGCTCGGCCACTTCTATCAGCGCGAAGAGGTCGTCGTGCACGCCGACTACGTCGGCGACTCGTTCCAGCTGGCGAACGCGGCCCTCGAGCACCCTGACGCCGAGGCGATCGTGTTCTGCGGAGTCCACTTCATGGCCGAGACCGCCGACCTGCTGTCGCGCCCGGAGCAGGCTGTCATCCTCCCCAACTTCGCCGCCGGCTGCTCGATGGCCGACATGGCCGACATCGACCAGGTCGAGGAGTGCTGGGAGCAGCTGGCCGAGGTCTACGGCGACATGGACGCGCGGGATGCCGAAGGTCTCGTGCCCGTCGTCCCCGTCACCTACATGAACTCCTCGGCCGCCATCAAGGGCTTCGTGGGGCGCCACGGCGGCATCGTGTGCACCTCCTCGAATGCGCGCACGGTGCTCGAGTGGGCGTTCCAGCGGGGGCGTCGCGTGCTCTTCTTCCCCGACCAGCACCTCGGCCGCAACACGGCGAAGGCGATGGGCGTGCCGCTCGAGCAGATGCCGATGTGGAATCCGCGCAAGCCCCTGGGCGGAGCATCCGCCGACCAGCTCGCCGATGCGCGCGTCATCCTGTGGCACGGGTTCTGCTCGGTGCACCGCCGCTTCTCGGTCGACCAGATCGAGAAGGCGCGCGCGGAGCACCCCGGCGTGCGCGTCATCGTGCACCCCGAGTGCCCGATGGAGGTCGTGGATGCTGCGGACGAGGCCGGCTCGACGGACTACATCCGCAAGGCGATCGAGGCCGCGACCGAGCCCACGACCTTCGCGATCGGCACCGAGGTGAACCTCGTGCAGCGCCTGGCCGCCGATCACCCGCAGCACACGATCTTCTGTCTCGACCCGGTCGTGTGCCCGTGCTCGACGATGTACCGCATCCACCCCGGGTATCTCGCGTGGGTGCTCGAGGGCCTCGTGGCGGGCGAGGTGCGCAACCGCATCACGGTCCCGGCCGATGTCGCCCAGCCCGCCCGCGTGGCGCTCGAGCGCACGCTCGCCGCCAAGCCGCCGGCCGCCCCGGCCGCCGCGTGGGAGAACGCATCATGACCACGCCCGCGGGCGCCACCGCCGTGCACGCGATCGTCGTCGGGTCCGGCATCGCGGGCCTGCTCACCGCGCTGCACGCCGCGGAGCACGGCTGCCGGGTGACGCTCGTCACGAAGGACGTGCTCGAGCACGCCAACACGCGCTACGCCCAGGGCGGCATCGCCGGCGTCATGTTCTCCGACGACCGCGCCGACGACCATCTGCACGACACCCTCGTCGCCGGCGCCGGACTCAGCGATCCCGCTGCGGTCCGTGTGCTCGTCGACGAGGGTCCGGCGCGCATCCGCGAGCTGATCGAGCTCGGCGTCGGCTTCGACCGCGACGAGGCCGGCGGGTTCGTCAAGGGCCTCGAGGCCGCCCACTCGTACCCTCGCATCCTGCACGCCGGGGGCGACGCCACGGGAACGGCCATCGAGAAGGCCCTCGTCGCCCGCCTCCGCGGGAGCGACGTCACCGTCATCGAGCACGCGTTCCTGATCGACCTCGTGCGATCGTCCGCGCCGGACCCGTCGAACGGTCGAGGTCGGGTCACGGGCATCGAGCTGCTGGTCGGCGAGACGGATGCCGCACCCGGCCGCCGCCTGATGCTGGAGGCCGACGCGGTCGTGCTCGCCACGGGCGGCGCGGGTGAGCTCTACGCCCACTCGACGAACCCCGAGGTGGCGACGGGCGATGGCATCGCGGCCGCGATCCGCGCCGGCGCCGCCGTCGCGGACCTCGAGTTCTTCCAGTTCCACCCGACGGTATTGGAAGGCAGGGCTGACGCCACCGGGCTGGCCGCGGGCGGCTCCTTCCTGGTGTCGGAGGCCGTTCGTGGCGAGGGTGCGACCCTCATCGACGAACGCGGCCGCCGGTTCGCGTTCGACGCGCACCCCGACGGAGAGCTGGCCCCCCGCGACGTCGTCGCGCGCGCCATCGCCCGGCAGATGGAGGCGCAGGACGGACGCCCGGTGCTTCTCGACGCGACGCGGATCCACTCCGCCGACCCGGCCGAGCGGGCCGCGTTCCTCGCGCGCCGCTTCCCGACCATCGACCGCGCGGTGCGCGAGCGCGGCCTGGACTGGGCCCGCCAGCCGATTCCGGTGACCCCCGCGGCGCACTACCTCATGGGCGGTGTGGCCACCGACCTGTTCGGCCGCACCACGCTCCCCGGCCTGTACGCCGTGGGCGAGGTCGCGCGCACCGGCGTGCACGGCGCCAACCGTCTCGCCTCGAATTCACTGCTCGAGGGCGCCGTGTTCGGCGCACGAGCCGGCGATGCGATCGCAGCCGACGCGGCATCCGGATCCTGGCCCCACATCCCCGTTCATCCGTCACCTGCGTACGCCAATTCCGCCGTCTCGCGTACACACGTGACGAACGAACCGGAAGGGCACGGCGGCTCGACGCCGGCGCCGGCGTTCACGCGAGACGCCCTGCAGCAGCTGCTGTGGGAGGACGCCGGACTGGTGCGCGACGAGGCGGGCCTCGCGCACGCGGCTTCCGTCATCGCCGTCTGGCGCGCGCAGCAGCGCATGCCGGTCACCGAGCACGACCTCGAGGACGAGAACCTGCTCCTCGTGGCCGAGCGGCTGGTGGCGGCGGCCCGTGCACGGACAGATTCCGTCGGCGCCCACTTCCGCTCCGACGCAGGCGCCGGCGAAACTCCACGGAAGCACGGCGCCATCCCGGCGAGACCAACGCCGGAGGCGGCATCAGCTCCAGATCCGTGGAGTTCTGCAGCCGCCCCCTCCGAGAAGGAGCCCGTCGCATGCTGACCCGTGCCGTGATCGACCGCGCCGTCGCCGCCGCCCTCGAAGAGGACGCTCCGTGGGGCGACCTCACGAGCGAGGCCCTGATTCCGCCGAACGCGGTCGCGCGCGCCGATCTGGTCGCGCGCGAGGCGGGGGTGTTCTCCGGCGGCGACGTGTTCGAGGCCGCCTTCCGCCTGACCGACCCGGCGATCGACGTCGAGGTCGACGTCGAGGACGGCGAATGGTTCGAGCCGGGCACGGTGCTCGCGGTCGTCACCGGCCCGGCTCGCGCGGTGCTCACGGCCGAGCGGATCGGCCTCAACTTCGTGCAGCGGATGTCGGGGATCGCCACGCTCACCGGCGCCTACGTGGCCGAGGTGGCGCACACCGGCGCCCGCATCGCCGACACGCGCAAGACGACGCCCGGGCTCCGCGCCTTCGAGCGCAAGGCGGTGCGCGACGGCGGGGGCCGCAATCACCGTCACTCCCTGTCGGACGCGGTGATGGCGAAAGACAACCACCTGGCCGTGCTCGCGCAGAAGGGCGTGTCCACGACCGAGGCCCTGCGGGCCGCCAAGGACCTCCTCCCCCACACCACCCACATCGAGGTCGAGGTCGACCGGCTCGAGCAGATCGAGCCCGTGCTGGCCGCCGGCATCGGCACGATCATGCTCGACAACTTCTCGCTCGACGACCTCCGCACCGGCGTCGCGCAGGTGGCGGGTAGGGCGACGGTCGAGGCGTCCGGCGGGGTGTCGCTCGAGACGGTACGGGCGATCGCCGAGACCGGCGTCGACGTCATCTCGGTCGGCGCGCTCACGCACTCGGCGCGGGCACTGGACCTCGGACTCGACGTACGGATCGACGCGGCCTGAGCCGCGGGAGCACCCTATGAGCATGCTCTACCTCGACAACGCCGCCACGACGCCGGTGCGGCCGGAGGTGCTCGAGGCGATGATGCCGTTCCTCACCCGCTGGTACGGCAACCCGTCCAGTCACCACACCGTGGGCGAGGCGGCGGCCGACGCGCTGGCCGACGCTCGCACACGTGTCGCCCGCGTGCTCGGCCTGCGCACGGGCGACATCGTCTTCACCTCGGGTGGCACCGAGGCCGACAACCTCGCGATCAAGGGGATCACGATCGCGGCAGCACAGCGCCGCGACCGCCACGCGCACATCGTGACGACGCCGGTCGAGCACGAGTCCGTGCTGGAGTCGGTGGCGTACCTCGAGCGGGTGCACGGCTTTGCGGCGACGCTCGTGCCCGTCGATCACCACGCGCGGATCTCGGCGGACGACCTCGCCCGGAGCCTGCGCGACGACACCGCGCTCGTGAGCATCGGGTACGCCAACAACGAGGTGGGGACGATCCAGGATGCTGCGGCCCTCGCGTCCGTGCTGCGCGAACGGCGCGTGCCGCTCCACCTGGACGCGGTGCAGGCCGCCGGCTGGCTCCCGCTCTCGGCCGATGCCCTCGGCTACGACGCGATCTCCCTCGCCGGCCACAAGCTCGGCGCCCCGAAGGGCACCGGCGTGCTGGGCGTGCGCGGCCGGATCCCGCTCGAGCCGCTGCTGCACGGCGGCGGCCAGGAGCGCGGCCGCCGCAGCGGCACGGAGGACGTCGCCGGTGCCGTCGGCTTCGCCACCGCCCTGGAGCTGGCCGAGACGGAGCGCGTCGAGGCATCCGCTCGCGTCTCCGCGATCCGCGACCGGTTCATCGCCCGGGTGCTCGCCGCGGTGCCGTCGGCGCGACTGACCGGCGACCCCGTCCACCGCCTCGCCGGAACAGCGAGCTTCACGTTCGCGGGCACCAGCGGAGAGGCCGTCCTGCTCGAACTGGAGCGCCGCGGTGTCGTCTCGTCGAGCGGGTCCGCGTGTGCCGCGGGCAGCGATGAGCCGTCGCACGTGCTGCTCGCGATGGGCATCGAGCCGGAGGTGGCGCAGACGGCTGTGCGGTTCACCTTCCCGCGGTGGCTGAGCACGCCGCTCGATGCCGTGGCCGACGCGGTCGAGGCATCCGTCGCCGCCGTCTCGACAGGTTCCTGAGCACGGGGCGGAGCGCGGCGTCATACCCGCCCCTGGCGGAGCCTCACGCCTCCGGGCGCCCCTAGGATCGGGACGTGCCCCCCGCCGTGACCCTCATCGTCCCGGGCCACGACGTGGCCCTGTACGCCGCCGAGGCGCTCGAATCCCTCCGCGCCCAGACGCGCACGGACTGGGTCGCGATCCTCGTGGACGACGCTTCGAGCGACGACACCGGCAGGCTGTTCGACGCCGCGGCCGCGCACGACGACCGCTTCACCGTCGTGCATCATCGCGAGCAACGCGGTCTGGGCGCGGCCCGCAACACGGCACTGGACCTCGTGCGCACGCCCTTCCTCGGCTTCCTCGACGCCGACGACCGACTGACCCCCTCGGCGCTCGAACGCCTCGTGGCAACCGTCGACGGCAGCGGCAGCGACTTCGCCGTCGGCGCGTACGTGCGCCTGCGGCCCGACACCGCCGGCGGCTACGAGGCGGGGAGCGTGCAGCCGTGGGTCGCGGCGGCGACCGACCCCGCCCGGCGGGGCACCACGCTCGAGGAGCACCCCGCGGCGTCGGGGAACATCGTGGCGTGGTCGAAGGTGAGCCGCACGGAGCTGTGGCAGCGCACCGGTCTGCGGTTCCCGGTCGGCAAGGCGTACGAGGACCAGATCGTCGCCCAGCAGATGTACACCCGCGCGCGCGCCTTCGATGTCATCCCCGACGTCGTCGTCGAGTGGCGCGAGCGCGCCGACGGCTCGTCCATCACCCAGCACAAGGGCGAACTCCCGGTGCTCCGCGACTACCTCGAGGCGCTGAGCGGCGGCCTCGCCGTGCTGGATGCGGCGGGCCACTCGCGGGCGGCGGCGTCCCGGGTGCGGCTCATCCTGGCGATGGACGTGCCACCGCTCGTCGAGATGGCGCGCGATCATCCCGACGACGCCTACCGACGGGCGCTCGGGGAGTTCGCGCGGAGGCTGTCGTCTCGCGTCGACGGGCTGGTGCTCCCCGAGGCGGCCGCCACAGCGCTCAGCGCCGCACGGCTCTGGTGAGGCTCACGCCGTGACGGGCCGCGTCACCCGGCGTCTGCGACGCTCCCCCGGCCGGCGGCGAGCACCTCGCTCGACGTGACCACGGGCGCGTCGGGCGCGGTGTCGGCCCGGCGATCGGGGTGGTCGGCGGGAGGGACGGAATCCTCGGCCTCGAGGATCTTCGTGGTCGCCAGCTGCTGTGCGGCCAGCTCGGCGTAGAGCCCGCCCGCCGCCAGGAGCGACGCATGCGTCCCCGACTCCACGATGCGCCCCGCCTCGACCACATGGATCACGTCGGCGGCGATCACCGTCGACAGCCGGTGGGCGATCGAGAGCGTCGTGCGGCCGCGGGCGGCAGCATCCAACGCCTCCTGGACCACCCGCTCCGAGACGGTGTCGAGCGCCGACGTCGCCTCGTCGAGAAGAAGGACCGGCGGGTCCTTCAAGAGCACGCGCGCGATGGCGATGCGCTGCTTCTCGCCGCCCGAGAGCCGGTACCCGCGCTCGCCCACGACGGTGTCGTAGCCGTTCTCGAAGCGCTCGATCACGTGGTGGATGTTCGCCGCCCGGCAGGCGTCCTCGAGTTCGGCGTCCGTCGCGTCCGGTCTGGCGTAGCGGAGGTTCTCGCGGATGGTCGCGTGGAAGAGGTAGGTCTCCTGGGAGACGATGCCGACGTTGTCGACGATCGACTCCTGGCGCAGACGGCGGACGTCCTCGCCGGCGAAGAGCACGGCGCCGCCGGATGCCTCGTACAGACGGGGCGTCAGATACAGCACGGTCGTCTTTCCTGCGCCGGAGGGGCCGACGAACGCGACATGCTGGCCCGGCTCGGCGACGAAGGAGATGCCGTCGAGCGTCGCTCTCGTGTCGGGCGCGGCATCCGGATAGCGGAACACCACGTCGCGGAACTCGATGCGGCCGACCGGTCCGGGTGCATCCGCCACATCGATCGCGTCGGCGGAGTCGCGGATCGCCGGCACGAGGTCGAGGTATTCGAAGATGCGCGCGAACAGCGCAGACGAGGTCTGCAGGTCGAGCGACACGCGCATGAGCCCCATGAGAGGCATGAGAAGGCGCGCCTGGACGGTGGTGAACGCGACGATCGTACCGGCGGTGATGGCGTCGGTGCCCCCGCCGATCAAATAGCCCGAGACGAGGTAGATGATCGCGGGCACGCTCGCCATGATCACCTGGACGACGGCGAAGAAGCCCTGGCCGCTCATCGCCCGGCGCACCTGGAGGCGCACCTGATTGACGTTCTCGTCGGCGTAGCGGGCGGACTCCGTACGCTGCCGGTTGAAGGACTTCGAGAGCAGGATTCCCGAGACGCTCAGGGTCTCCTGCGTGATAGCGGTCAGCTCCGACAGCGACTCCTGCGTCTCCCCCGCGATCCGGGCCCGCACCTGACCCACCCGGCGCTGCACCAGGATGAGGAAGGGCATGAGCACGACGGCGATGATGGTCAGCCGCCAGTCGATGAGGATCATCGCCACGAGAGAGGCCACGACCGTGACCGTGTTCCCGAGAATGCTCGTCACCGTGTTGGTGAGGACGCCGGAGACACCGCCCACGTCGTTCTGGAGGCGCGACTGGATGACGCCGGTCTTGGTTCGCGTGAAGAAGCCGAGCTCCATCGACTGCAGGTGATCGAAGAGCTTCACCCGCAGGTCGCCGGTCACACGATTGCCGACGGTGGAGGTGAGCCAGGTCTGTACGACACCGAGCCCCGCCGACAGCAGGAAGAGCGCGATCATCACCACGACGAGCTGCCACAGCAGCGTCAGATCGGGGGCGGAGCCGTCGACGGGGAACAGCGCGTCGTCGAACACCCGCTCAACCAGCAGCGGCGGGATGACGGCGATGCCGGCGCCGGTCACGACCAGCAGGCCAGTGACGACGATCGACCAGGTGTACGGGCGGAACAGCGCGACCACCCGGCGGCCGAGGTCGGGTATTTTGGGTGCCTCGGCGTTGGCGCGCCGCTGCGCCTCGACGTCGACCGGCCGGAAGCCCGGGTGTCCTCCCCCGCCGCCACCGCCTCGCATGCTCACTCCGCCAGCCTAATCAGCGCCCCCGACAGGTGGGCCGGCCGCTAGGCTTCGGTCATGACCTCGACCCCCGACGCCCCCGGTCACGACGGCAGCGATCTCGCGGAGCTGCGGGAGGAGATCGACGCCCTCAAGGCCATCCCGCACGAAGAGATCGTCAACCCGCTCCCCAAGATCGTCGAGGAGGAGGAGCCCGAGGCCGAGCCCACCGACGCGATCGGCTCGGAGGACTGGGACGACCCGGAGCCCGAGCCCTCCGCGCGCTGACGTCCGGCTGGCCGGTCCGCCGTCATCGGTTCCCTGATCGGGAATGCGATGTCGGACCTTGTCGTTATCCTGAAGGCTTGCCATCCTCGCCTTTCTCTCGGGTGGCTCATCGCTGTCCATCCGAGCCTCGAGGAGACGCCCTATGGCCGCCATCGAAACGACCCCCGGAACCGGCAGCATCCCCGCTGCGCCTGGTGCGTCTCACGGAGCCTCCGCTCCGAAGCTGCGCCCCGAGGAGAGCCGGGTCATCTGGCTGCTCCTCGCCGCCGCGTTCGTCGCCATCCTCAACGAGACGACGATGGGCGTGGCGATCCCGCACCTCATCGTCGACCTCGGCATCACCGCGCTGGCCGCGCAGTGGCTGACCACCGCGTTCATGCTGACGATGGCCGTGATCATCCCGATCACGGGCTTCCTGCTGCGCCGCTTCACCACGCGCACCATGTACGTGGCGGCGATGGGCCTGTTCTCCGCGGGAACGCTGATCGCCTTCCTGTCCCCCGGCTTCCCCATGCTGCTCGTCGCACGCGTCGTGCAGGCGTCCGGCACGGCCATCATGATGCCGCTGCTCATGACGACGCTCATGACCGTGGTGCCGGCCGCCATCCGCGGCCGCATGATGGGGCGCGTCAGCATCGTGATCTCGCTCGCCCCCGCCATCGGCCCGACGCTCGCCGGCGCGCTGCTGAACAACTTCGAGTGGCGCTGGATCTTCGGCGTCGTGCTGCCGATCGCGATCGTGGCGCTGGCCGTCGGTGCTCGCTGGATCCACAACCTGGGCGAGACCACGCGTGCCCCGATCGACGTGCTGTCGGTGATCCTGTCGGCGCTCGGCTTCGGCGGACTCGTGTTCGGCCTCAGCCAGCTGGGCGCGGGCGGTCACGGAAGCGGAGCGGATGCTGCGGCCGCGAGCGCCGCGTCGACCACGACCCTCGCCGTGTCGCTGGCCGTGGGCGTGGTCGCACTCGGCCTGTTCGGCTGGCGCCAGGTCGTGCTGCAGCGCAAGGACGACGCACTGCTCGACCTCCGCGTGTTCCGCAGTGCGAACTTCTCGCTGTCGGTCGCGCAGATGGCCATCATGTCGATGGCATTCTTCGGTGCCATCACCGTGGTGCCGCTGTACCTGCAGGACGTGCTGGGCGTCGATCCGCTCACCACCGGACTGGTCGTGCTCCCGGGCGCGCTGGCGATGGGCCTTGCGGGTCCGGTCATCGGCCGCATCTACGACCGCTGGGGCACCACCGTCCTCCTCGTGCCGGGCGCCGTCATCACGAGCGGCATGCTGTGGTTCTACACGACGTTCGGTTCCGAGACGCCGGTGTGGCTGATCGCGATCGCCCAGACCGTGCTCTCCCTCGGGCTCGCGCTCTCGTTCACGCCGCTCTTCACCGCATCGCTCGGCTCTCTTCAGCCGCGGTTCTACTCGTACGGCTCCGCCGTCGTGGGAACTGTTCAGCAGGTCGCCGGGGCTGCCGGCATCGCCCTGATGTTCGGCGTCATGGCCGCGGCGTCTGCGGCCGCGACAGCATCGGGCGCCGACGAACTGGCCGCGGGTACAGCCGGGACCCACGCCGCGTTCCTGACCGCCGCCTTCCTGTCCCTGCCCCTGCTGGTGGGCGCGTTCCTCATCCGCAAGCCCGCCGATCAGCCCATGGGTGCACACGCCGGCCACTGAATCGAACCCGTGAGGCCCGGACCCTGTTCGTCCGGCTCGTATCACGCGGATGCCCCGCCCCCTCGACGGCGGTTTATAGACAAGGGGTGGGGCATCCGCAATTCTGGTTGCGCCCCGACACCCGACGATGGGAAGGCAGCACCATGATCGTCAGCACCCCCGACACCGATGGCGCCACGGGTCACGTCGCCGACATGTACGACGGCGACATGCGCACGGACGGCTTCGTATTCGCCCACACGCGCGCGATGGCGATGAACCCCGAAGCGCACCAGGCGTTCGAGGATCTCATCCACGCGATCGTGCCCTCCATCGGCGTCCGCACCTACGAGCTCGCGACGCTGGGCGCGGCGCGCGCCATCGGATCCGAGCACTGCCTCCTGGCGCACGGGCGTAAAAGCCTTCGCGGCGGGCTGCTCGACGAGGACCAGCTGTCCGCCCTCGCACGCGAAGGCGCGGAGGCCGACCTCGATGACGCCGACCGCGCGGTGATCGCCTACGCCGAGAAGTTGTCGACGGATGCTGCCGCCATGAGCGACGCCGATTCCCGGCGTCTGCGCGACGTGGGCTTCACCGACCGGCAGATCGTCGACATCACGCTGGCGGCAGCCGTGCGCAACTACTACAGCCGTGCGCTGCAGGCCCTCGCGGTGCCCGTCGACGATGTGCCGGGACTCAGCCCGCAGCTGGTCGCCGCCCTGCGTGCACCGGGCGATGCGGCCCGCGCCGTCAGTGGTGGATGATCGCTTTCAGAAGGATCAGCACTCCGCCGAAAGCGGCCGTGATCAGTGCGCTGACGATACGCGGGAACCAGTGGGTGCTCCACCTCGCGACAGCGATCCAGCCGAGCGCGGCGAGAACGACCGTGTTGACGATGAGCGCGGCCCACAGGGCGGCACTGTCGTCGATGATGCGAGTGGCGCCCAGCAGCAGGATGAGGAGGGGCGGCACCGAGGCGATGACCATGCCGCTGGACTGGCGAGCCGAAGCGCGCAGACTCGCTCGAAGCCCCGCGTGGCCGTCTGTCGCCGCCAGGCGACCGAGGGTGCCCGCGAAGACGTGGGCGGCGAAGAAGACGATCACGGTGACGGCGACGGTCACCAGGGCCTCCCACGACGTGCCCTGAGCGCTGACGACGATCATGCCCGATACGAGGATGAGCCCGTAGATCGCCTCCTCCGACATGAGGATGCGCCCCACCCTCGGGCTGATGTGCAGTTGTTCGTCGGTCATCGACGGCGAGGGAGGTCGGCCGCGGTGCGCGTCAGCCGATGCCGCAGGCGCTGCCGCCGCAGCACGAACCAGAGGACTCGACGACGGTCAGAAGGTTCTTCTCGTCGGGAACGGGAGCGAGGGTGATGGGCGCCGGCTGTGCGGAAGTCGTCATGCGCACCATGCTACCCATGTCGTCGGCTGCTCCGGCGGTCGCCGGCCCCGACGTGTCACAACAGCTCGCCTCCGTTCTGGCATGTGGGGCAATACTGGGCCGTCGTGCCGGAGAACGCCAGGTCGCGGATCGTGTCGCCGCACACCGGGCATGCCTCCCCGGTGCGCCCGTGCACGCGCATGGCGTCGACCTTCGCAGCTTTCAGCCGATCGATCGGGATGCCGCGGCGCGCCGCTATCGCGGTGCGCACCGTGTCGACCGTCGCGTCGAACAGGCGATCGACCTCCGCTTCATCCAAGGCGGCGGCGTGCCTCACCGGTGACACCTTGGCCAGGTGCAGGATCTCGTCGGAGTAGGCGTTCCCGATGCCGGCAAGGGACTCTTGCTCCTGCAGGATCGCCTTGATCTGCTTCCGCCGCCCGACCACCGCGGCATCGAAGTCGGCCCGCACGAAGCCCGGGTCGGCCGGGTCGGGACCCAGCTTCGCGATCGCGGGTACATCGCTGGGGTCCGCGACCACGAACAGACCGAGCGAGACCCAGGTGCCGGCATCAGTCACCTGGAGGCTCGTGCCGCCGGCGAGCTCGAAGGTGGCGAGTGCCGGAGGCTCGTCGGCGGGCGGCGGGTCAGCCTCGCCGCCGTCCTCGAGCCAGCGCATCCACCCGTGACGGCCGAGGGACACGACGAGGCTCGGACCATCCAGCCGGATCTCCACGTGCTTGCCGTGACGCACCGCGCCGGCGATGGTGCGACCGGTGAGGCTCGAGGGCGGCGTGGCCCTTGTCTTGACGGTGCGGAACTCGAGCACGTCGACCGCGCGGACCTCGCGGCCGGCAGCCTCGTCTGCGAGGAACCGTGCGAGTGCGTCGACCTCGGGCGACTCAGGCATGCGCCCATCCTGGCACCGGCCGCCGACATCGGCACAACAGCGTCGCCCCGCCCCACACGGGCGGCGGCGGTCAGGCTCGCGCGGGGGGTCGACTCGGAATATGCTCCGGCTTGCCCGCACCCAGGCTGCGCGACTGGTCGAGCTTCTCGATGGCGGCGCGGAAGAGAGCATCCAGTGAGGTGAACCGCGCCGACCCGAGCCCGACCCCCACCCAGACCGCCTCGTAGGCTCCGGAGTCCAGCAGTTCGACGTAGGCGACGAGGCTCGCCACGTCGTGGCGCGCGACGCCGCGGTCGCACAGTCGCCACGCGCGGTCGCCGAGCGGCGTCAGGATCAATTGGTGGACGTCGTCGCGTTTCATGGCTGCTCCGTGTCACTCATGGCGATCGGCAGGCATGACCCGGCTGGATCCGACGCGCCGTTGGGCGTCGCGCTCGCGGCTGCGCTCGCTCGCCGTTCCGCGCGTCACGTCCCCGCTCTTCTCCGCGTCGCGGAGAGCTTCCGTGGCACGTGCGCCTTCGTCGCGGGTCTCATCGCTCCGCTTCGTGTCGGTCATCGTCGACCCCCCGGTCTCGCCCCCTGTGGTCCGAGCCTGCCCGGCACGCGACGAACCGCTGAGGGGGTTGACATGCGGGCAGCGCGGCGGCTAACAGGATCAGCTGTGGGCACAGGCCCTCACGCCGCGGGCTGCGGCGCTGCCTGTCGTGAGCGCTCGCGGGCCTCGGGCGCCCGATCAGGCGCCGCGAGGATGTAGATGTCGTCGAGGTCGAGAACCAGGCCGCCGTTGGAATTCGCAGCCGTCGCCAGACTCGCGAGCAGGACGTGATCGATCCGGGGCTCCTCGGCGGTGTCGAAGACGAAGCGCAGGGGAATCGACGGCTGGATCCAGACCGACGAACGGCCGGTCCCGTCGGCGTGGCGCCACGACAGCATGAAGCTCTCGTTGCGACGCAGCTTGGTGGCGACGACGATCTTCACGTGCGCGAGCAGATACTCGGGGATCTCTATCGGGCTGCCTTCGGAGCCGTAGATGAGTTCGGCCATGGTGAGCGCTCCTTCCGAAGGGTTCGGCCCAGTTTAGTTCGATATCAAACAATTTGTCCGTGAGAAATCTGTCATTTTACTTTTTGATACTGCGATTTTCGGTATCAAAGGTTCCGAAACAGAGAGTTTCATGGTCGAATATGTAGAGATCCGAGTAAATGAGCTCGCGGGGAGATCAGCCGGAGGGACGAATCGTGCGGGAAGAAGTGACGCCGCCCGGAGCCGGAGACAGCAGCCGGCCGGATGTGGCCGGGATCCTCGAACGGCTCCGGCTCGCCGACGTGAAGCTGGCGCGTCAGCGCGAGCAGCAGACGGGGATGAACGAGACCGACCGCGCTGCCATGCGATTTCTGCTCGAGCACCTCGACAACGCGGAGGTCACCCCCGGCATGATCGCGCGTGCCCTGCACCTGTCTCCCGCTTCCGGCACAGCATTGATCGACCGCCTCCTCGCGCGCGGTCTGGTCGTCGTCGAGAGCCACCCTTACGACCGCCGGAAGAAGCTGGTGCGGCCGTTCGATCGCGACACCGACCCAGACCATCTGGATCCGCTCACCCTACGGCTGCGCACACTCGCCGCGGAGCTTTCTGTACGGGAGGCGCGCATCGTGGCCACGTTCCTCGAGGACGTTCTCTCCTCCGTCACGCGCGCCGCCCTCACGGCGACCTGACGCGGCACTCGAGGTACGCGACCACTCGACGCGGGCGCACGGCGGAAGCGCGAGGGGGCGTGACGCGGGTCCGGACGTAGGCTGACGGGATGCGTGAATTCGGCCGAGGAATGGCCCATCTGGGGCAGGGCTTCGCCTACTGGCGGCGTCGTCCGGGGCTGATGGCGCTCGGCCTCGTTCCGGCCGCGATCGTCGGCCTCCTGTTCCTGTCGGGTCTCATCGCCCTCGGAACCTTCCTTCCGGCGATCACCGAGGCGATGACGCCCTTCGCCGACACATGGCCGGGAGTCTGGGCGGCCGTCTTCCGAGTCGCCGTCGGGACAGCGCTGCTCGGATCGGCGCTCGTCCTGGTCGCCGTCTCGTTCACCGCCCTGACGCTCGTGATCGGCGAGCCGTTCTACGACCGCATCTGGAAGGCGGTGGAGGCCGACCTGGGCGGGCGACGTGACGACGCAGGCTACGGTTTCTGGCGTTCCGTCACCGACGGAGCCTCGCTCATCGCGCGCGGTGCGGGAATCGCGCTGCTGGCCGCCCTGATCGGGCTCGTTCCCGTCGTGGGGAGCGCTCTGAGCGCCGTGTTCGGGGTCGCGTTCACCGGGTGGCTCGTCGCGGAGGAGCTGACTTCGCGGGCGCTCACGGCCCGCGGGCTGGCCCACGGCGAGCGGCGACGTCTGATGCGCCGGCACCCGGGCCGCGTCCTGGGTTTCGGTGTGGCGACGCAGCTCTGCTTCCTCGTACCGCTGGGAGCCGTCGTGGCCATGCCGGCGGCCGTGGCCGGGTCGACGCGTCTGGCGCGCTCGCTGCTCGACCCGCCCGTCACCCGGACTGGCGGGAGCTGACGCGGCTCAGGGGCGCAGCATCCGTCGGCCCACCGAACCCTGCGGCGACCTCGACGAGATGCGGCAGTGCCTGCTCGATCATCGACATCGTCGCCGTGAGCGAGACGCGGAAGTGCTCGGGCTGGTCGAAGAGCGTGCCGGGCATCACATAGACGTGCCGCTGCTCGAGAGCGCTGCAGAAGGCGACCGCGTCGCCCCCGGGCGCGCGCCCCCACAGGTAGAAGGTGCCTTCCGGTCTGGTGACCTGGAGCCCCGCCTGCGTGAGCGCCCCGTAGAGCCGATCGCGCTTGCGAGTGAGCTCGGCCATGTCGAGCGACAGCGTCTCGAGCTCGGGCACCGCGTACTGCATGACGGCGTCGGGGAATCCCCAGCCGATCGCGAGCCCCAGGGGGAACATGGCTGCGCGAAGCTCGTTGCGCTCGGCGGCGGGGAGGAGGGGCGAGAGCGCCAGGTAGCCGAGCCGCTGGCCGGGCGCCAGGAGCACCTTGCCGTAGCTGTAGTCGATGAGCGTCCACGGATAGGAGCCGGCCGGGCTGGCGAAGCCCGCCCCGTCGAAGCGGATGCGCCGGTAGGGCTCGTCCGAGAGCAGCCAGATCCGGCGACCGTGGGTGCGCGACGCCTGCTCGAGCACCTCGGCCAGCGCGTCCCACGCCGAGCGCGGATAGACGCGCCCGGTCGGGTTCGCGGGAGAGTTCACCACCACGACCCGTGTGCGGGGAGTGAGCGCGCGGGCGATCGCGTCGACGTCGAGGTCGAAGGTCTCGGGCTCCAGTGGTGCGCGAACGGGTGTCAGGTCGGCGGCGTACAGCATGGGCTCGTAGCAGAACCAGCCGGGCATCGGGATGACCACCTCGTCGCCCGCGTCGCACAGCAGTGCGAAAGCGAGCGACATCGCGCCGAACGCGCCCTGCGTCATGGCGATGTCGTCGGGCTCGAACGCCAAGCCGAGCTCCCCGCTGAGCGCCGACGCCACGACCTCCTGCGCCGGCCGCTCACTCGACTTGTACGCGAACCAGTTCACCGTGCGCGGCTCGGCCTGCGCGCGAAGGGCGGCCGGCAGGCCCGGCAGCGCCATCTCGTGCGGATTGCCGAACGTGAAGTCCAGCGCATGCTCGTCGTCGGCGAGCGCCTGGATGCGGCCGAAGAAGGAGGTGACGACGTCTACCGCCGCTTTTGCCGCAACCGCACGCGCCGACATCGCCGTCATCTTCGCCCCCAGCGCCGAATAGTGGTCGCGCCCAGCTTCCCAAGCCGCCCCGCATGCGTCAATGACCCTGCCGCCGATCGGTGGTTGCGGCGTCGCGCTGTCGAAACCGGCAGTTGCGCCCGAACGAAGCAGCCGCGAATGACGGTTTCGGCAGCGCGAGCAGCGGCGTCATCGCGACAACGGCAGCGAGTGCGGGTTTCGGCATCCACAGTCGTCGCTCATCCGCACGGTGCTAGCGTCGCGCACGGGAGTGGATGTGAGCGATCAACCGGGACTGGGGCTCGTGCTGGGAGGCGGGGGCGCGTTCGGCGCTGCTCACGTCGGCGTGCTCCAGGTGCTCGAGGAACGGGGCATCCGGCCGGGCATCGCGACGGGGACGAGCTCGGGCGCCCTGGTCGCTGCGGCCTACGCCGCGCGCCTCGGCTCCGACGCGATCGAGGCGGCCGCTCGCCGCTTCCGGTGGAGCGCCATCGCGCGATGGTCGCTGACGCCCCGGTGGGGTCTGCTCGACACGACCGGCATCGTCGACGCGGTCGCGCGCACACTGGGCGAAGACCCGCTCATCGAAGACCTCCCGCGGCGCTTCGCGGCCTTCGCGACGGACCTCCGCACCCGGCGCGGGGTGATCCTCGACGAGGGACCGCTGAGCACCGCGCTTCGCGCGACGGTAGCCGTCCCCGGGCTGCTGCCGCCCGTCCGCCGCGGGTCGGCGCTGCTCGCGGACGGCGGGATGATCGACAACGTGCCCGTCGAGGCCGCCCGCGCGCTCGGCGCTTCTCGCCTGATCGTCGTGCGACTCCACGCGAGATGGGAGAACGTCCGCATGATGCGCACCGTCACGCGCACCGCGGACCTCGCGCGCGATCCTTCCGTCGTGCTCGTCCAGCCCGAGATGGAGGGCATGGCGCAATGGACGATGACCGATGTGCCCCGCCTCATCGCCGAGGGTCGCCGGGCGGCGACGGCGGCGTTGGATGCTGCGGCGGAGCGCGAGCGCGATGCGGCGGTCGCGACGGCCGGCGAGGTGACCGAAGGGGCGACCCGCCGGCACGTGTCAGGCGATCACATGCGGGCGTAGCGCGCGCGGGCGAAGCAGAAGACGCCGTAGATGATGAGGCCCGCTGCGACCACCCACAGGATGACCTCGCCGAAGGGCAGTCCGGCGAGCGTGTGGAGGCCAGCATCCAGCCCTCCGGCGGTCTGCGGGTCGTGCGTCAGGGCCGCGACGACGAACAGCGCGCCCGCCGCAGCGACCGCGATCCCCTTCGCGATGTAGCCGACCACGCCGAAGGTGACGATGCCCTTGCGCGCGACGCCGGCCGGCAGGTCGAGGTGCTTCTCGAACGATCGGGTGGCTCCGCGCACGACGAAGGCGACGCCTACGGCGAAGATGATGAGGCCGATGAGCACGAGCAGGAAGATGCCGCCCCCGCTGCTCATGAGCCGGGCGCTGAAGGTCTGCGACGACTGGGAGGAGTCCGAGTTGCCGCCCAGTGCGTACACGAGCGCGGTGAAGGCGATGGCGAGGTACGCGACCGCCGTCCCGATGTACTTGATGCGGTAGCCCCACTTCTTCTTGGTGTCGGGGTTGCGTTCGAGGAACGCCTGCGCCACCTGCCACACGGCGAGCGCGGCGAGGCCGATGGCGATCGCCCAGAGGAGGAACACCCCGAGGGGAGTGCTGCGGATCGCCTCCATGGCGCCGCCCTGATCGGCCTCTCCGCCGCCGCCGGTGGCGACCGAGATGGCGATGAAGCCGATGACGATGTGCACGATGCCCAGCACGACGTAGCCGATGCGGGCGATGGTGCGGAACGCGGGCGACTCCGTCGCCGCCCGCGCCGCGTTCTTCGCAGTGGTCATTCGCGAAGCGTATCGCCGCGCGAAGCCGCAGGATGAGGGCTTGCAATCCGGCCGGGAACTGTGCTCAGGCGCCGGGATCCGCGGGCGAGGCCCTCATGGCCCTCCGTATGCGGAAGGCCTGCATCGCGCTCCACACCAAGCACGCCACCGCGATGCCCTCCAGCAGCCCCGCGAGCACGTCGCTCGCCCAGTGCGCGTGGAGGTAGGTGCGGCTCCACATCATCCAGACGACCCAGACCGCCCCGATCGTCCACACGTACCAGCGACGCAGCAGCAGCCCCAGCGTGATGGCCATGGTCGTCGCCACAGCGGTGTGACCGGACGGGAACGAGGTCGCCACGCTTTCGGCGAGTGACTCCGACGGCCGTACGCGCGCGATGATCGCGGCCATCGGGGCGCCGATCGCGGTCACGGTGATGATGGCGGCCGCGAGGGTCGCTGCATCCCACCACCGCCTTCGCCAAAGGAAGGCGAGAACGAGAAGGATTCCGACCACGGGGGCTCCGATCACGCCGCCGACGATGGACGGCACCCACGCGATCACCAGCCCCACGTCGTTCAGTCCCGCGAGCATGACGTCGTCCCACCAGACGTCGGCGGGAAGAGGATCGTGTCCGCCCAGCGCCACCACGAAGCGCAGCACGACGAACAGGACGGTGGCCACCACCCCGATGACCAGGACGGTCGCGCGGTGGGGATCGGGATGCGGAAGGGTCGTGTCGGGCGGCGCGGCAAGCGGCGCGCCGGTACCCGGGGGTTCGTCGTTGTGGCCCACGGCACCATTGTGGACGAGGCGCGACTCGCGCGCCCCCTCTTGCCGACAGCGGTCCTGTTGTCGTAGGGCCATTGACGTGCCGGACGTGCGCTGCTCTGATGAGCGCATGGAGTCGATCGTCGACGTCGACTATCTGGTAGTCGGGGCGGGGGCGATGGGCATGGCGTTCGTCGACGCCCTCACCGCTCACGCCGACGTGTCCGTGGCGGTCGTGGACCGCCGCCATGGGCCCGGGGGTCATTGGCTGGACGCGTACGGGTTCGTGCGGTTGCACCAGGCATCCGCCTTCTACGGGGTCGCCTCGACGCTCCTGGGCGGCGGCCGCGTGCAGTCCGAGGGACCGGAACGTGGGCTGCACGAACGCGCGCGAGCTGCCGAGGTGACGGAGTACTACGCGCGCGTTCTCGCACACCTGGTGAGGACAGGGCGGGTCGTCTTCCACGGTCGCACGGAGTATCTCGGTGACCGCCGGTTCGTGTCGCTGCTGAGCGGCAGACGGTTCCACGCTCCCCGGGCGCGCGTCGTCGACGCCCGCTACCTCTCGCCCGACATCCCCCTCCTCACTCCGCCGCCGTTCGCCGTCGAGGACGGCGCTCAGGTCGTCGCCGTCAACGAACTCGTGCGCATCGCGCAGGCGCCCGCGCACTACGTCATCGTGGGTGCCGGCAAGACGGCGACCGACACGTGCGTCTGGCTGCTCCACAACGGCGTCTCTCCCGACGCGATCACCTGGGTGCGGCCGCGCGACCCGTGGCTGCTCAACCGCGCCGTGGTGCAGCCCGACCCTGCGGTCTTCCTCGGCATGGCCGCCGACACCATGGCCGCCGCCGCGGAGTCCACCTCGGCCGACGACGTCTTCCTCCGCATGGAAGAGGCAGGGATCATGCTGCGCTTCGACACCGCGGTGACGCCGACCATGGCGAAGACCCCGACGCTCGCCACCTGGGAGCTCGAGCTCGCCCGAACGATCGAGGATGTGGTCCGCCTCGGTCATCTTCGCGCCGTGACGCCCACCCGCCTGGTGCTCGACGACGGCGAGGTGCGGGTGCCGGGCGGCACGCTCGTCGTCCATTGCGCCGCCGAAGGGCTGAAGTACCCGGGCCTGCGCCCGATCTGGAGCGCGGAGGCGATCACGCCGCAGCCGGTGCGGGTCGGCTTCCCCTGCTTCGGTGCCGCGCTCACCGGCTACGTGGAGGCCACCCGCGACGACGACGCCGAGAAGAACCGGGTGTGTCAGCCCTCCCCCTACTCGGACACGCCGGGCGACTGGGCGACGATGCAGGTGATCGGCGGAGACGCCTCCCTCGCGCTGACGCGCGACCCCGATCTGCGTGAGTGGGCCAACACCACCAGGCTCAACCCGTCGCGGATCCCCGAGGACCGTGCCGACGACCCCGCGGTCGTCGCCGCAAGATCGCGACTGAAGGAGTGGATCGCCCCCGGACGTGCGCGGCTGGCGGAGTACGCGGCGCGCGCCTGACCGGCGCGTCACTCAGTCCCAGTCGAGATACTCCTCGATGTTGACCGCCGTCTCGAAGACGTGCGTCAGCGGGAAGAGATGACCGGCGCCGGGGAGCGTCTTGACACTGGCACGACCGGGCGCAGCGGCGGCAAGTCGCTCGCCATTCGCGGCGGGGGTGATCTCGTCGTCGGCTCCCTGGATGATCAGCACCGGGAGCACCGGCGCCAGGGGGACGTCGACATCCTCGACTCCGAGCAGCAGCAGTCCGCCGGCGCGCTCCGGGTGCGCGGCCACTGCTGCACGCGCGACCGTGCCGCCGAAGCCGTGTCCGCCGATCCAGGCGTGCCCGAATCCGAGATGGTCCATGACGGCCGCGAGGTCGTCGACGCGGATGCCGAGCCCTGCGTCCGAGGAATCGGCGCGGTGGCCGATCCGCACGACGTGGAAGCCCGCCTCCTCGGCGAGGTAGTGCGCCACGACGGCCAGCGCGTCGTTCCCCTGGCCGGGCTCCGGGATGAGCACCAGCTTCACCGGGCCGTCACCCTCTTCGACGTAGGGGATGGCGCGGCCTTCGGGCTCGAAGATCCGGGTATCGGTCATGGCGCTGTCCTCTCGCGGGGTGCGTGGAATGGGTATCGGGAGGATGCGTCGCCCCACGAGAACATCGGCGGGGCGGGATGGCCTCAGACGTTGAAGCGGAACTCCACGACGTCGCCGTCCTGCATGACGTAGTCCTTGCCCTCGAGGCGGGCCTTGCCCTTCGAACGGGCCTCGACGACGGACCCCGTCTCGACGAGATCGTCGAACGAGATGACCTCCGCCTTGATGAAGCCCTTCTCGAAGTCGGTGTGGATGACACCCGCCGCCTGGGGCGCCTTCCATCCCTTGCCGATGGTCCAGGCGCGTGCCTCCTTGGGACCCGCCGTGAGGTAGGTCTGCAGGCCCAGCGTGTCGAAGCCGATGCGCGCGAGCTGGTCGAGCCCGGACTCGTCCTGCCCCGTCGAAGCGAGCAGCTCGGCCGCGTCGTCGGGGTCGAGATCGATCAGCTCCGACTCGATCTTCGCGTCGAGGAACACGGCCTGGGCGGGCGCGACGAGTGCCGCGAGCTCCGCCTTGCGGGCAGCATCCGTCAGCACCGCCTCGTCGACGTTGAAGACGAAGATGAAGGGCTTCGCGGTCAGGAGTCCGAGCTCCTTGATCGGCGACAGGTCGACCTTCGACGCCGAGAGCAGCTCACCACGCTGCAGCGCGTCGCGCGCCTCGACGGCCGCGGCCAGCACGGAGGGGTCGAGCTTCCTGCCCTTGACCTCCTTCTCGTACCGCGTGATCGCGCGCTCGAGCGTCTCGAGGTCTGCCAGCTGGAGCTCGGCGTTGATGGTCTCCATGTCGCTGCGGGGGTCGACCGCTCCCTCGACGTGCACGACGTCGTCGTCGGCGAACCCGCGCACCACCTGGGCGATGGCGTCGGCCTCGCGGATGTTCGCGAGGAACTTGTTGCCGAGACCTTCGCCCTCCGACGCGCCGCGCACGATGCCGGCGATGTCGACGAACGACACGGCGGCGGGCAGGATCCGCTCGGAGTGGAAGATCTCGGCGAGCTTCTCGAGCCGGGGGTCGGGCAGATTGACCACGCCGATGTTGGGCTCGATCGTCGCGAACGGGTAGTTCGCCGCGAGCACCTGGTTCTTGGTCAGGGCGTTGAAGAGGGTCGACTTGCCGACGTTCGGGAGACCGACGATTCCGATGGTGAGAGCCACGGGCATCCAGTCTAGAGGGGGATGGATGCCGCGCCCCGCGGCCACGTCTGCGCCCGCCGTTGCCCGGGGCCCGGGGCCGCGCGATACTGGGCGCGTGGACGAGTGCTGCGCACCGCGCCCGCCCGACGGCTACGACCGTGAGTTCGACGACCGGTTCGCCCGTCGTCTCGCGCGGGACTACCGACGTGACGGACTCACGCCGAGCGCTCAGCTCGTCCTGGAGTTCGCCGACTCCGTCGGCCTCACGGGCGCCTCCGTCCTCGAGATCGGCGGCGGCATCGGCGACATCCAGCTCGAGGCGCTGAAGCGGGGCGCTGTGCACACCACCAATGTCGAGCTCTCCTCCGCGTACGAGCCGGAGGCGATCCGGCTGCTGGACGAAGCCGGCTTGCGAGGCCGGGCCACGCGTGTGCTCGGCGTCGACCTCGCCGGCACCCCTGACGCCGTCCACCCGGCGGACATCGTGGTGCTGCACCGCGTCGTCTGCTGCTATCCCGACTATCGCCGCCTGCTGGGCGCCGCCGCCCAGCACGGAAGGCGCGCCGTGGTCTTCAGCCATCCGGGCAACGGTCTCTGGACGCGCGTCGCCGCCCGGTCGATCAACGCGCTCTACACGCTCACCGGCAACCCCTACCGGTCCTTCGCGCACGATCCGCGTGCCATGGAGGCCGTGCTCACCGGCCAGGGATTCGCGCCGCGGTACCGCGAGCGCAGCGGGCTCTGGCACATCGTCGGCGCGGTGCGCGCGTAACGGTCGACCCGCGGATCGGACTCGTCGCGGCGCGCGGCCGGTTCCCACGGGCGCGAGCATCCAGTCGACCGCCTCGCGCGGATAGTCGGGCCGCCCGGACTCGTAGACGCCGGCGGCGGAGCCGAACGACAGCGACATCTCCTCGCGACTGGCCATGGTCCGAGCCTGCGTCGAGGCCGTCGCACGGCGCGCCTCCGGCCGGTCGGGCCGGGCGCAGGCGAGTCTGGATCCGTGCCACTGGATTTCACCGCGATCGACTTCGAGACGGCGAACTCCAGCAACGCCTCCGCCTGCGCGGTGGGGCTCGTGCGGGTGCGCGACGGACGGATCGTCGAGAAGACGGGCTGGCTCATCCGTCCCCCGGCCGGACATGACGTCTTCTTCGAGCTGAACATCCGCATCCACGGAATCCAGCCCGAGCACGTCGCCGGCGCAGCCACGTGGAGCGACCAGCTCGCCGACATCATCGCCTTCGCCGGCGCCGACATCCTCGTCGCCCACAACGCCGGGTTCGACATGGCGGTGCTCAAGCGCGCGTGCGACGCCACCGGCGACGACTGCCCGCCGTACCGCTACGCCTGCAGCCTGCAGGTGGCCCGGAGGGTCTACCGGTTGGAGTCGTACCGGCTGCCGTTCGTCGCCGCCGAGGCGGGCTTCGCCGACTTCCCCCATCACAACGCCACCGCCGACGCCATGGCGTGCGCGCACGTGATGGTCGATGCCGCGCGCCGCGTGGGAGCGGACGACATCGAGACCCTCGCGAATGCGGTCGGTGTGCGGGTCTCGCAGATCTCGGTCGCCGACACTCACGCCGAGTCGTTCGCGATCGCCTGAGGACGGATGCCGCGGCACGGCGCCGAGGCGATGTCGGAAGGGTCGGGCACCCTGGAGCCATGGACGCAGTCGTGATCAGTGCGGTGGTGATCGTCTCCCTGCTCGTCGGGGCCGTCGCGGGGTGGGCGGCAGGCCTCGCGCGCGGCGCCGCCCGCGCCGCACGCGAACACGCCGCCCTCACGGCACGACTGGCGGCCTCCGACGCGGCGCGCGAGGGGGTTCAGGCCCAGCTCGACCACCAGCAGCTGCTCTATCGCGAGCTCGCGAGTCAGGCGCGTCACGACCAGGCGGCCCGCGAGGAGCGCGAGCGGCGCGAGCAGTCGGTGCTGCGGGCCCTCGCCCCGGTGCAGGAGACGCTGGCCGCGATGCACACCAAGGTCGATGAGCTCGAGCGCGACCGGCACACGCAGTTCGGCACGCTCGCGGAGCAGCTGCGCCGCGCGCACGAGTCCGACGAGGCGCTGCGGGCGACCACCGAATCGCTGGCGAGCGCGTTGAAGTCCGGAAGCACCCGCGGCGTCTGGGGCGAGACCCAGCTGCGCCGGGTGGTCGAGGCCGCCGGTCTCACGCGACACGTCGACTTCCACCTGCAGGCGTCGATCGCGACGGATGCCGGAGCCGGCCGTCCCGACATGGTCATACGTCTCCCCGGCGACAAGGCCATCGCCGTCGACGCGAAGGTGCCGCTGGACGCGTTCCTCGAGGCGAGCGCCATCCCGCTGACGGCACAGGGCGGCGAGGCGGCGCGGCGGCGGTCTCTGCTCGACAAGCACGTGAAGGCCGTGCGCGCCCACGTCGACGCCCTGGCCCGCAAGACCTACTGGGCCGGTCTGTCGTCGAGCCCCGAGTTCGTGGTGTGCTTCGTGCCGAGCGAATCGCTGCTCGCCGCCGCGCTCGAAGAGGACCCGGCGCTGCTCGACTACGCGTTCGGCAAGCGGGTGGCGCTCGCCTCGCCGGTCAACCTGTGGGCCGTGCTCAAGACGGTCGCGTACACCTGGACCCAGCAGGACGTCTCGCAAGAGGCGCGCGCGCTGTTCGATCTCGGCAACCAGCTGTACGAGCGCCTCGGGTCGCTCGCGTCGCACGCCGACGATCTGCGCCGCGCCATCGAGCGGACGGTCGACAGCTACAACCGGTTCGCCGGCTCGCTCGAGACTCGCGTGCTCGTCAGCGCGCGCAAGTTCCCCGGCATCGATGCGACCAAGCTCGACGCGGTGAGCGCGCCGCCCACCGTCGAGAAGAGCCCGCGGCGGCTCACCGCACCGGAGCTCCTCGATGAGACTCTCGCAGGCATCGACGACGTGTCGGAGTCGTCACCGACGGCGACCGCCGAGCTGGGCGAGGTCCGCGCACGGATCACATCGCCCGACTGAGCGCTCCGGCGGTCCGCCGAGCGCGGAGCCGGCCGTGTACGGAGGCTCTCAGGCGCCGCCGGGAACGAAGCTCAGCAGCACGATGACCGCCGCCGAGACACCGACGAAGGCGCCGACCATCCACCACGCGCTGATCTCGTGCCCCTCGTCGCGACGAACCCGCAGCAGCACATCGGGTCGGCGGGCGGGATCGATCGCGTTGGCGACCACCGCGTGCGCGCCCGTCTGGGGCGACGCAGGATCGGCTGACTGCGCAGACATCGTCCACTCCTCGCGTAGGAAACACCAACGTGTCCCCATCGACACCACACCCGATTGTGCCAGAGTTCCCCGGACGAGGGATCACGAACGGGTCACGGCGCGGTCACGTGTCGCACATGCGGATGCTGCGCGGGATCAGAGCCACTTCGAGACGAGGTGCTCCGAGGAGATGCGGCGCAGGGTGCCTGAGGCGCCGCGGAGCACCACGCTCTCGGTGTACAGGTACGCGCCTTCGCGGCGGACGCCGGCCACGAGCGCACCGTCGGTGACGCCGGTCGCGACGAAGATCGTGTTGTTCCCCTTGACCAGCTCGTCGGCCTCGTAGACGTGGCCGTCGAGCTTCAGCCCGGCGTCGATCCCGCGCTGCTTCTCATCGTCGTCGCGAGGCCAGAGCCGCCCTTGGATGTGGCCACCCAGCGCCTTGATCGCGCAGGCCGTTACGATGCCCTCGGGGCTGCCTCCCACTCCGACGCACATGTCGGTCCGCGCGTTGTGCCGGGCGGCGTTGATGCCTCCGGCGACATCGCCGTCGCTCATCAGCCGCGTGCCGGCGCCCGCCTCGCGGATCTCCTCGATCAGCTGCTCGTGCCGCGGCCGGTGCAGCACCGACACGACGAGCTCGTCGACGGGCTTGCCGAGGGCCTTGGCCAGCCGGCGGATGTTCTCCCCGATGGGGAGCCGGATGTCGACCACTCCCACTCCCGCCGGACCGGTCACGAGCTTGTCCATGTAGAACACCCCGGAAGCGTCGAGCATCGTGCCGTGATCCGAGACGGCGATGACCGACAGCGCGTTGTTACGGCCCGCGGCTGTCAGCGAGGTCCCGTCGATCGGGTCGACGGCGACGTCCGCCCGCGGCCCGCGGCCGTTGCCGACGCGCTCACCGTTGAAGAGCATCGGCGCCTCGTCCTTCTCGCCCTCGCCGATGACGATGGTGCCGTCGAAGTTGACGGTGGTGAAGAAGGCCCGCATGGCGTCGACGGCGGCGCCGTCCGCCGCCTCCTTCGCCCCTCGGCCGATGAAGGGCACCGCCCGGATCGCCGCCGCTTCCGTCGCGCGGACGAGCTCCAGCGCGAGGTTGCGGTCGGGGTGGAGGGGGCTCATATCCGCGGTCAGGCTCACCATGCGGTCAGCCTACTCAGACTGTCGTCCCCTCCCCCGAAATTTCACGTCCCGCGCCACGAAGGATTCGCCGTTCTTTCCGAACCCGCAGGGACGTCGGTTTCCCGCGGGCGTCGGCGGGCGGCATCCGTCGCGTCATCCCAGCCCTTCGGTAGAGTTTGCCGTGACGCCCGCATCGATCACACAGCCTTGAGCCCAAGGCAGACAGAGGAGCACTCATGCCCGTCGCCACCCCCGAGCAGTACGCCGACATGCTGGACCGCGCGAAGGCCGGTGGCTTCGCGTATCCGGCGATCAACGTCGCCAGCTCGCAGTCGATCAACGCCGTGCTGCAGGGTCTGACCGAAGCAGGCTCCGACGGCATCATCCAGGTCACGACCGGTGGCGCCGACTACTTCGCCGGCCACACCGTCAAGGCTCGCGCCACAGGCGCCCTCGCCTTCGCGAAGTTCGCGACCGAGGTCGCCAAGAGCTACCCGATCACGGTCGCCCTCCACACCGACCACTGCCCCAAGCCCGCGCTCGCCGACTTCGTGCTGCCGCTCATCGAGGCGTCGGAGGAAGAGGTGAAAGCCGGCCGCAACCCCATCTTCCAGTCGCACATGTGGGACGGCTCGGCGGTCCCGCTCGACGAGAACATCGAGATCGCGAAGGACCTGCTCCCCCGCCTGAAGAACATCAACGCCATCCTCGAGGTCGAGATCGGCGTCGTGGGCGGCGAAGAGGACGGCGTGCAGCACGAGGGCTCCAACGAGGCGCTGTACACGACGGTCGCCGACGTGACCAAGGCCGTGGAGGCGCTCGGTCTCGGCGAGAACGGCCGCTACATCTCCGCCCTGACGTTCGGCAACGTGCACGGCGTCTACAAGCCCGGCAACGTCAAGCTCCGACCCGAGCTGCTCGGCGAGATCCAGGAGGGCATCGCGGCCAGGTTCGGCACCGGCCCCAAGCCGCTCGACCTCGTCTTCCACGGCGGCAGCGGCTCGACCGACGAGGAGATCGCTCTCGCCGTCGCCAACGGCGTCGTGAAGATGAACATCGACACCGATACCCAGTACGCGTTCACCCGCGCGGTCGCGGGCTTCATGTTCCAGAACTACGACGGGGTGCTGAAGGTCGACGGCGAGGTGGGCAACAAGAAGGCCTACGACCCGCGCGCCTGGGGCAAGATCGCCGAGTCGGCGATGGCCGCCCGCGTGGTGGAGGCCACCCAGCAGCTCGGCTCGGCCGGCAAGAGCCTCGGCGCGTAACGCGCGGTATTCACGGATGCCTCGGCCCGGCCGCCTCGCAGCCGGGGTCGGGGCATTCGTGCGTCCCGAGTGCAGCTGAGCGTGTGCGAGCGCTCAGGCATGGCCGCGACCGCGGCGATGTCGGAGGGTGGTTCTAGGCTCTGGTTAAGAGATCGAGCTCGTGCCCACTTCGTTCGGTCTTCCGTCGCACCCCTCGGGGTGCTGTTCAGCGGGAGCATCATGGGCCAGCGGGTCGACACCGACGACGCGACCTGGGGTGCGCTCGAGCGCGTCGTCGCCGAGGTGCAGTCCACGCGTGCTCGGATCGCGCGGCTGCAGGCGGTGGAGGCGCGGTTGTTGACGGATGCCGCCGACATCGTCCGCGCCCGGGAACAGGCGCGACGAGCTGCCGGCCGGAAGAGCCCGCACGACCTGCCGCTGCGGGAGGTCGCCGCCGAGCTGGGCGCCGCGATGCGCCTGAGCGACCGCACGGTGCAGGCGCGGATGTCTGCTGCCAGCACGCTCCGCGAGGGCTTCGAGGCGACGTTCGCGGCGCTGAGCCAGGGGCGTATCGACCTCGGGCATGCGACCGCGATCGTCGACGCGGGGGCGGTCATCGGCGACCTGCTGATGCGTGAACAGTACGAGCGGATCGTGCTGGAGGCGGCCCGGTTCGAGACCCCGCATCGTCTGCGCGCCATCGCCCGGGTGGTCGCGGCGCGCATCGATCCGGAACTGGCGGAGGAGCTGCGGCGCCGCGCGGCCGGAGCCCGCCGCATCCGGGTGATCGACCTCGAGGACGGCATGGCTCGGCTGCTCGCCGAGCTTCCCGCCGTGCTCGCGCACGCCATCTACGACCGGCTCACCCGAATGGCCGAAGCCGAACGCGACGCCGAGCGAGCCGCCGAGGTAACAGCGGCCGCGCAGATGACAGCCGCGGAGATCACGGCCGCGGACGCAATCGCTGCCACGACCAGCGCGACCGGCGGTGCGGATGCGAAGCCGGCAGCTGCCCTGACCAGCGCGACAGACACTGCCGACGCGGAGCTTGCAGCTGCCGCGACAGACACCGCGGTCACCGCGGACACCGCGGACACCGCGGCGGAGCCTCCCGACGACGCCGAACCCTCGCCCGCAGACGCCCCGGACGCTGTCACAGACCTCCCTGCCGACCTCGCGCAATGCCGGCCGCCGGTGACCACCGGCCCGCACAACGATGAGCGATCGCTGGACGAGCTCCGCGCCGACCTGTTCGCCGACCTGATCCTCACCGGCACACCCGCCGGCCACGGCCAGGAGGGCGCGCTGGCCGCCATCCGCGCCGAGGTGCAGATCACGATCCCCGTGCTCACCGCGGCCGGGAAGGGGGACGAGCCCGCCCTGCTGGCCGGGTACGGGCCGATCGACCGTGAGACCGCGTGCGTGCTCGCCGCGGGCGCCACCGGTTGGGACAGGGTGATGTACCACCCGCACAGCGGACTCCCCCTGGCCGTCGACCGATACCGACCGAACGCCGCGCTGCGAAGATTCCTCCGCGCCCGGGATCAACGCTGCCGATTCCCCGGATGCCCCCGCCGGCCCTCGCGATCGGACATCGACCACACCATCGACCGCGCCATCGGTGGTCACACCGCCGACGACAACCTCGCCCACCTCTGCCGACGACACCACACCCTCAAGCACGCCACCGCCTGGCGCGTCAGGCAACTCGGCGGGGGCGCCCTGGAATGGATCAGCCCAACCCAGCGCCGCTACGTCGACAAACCGGTCTCCACCGTGCAGTTCGTCCCCTCCCGCGTCTTCGACCGGCTTCTCTCCGCCACGTACGACGGCGAGGCACCGTTCTGATGAACATTCACGTCGGCCGCCCCGCGCCTCCCCCCGTGCCAGCACCGCCCGTGCCGGCTCCGCGCGCAGCGCTACTCAGGGTCGGTGTAGCGGTCGAGCAGCCCGGGGGCGCCCGCGGGGCGATTCACAACGACGATCTCGTCGCCCGCCCTCACGGTTCCCCCGCGAAGGACCCGCAGGTACGGGCCGAGCCGGCGCTCGCTCGAGAACCGCCTGACCCACCCGCGGGCATCCGACCCGCCGACCCAGCGAGCGAACGTCTGGCAGGGGGTCCGCGGCATCGTGACCTCGACCTCCATCCGCGCCCCGATCCGCCAGCGCTCTCCGATGAGGGCCGCGTTGACGTCCAGCCCTTCGATCCGCAGGTTCTCGCCGAACCAGCCGGGCGGCAGCTCGCGGCCGAGCTCCGCCTCCCAGAACGCGGCGTCCTCCTGCGCGTAGGCGTACAGGGCCTTGTCGAGACCGCCGTGGTGCTTGCGGTCTGCCTGCACATCGGCCCGCACGCCGTACGGTCCGATCCGCACCGCACCCTCGATCGGGCGCTTGTCGATCGCCGTCACCCCGTTGTAGCCCGCGTCCGGCCGGAGCTGTCGGACTGCGCAGACGGCGAGGAGGCGTGGCATCCGCTCATCCTAGCCACGCGGCAACCGCGCGACGGTGGTCACTCCCCCGGATCCCCGCCGACCTCGCCGCGCAGGAGCACGCGGCCGTCCTGTACGGCACGGACCTCTATCGAGGCGATCTCCGCGCGATCGAGGGCGGTGCCGGCGTCGAGGCGGGCCGTCGTCCCAGGCCCCGCGCGCCACGACGACAGCTCGCTGGTGACCCCGTCCGTTGATGTGACGACCAGCACGTACGGCCATTCCTGGTCGGCGGCGTACGGGTCTCGGCTCGGCGGATAGTGGCACGTCATCTGGATACGCGTGCCCCACGCGACCTCGGTGAGCTCGACCTTCGCCGTCAACGGCACGTCGGTCACCGCCTGGAGCGCGACGATCTCCTCCGGAGGCGTGGCGGGTGCGGTGGCGGTCGCCACGCCGAACGCGACCAGGACGGCGAGCACCGCAGCGGCGGCGAGACCACCGGCCCACGCGACCGCCCGGCCGCGGCGCGCTTCGCGCCTGCCCCGGGCGACCACGCGCTCCCTCCCCGACGGATCGGGACCGGCAGTCTCGCCCGGCTCGAGAAGCGCCTCGGCACGGTCGCCGGTCACGCGTGAGAGCAGCCCGAGCGTAGGCGCCAGCCCCGCGATCGCCTCGCGGCAGGTGCGGCACTCGTCGAGATGCGCCTCGTAGAGGCGGCGGTCGTCCGGGCTGAGAGAGCGCACGACGTACGCGGCGTCCCACTCGGCGAACTGCGCGTGGTCCGTCTTCATCGCGTCACCCCCTTCTCCTGCAAGCCGAGGCGGAGGGCCCGCAGCCCGTAGTGCAGCCGCGACTTGACGGTGCCCTCCGGGATCTCGAGCTCGTCCGCCATCTCTGCGACGGAGAGCCCGCGGTAGTAGGCGCGCACCACGACGGCCCGATGCTCGATGGTGAGTCCCGCGAGCGCCTCCTCGACCAGGATCGCCTCGAACAGCGCATCCGTCCCATCCGACGCGGTGCGCTCCGGCACCTCCGCGACGCCGATCTCGCGGCGCCGCCGGGCGCTGCGCGCCTCGTCGATGACGAGGTGGCGAGCGACCGTGAACATCCACGAGCGGGTCGTCGACGGTTCCTGCTCCAGGATCTTCGGCGTCCGCCACGCCCTCAGCAGCGTCTCCTGCACGATGTCGTCGGCCCCGGCACGGTCGCCGGTCAAATGCACGACATAGCGCCAGACCGGCCCCGCGTGCTCGTCGTACAGTGCGGCCAGCCGCGCGGCGTCGCGGCTCGCGGCCCTGTCGCGTCGCTCCACGCTGTCGTGCGGCATCCGTCACCTCCCGCAGGAGACACGAGGTGCGCCGCCTGCAGGTTCAGGTGGATCGCGCCGCCCCGCGCCGTCACCGACGAGTATGCACCCGCGGCCGCCCGCGACACGGGCGTGGCACCCCTGGTCAGCCGTTCACGCTGCTGACGATCGCATTCCACACCACCGGGTCGTTCACGAGCGGAATGAGCATGAGCGTGCCGGCGACGAAGGTGAAGACGATGCCCGCGGCGAGCGGGATCCACCAGGTCAGGCGCCCGCGGCGCATGCTCCACAGCGACACCGCGGCCGTCGCGCACCAGCCGATCGCGAGCACGACCGCGGCGGCGATGCCCCACGGCCTGCCGGCCGCGGGATCGGAGAGCTGCGCATCGACACCGAGCATCGTGAGCATCGTCTCGGCGTAGGAGCCGTAGTCGGCCATCGCCGTGACGGACGAGATGACGTTGACGAGACCGTAGGCGAGAAGCGCGAACGTCACGATGCGGTCGACCGGGCGGGGTTTGCCGGCAGCGCCGGGAGGCGGCGACGGGATGCCGGAGCCCGGCGCATCGGTCATGACGGGCGCCGGCGGCTGCGTCCGCGAGGGAGGAGGCTCCTGGATGCGCGCGCGCTGCTCCTCCGGTGTGGCGTACTCACCGTACTGGGGGCGCGGACGCGAGGGATCCGGACCGTGCGCTCCGGGCTGCGGCGGCTCCTGCCCCGGCGGGCGCGATCCAGCGGAGGCGTCGGTCATGCGCGTGCCCGGCCGCCGAGCGCCCGGTCGTCGCGCTTGCCCGCGGCATCCTGGCGCAGCTCCTTCGGCAGGGAGAACATCAGGTCCTCCTCCGCCGTGCGCACCTCCTCGACGTCGCGGTAGCCTGCGGCCGCCAGATCGTCGAGCACCTGCTGCACCAGCACCTCCGGCACCGAGGCGCCGCTCGTGACCCCGACCGTCTCGACGCCCTCGAGCCAGGCCTGCTCGACCTCGTCGGCGTAGTCCACGCGGTACGCGGCCTTCGCGCCGTACTCGAGCGCGACCTCGACCAGGCGCACGCTGTTCGACGAGTTCGCCGAACCGACGACGATCACCAGGTCGGCGTCCTTCGCCACCTTCTTGATGGCGACCTGGCGGTTCTGCGTGGCGTAACAGATGTCGTCCGACGGCGGATCCTGAAGCTCGGGGAACCGGGCCCGCAGCCGCCGCACGGTCTCCATGGTCTCGTCGACCGAGAGCGTCGTCTGCGACAGCCACACGACCTTCGACGGATCGCGCACCTCGATGAGGTCGGCCTCGTCGGGCGAGTTGACGATCGTGACGTGGTCGGGCGCCTCGCCCGCAGTGCCCTCGACCTCTTCATGCCCGACGTGACCGATGAGGAGGATCTCGAAATCGTCGCGGGCGAATCGCACGGCCTCGCGGTGCACCTTGGTGACGAGCGGGCAGGTGGCGTCGATGGCGCGCAGACCGCGGTCGGATGCCGCATTCACCACGGCGGGCGACACCCCGTGGGCGCTGAACACGACGTGGGCGCCCGCGGGCACCTCGTCGACCTCCTCGACGAAGATCGCGCCCTTCTTCTCGAGCTCGGTTACGACGTGGATGTTGTGGACGATCTGCTTGCGCACGTACACCGGAGCACCGAAGCGCTCGAGCGCCTTCTCGACGGCGATGACGGCGCGGTCCACGCCCGCGCAGTATCCGCGGGGCGATGCCAGGAGCACCCGCTTCTGTCCGGTCCCGGCGATATCCTGGAGCGGTTCACGCCGCCGCGGGATGCGCGGGACGGGCATGCTCACAGGGGGCCGACTCGCCTGGGTCTGTCCCACGGTGCTGATGCTCACGCCTCGATTCTACGGGCGGCCTCCTGAGCGCGGCCTCCGCGGGTATCGCGCGGGACGCGAACCACCCCGGCCACGAGAGGGACCGCATGACGACGTTCCAGCCCGCCACCGTCCCCGGCGAGCCGCCCCCGGCGGACTCGGTGCGCCCGCGGGACTCGACGCCGCAGGCTCCTACCTCCGTGTCGCGGCTCAACGAGACGATCCGCGGGTTCGTGCAGACCTGGGGCTCTGTGTGGGTCGAAGGCGAGATCACCGCGTGGAACCAACGGGGTGGCAATGTCTTCGGCCGGCTCAAAGACCTCGCCACCGACGCCACCGTCTCGTTCCGCATCTGGTCGTCGACCCGCGAGCGGCTGCCCGGCGACCTGAAGGTCGGCGATCACGTCATCGCGTGCGTGAAGGCCGACTACTTCCCGAAGAACGGCGACTTCAGCTTCGCCGTCTCGGCCATGCGGCATGTCGGGCTCGGCGACCAGCTCGAGCGTCTGGAGCGTCTGCGCGTGCAGCTGCGCGCCGAGGGCCTCTTCGATCCCTCGCGCAAGAAGCCGCTGCCGTTCCTCCCCCGGCTCATCGGCCTCATCACCGGCGAGAACTCGGATGCCGAGAAGGACGTCCACCGCAACGCCGAGCTGCGCTGGCCGCGGGTGAGATTCCAGACCAAGTACGCGGCGGTGCAGGGCGATCGGTGCGTGCCCGAGACGATCGCGGCGCTCAAGGCGCTGGATGCCGCGCCAGACATCGATGTCATCATCATCGCGCGCGGCGGAGGCGACCCCCAGACGCTGCTGGGGTTCAGCGACGAGCGCCTGGTGCGCGCGGTGGCGGCGGCATCCACTCCCGTCGTCAGCGCCATCGGGCACGAGAACGACCATCCCCTCCTCGACGACGTCGCCGACCTGCGCGCCTCGACCCCGACCGACGCCGCCAAGCGCGTCGTTCCGGATGTCGCCGAGCAGCGGGCGATCGTCGGCCAGCTGCGGGCGCGCATGAACACACGACTCACGCAGCGGATCTCGCACGACATCGCCCAGCTGGAGCAGCTGCGCTCGCGGCCGGTGCTGCGTGCGCCCGAGACGCTGCTCACGAGCCGGGCGCACGACGTGGAACTGCTCGCCGCTCGGGGGCGCGACCGGATCGACCGGTCCCTCCGCGTGCAGGAACAGCGCACCGGCGAGCTGCGGGCGACCCTGCGGGCTCTCTCACCCGCCTCGACGCTGGCCCGCGGCTACGCCATCGCGCACCTGTCCGACGGCGTCATCGTGCGCGACGCGGCGCAGGCTCCGGCATCCACCCCCGTCGTCGTCACGGTGGGGCGGGGTTCCTTCGCCGCCCGCTCCGACGGCGAGATCGCGGAAGGTGCGGGCTCACCCACGGCAGGCGACGTCGCCGCGCCCAACTAGACTGGGTGTCATGACCGAGTCGAGCGGCGCCCCCGGCGACGTCGCGACCCTCTCGTTCGAGCAGGCGCGCGACGAGCTGGTGCGCGTGGTCGCAGAACTCGAGCAGGGCGCCCCGACGCTCGAGCACTCCCTCGCCCTCTGGGAGCGCGGCGAGGCCCTCGCGGCCCGCTGCGAGGAGTGGCTCCTCGGCGCCAAGCGCCGGCTCGAGGCGGCGCGTGCGTCGGCCGACCGTCGCGAAGGCGAGGACGGCTGATGGCCCGGGGCCCCCGCATCGTCGCCGAGCTCGGCCGGCCTGAGACACCCGATGAGACCGCCGCCCGCAAGGCGGAGTCGTCGCGCGTCTACCGGTCGAGCCAGAACGTGCGCAACCTCATCGGGGCGCTGCTCGCCACCCTGATCGTCGTGCTCGTGATCGTCTTCGCGGTGCCCCGCGGCAGCGTGCCCGAGCGCGAGCCGATCGACGTGCACGCGGTCGCCGAGAGCGTCGCCGCGTCCGAGAACCGCACCGTCATCACCCCCGACATGTCGGACGGGTGGATCGTGAACCGTGCCGGCATCGAAGGAGGCGGCTCGGTACGCGCGTTCACCGTGGTCTACGCCCCCGCCGCCGAGGACGAACGCGGGTTCCTGCGCGTAGCCCAGGGCTTCGACGCCGACGAGGCGTGGGTCGCACGCGTGCTGTCGGGGGCCGCCCCGCAGGACACCGTCACGATCGACGGGATCACGTGGGACCGCTACGAACTCGATCCCGACCGCACCGGAAACATCTCGGTCGCGATCACCACCGACGCCGGCCGCGACACCGTTCTCATCTACGGCGCGGCGGACGATGAAGCATTGGAAGAGACGGCGCGCTCCGTCACCGAACAGATCAGCGCACTGCGCCAGGAGGCCGAGTGACCGACCAGCCCACGCCCGCGAAGGTCTGGAACGAGATGCGGCGCGGCAACGCGCGCTTCGTCGCCGGGGAACCCCGCCACCCCCGGCAGGACGTCGACACCCGCCACGAGCTCGAGGGAGGGCAGCGCCCGCGCGCGGCGCTGTTCGGGTGCTCGGACTCGCGGCTGGCGGCTGAGATCATCTTCGACAAGGGCCTCGGCGACCTCTTCGTCGTGCGAAACGCGGGTCAGGTCGTGTCGGATTCGGTCATCGGCAGCCTGGAGTATGCGGTCGCCGTGCTGGGCGTGCCCCTCATCGTCGTGCTCGGCCACGATGCGTGCGGCGCCGTGCGTGCGGCGATCGACAGCACCGACGCGGATGCCGACCCGCTGCCTCCGCACATCTGGCGTCTGATCTCGCCGATCGTGCCCGCCGTCCGCCGTGTGCAGCGCGCATCGGCCGTCGAGGGCGTCTACCCCGACGAGATCGACGCCGAGGAGGTCGGCCGCGAGCACCTGCGCGACACCGTCGCCGAGCTGCTCCACTCCTCCGAGCTCATCAGCGATGCCGTCGCGGAAGGCCGCCTTGCCATCGTGGGCGCCAATTACCGACTCGGCGAGGGCACGGCCGTCCCCGACGTGATCGTCGGGATCACCGAGCCCGACTGATCCCCGCAGCGAACCCGACCGACCCGTACCGAACCAGAGGAACAACGACGTGACCGACACCGAGTACCGCATCGAGCACGACACCATGGGCGAGGTGCGCGTGCCCAAGAACGCGCTCTACGCCGCGCAGACGCAGCGGGCGGTGGAGAACTTCCCGATCTCGGGCGACCGCCTGGAGCCCGCGCAGATCGTCGCGCTGGCGCGCATCAAGAAGGCCGCCGCGCTGGCCAACAAGGAGCTCGGCACGCTCGACGGCGCCATCGCCGACGCCATCGCAGGTGCGGCCGACCGCATCATCGCGGGCGAGTTCGCCGACCAGTTCCCGATCGACGTGTACCAGACCGGCAGCGGCACGTCGTCGAACATGAACATGAACGAGGTGCTCGCGACCCTCGCCACGCAGTCGCTCGGCGCCACGGTGCACCCGAACGACCACGTCAACGCGTCCCAGTCCTCCAACGACGTGTTCCCCACCTCCGTGCACATCGCTGTCACGCAGGAGATCATCGACGACCTGATTCCCGCGCTCGACCACCTCGCGGTCGCCCTCGAGGGCAAGGCGGAGCTGTGGAAGACCGTCGTGAAGTCCGGCCGGACCCACCTCATGGACGCGACGCCCGTCACACTCGGACAGGAGTTCGGCGGCTACGCCCGCCAGATCCGTCTCGGAATCGAACGCGTGCAGGCCGTGCTCCCCCGCGTCGCCGAGGTGCCGCTGGGCGGCACCGCCGTCGGCACCGGCATCAACACCCCCCTCGGCTTCCCGCAGCGCGTCATCGAGCTCATCGTGGCCGACACCGAGCTGCCCATCACCGAGGCCAAGGACCACTTCGAGGCCCAGGCCAACCGCGACGGCCTGGTCGAGGCATCCGGCGCCCTGCGCACGATCGCCGTCTCGCTCACGAAGATCAACAACGACCTGCGGTGGATGGGCTCGGGCCCCAACACCGGGCTCGGCGAGCTGCACATCCCCGACCTGCAGCCCGGTTCGTCGATCATGCCCGGCAAGGTCAACCCCGTGATCCCGGAGGCGACCCTCATGGTGTGCGCCCGCGTCATCGGCAACGATGCGACGGTCGCCTGGGCAGGGGCCTCCGGCGCGTTCGAGCTCAACGTCGCGATCCCGATCATGGGGAGCGCCGTGCTGGAGTCGATCGAGCTGCTCGCCAACACCTCGCGCGTGCTGGCCGACAAGACGATCGCCGGTCTCGAGGCGAACGTCGAGCGTGCCGCAGCCTACGCCGGCATGTCGCCGTCCATCGTGACGCCTCTCAACAAGCTGATCGGCTACGAGGCGGCCGCGAAGATCGCCAAGCACTCGGTCGCGAAGGGCATCACCGTGCGGGAGGCCGTGATCGACCTCGGCTATGTCGAGCGGGGCGAGCTCACGCTCGAGCAGCTGGACGAGAAGCTCGACCTGCTCTCCATGACCCACCCGGGGTGATCAGCCCGTTCCATGCCGCAGCCTCAGCTTCGGCGGGATAATCGGGACATGGCCCGCACGCCTCGCCCAGTTCCCGCGCGCGTCAGGATCCTCGCCGCGATCCTCGCGGTCGCGTGCGTGGGCCTGGCGATCGTGGGCAGCGTGACGTTCCTCGTGCAGCGCGAGCAGGCGCTGGCGAGCGTGCAGGAGAGGCTCGACGCGCAGGTCGAGGCTCTGCACATGGTGGCCGACGACAGCGCGGTGTCGGGCACCCCCGACGGCGCGTCGGCTGCCACGGAGGAACTCGACCCGAGCCAGTTCGACACGCTCGAGGATTACCTCTACGCGGTCGTGGCGCGCCTCGTGCCCTCACGCAACGAAGCCTCTCTGGCGCTGATCGACGGTGTGCCTCGCTGGAAGCCCTCACCGTACGCCGGCGGATTCAGCGTCGCCGGCAACCAACAGCTGATCGAGCGCGTCGTCAGGGAGACGGCAGAGGGCGACACGAAACGCGGTACCGCCGTCACCGCTGACGGGTCGCTGAGGTACATCGCCATCCCCGTATCGATGGAGGGCGACTCCCGTCAGGGACTCTACGTCCGGGCGATAGACCTGAGCGCCGAGCTGCGGCCGGTGACCGTCGCGATGACCACGTATGTGATCGCGGCGGTCGCCGTGCTGATCGCCATCGGGGTCGTCGGGTGGTTCGTCACCGGCCGGCTCCTTTCGCCGATCAGGCGCCTGCGTGAGACGGCGGACGCCATCTCGATCACGGATCTCTCGGCACGCCTCGAGCCGCAGGGCAACGACGATATCTCCGATCTGTCGCGCACCGTCAACTCGATGCTCGATCGCCTCGAGGACTCGGTCGACGGGCAGCGGCAGCTCCTCGACGACGTGCGCCACGAGCTCAAGACGCCCATCACCATCGTCCGCGGCCATCTCGAGCTCATGGATCCTCGGGATGCCACCGACGTGGCAGCGGCACGCGACATCGGGATCGCCGAGCTCGACCGGCTCGCCCGTCTCGTGGAAGACATCGATCTGCTGGCGACGGCCGAAGCCGACTCCTACGCCGTCGCCCCGGTCGACCTCGCAGCGCTGACAGCGCGTGTCGGCGAACTCGTGGCCGTCATCCCCGGCCACGAGTGGACGATCGAGGAGCGTGGCGAAGGGGCGGTGACAGGCGACCAGGATCGTCTGCTGCAGGCGTGGCTGCAGCTCGCCGACAACGCGGCCAAGTACACGCCCGACAGGAGCCCCATCGAGCTCGGCAGCGCGCACGATGCCGACGGCGCCCGGCTCTGGGTGCGCGACCACGGTCCCGGGATACCCGCCGGGGCCCGGGCGCGGATCTTCCGGCGCTTCGATCGCGCACACGTGAAGCGCACCGTCGGCGGCTCCGGACTGGGGCTCGCGATCGTGGACGCGATCGCGAAGGGCCACGGCGGGCACTGCGCCGTGACGGACACTCCCGGCGGGGGCGCCACCTTCACGATCCACCTGCCTCCGTCGGAGGTCGAACTGCCGGCGCCGGTGCGCGCCGGCGACGTCGTGCTGCAACGGGAGGCTGCCGGATGACGAGGATCCTCATCGTCGAGGACGAACCGCGGATCGCCGCGTTCGTCAGTCGTGGGCTCGAGGCGGCCGGCTACGAGACGCTCGTGTTCGAGGACGGCCCCGAGGGGCTCGAGGCGGCCCTCCGCGGGGACGGCGACCTCGTATTGCTCGATGTGGGGCTGCCCACCATGGACGGCTTCGAGGTGCTGCGCGAGCTTCGTGCTCGGGGCTCGGGGGTGCCGGTGATCATGCTGACCGCTCGCTCCAGTACGCGCGACACCGTCACGGGATTGGATGCCGGAGCCAACGATTACGTCGCGAAGCCGTTCACCTTCGAAGAGTTGCTGGCGCGCGTTCGCTCGCGGCTGCGGGAGAGCGTGCCACAGCCCGGCGTTTCGATCTCGCACGGCGACGTCGTTCTCGACATCCTCGCCCGCCGGGCGACGGTCGCCGGGCGGGAGATCGACCTGTCGGCGCGGGAGTTCTCGCTCGCGGAGCAGTTCCTGCGCAACCCGGGCCGAGTGCTCAGCCGCGAGCAGCTGCTGAGCCGAGTGTGGGGCCTCGACTTCGACCCGGGGTCGAATGTCGTCGACGTGTATGTGCGCTACCTGCGGGGGAAGCTGGGCTCCGACCACATCGTCACGGTTCGCGGCGCCGGTTACCGCTGGGAGTGAGACATCGCGGCCCTCGTCCGGCGACACGAGGAAGCCCCCGGCGCTGGGGGACGCCGGGGGCTGTGAATGGCCGGACTGGGGGATCCGACCGCTATCAGCCGCGCTTGTCTGGGGGATTGCGCGACTGGTCTTTCTTTTCGCCGTGAGCGGCGCCGTTGCCGTGCTCGACGTTCGACCCCGCATGCGCGGGCTTGCCAGGAGGGACCGGGGCTCGTTCAGCCTCCATCGGAGGCCTGGGGATACTGACGCCCGGCTGCTCCTCCGGCTGGCCGCCGACCAGCCCCGCCCCCTCCACACGGTTCGATGGTGCAGAGGGCACCGCCGCCTGCGTGTTCTCGGCAGCCCTCTCGCGCTCCAGTCGGTCCACGAGGGCATCGATCCGGCCCGCGGGCCAGCCATGAGCGGCCGTCCACTCGCGGACCGCTTTCCAGTCGCCGGTCGCCTTCGCCTCGGCGATGACCGGCTCGAGCTCGGTGGGCCGGGCATGCCCGGAGCCGTCGGGTTCCGTGGCGGGAGCGGATGAGCCATCGTCGTCGGGAGTCGTCGACGGAGACTCGACGACGACGGGAGCGGGCGCATCGACGACTTCCGCCTCGACGTTCTGCGCCTCGACGTTCTCGGCCTCGACGTTCTCGGCGTCAACCGGGGCTGTGGGCGTCTGGGGCCGCGGGCTCGATGTGGCCGTCGGTCGAGAAGTGGCCGATGGAGTTCCCGCGGCGGGCACGATGACCCGCTCGGACGCCACGCTCGTGCCGGGGGCGTCGGCGAGTGCGGCGGTGTTCGCCACTGCGACGGCGGTGACGACGGCGATGCTCGCGACGACGGCGGTGGCGCCGCCGATCACGAGTCCCGTGCGTGCGTCCACGTCGCGCCTGCCCTCCGTTCGCCTGGCTCGATTCCCCACTCCATGGTGTCAGAACCGTCGCGCGCCACGCGCCGCTGGGCATGAGACTCTTCTCATGCACGGCTGACACGGCGGGCCGGGATGCCGCATCCCGGCCCGCTGTGTTGTCAGCGTTGTCAGGCCAGTTCGCCGGCCTCCAGGAGGTCGGTGACGAGAGCGGCGATCGCCGAGCGCTCCGACCGCACCAGCGTGACGTGACCGAAGAGCGCGTGGCCCTTCAGCGTCTCGATCACGGAGGCGACGCCGTCGTGACGGCCGACGCGGAGATTGTCGCGCTGGCCCACGTCATGAGTGAGGACCACCCGTGAGTTCTGGCCGATACGGCTCAGTACCGTCAGGAGCACGTTGCGCTCGAGCGACTGCGCCTCGTCGACGATCACGAACGCATCGTGCAGCGAGCGTCCGCGGATGTGGGTCAACGGCAGCACTTCGAGGAGTCCGCGCTCCACCACCTCCTCGAGCACGTTCGTGGAGACGACCGATCCGAGAGTGTCGAACACGGCCTGGCCCCACGGGTTCATCTTCTCCTGCTGGTCTCCGGGCAGGTAGCCGAGTTCCTGCCCGCCGACGGCGAAGAGGGGCCGGAAGACGATGATCTTGCGCTGCTGCTGACGTTCGAGAACCGCCTCGAGCGCCGCGCACAGTGCGAGGGCCGACTTGCCGGTCCCGGCCCGACCGCCGAGCGACACGATGCCGACCTCGGGGTCGAGCAGCAGGTCGATCGCGATGCGCTGCTCGGCCGAGCGCCCGTGCAGACCGAACACCTCGCGGTCTCCGCGGACCAGACGGTACTCGCCATCGCCGACGACGCGCCCCAGGGCGGAACCCCGCTCCGAATGGATGATGAGGCCGGTGTTGACGGGCAGGCCGACCACGTCGTCACTCGAGGCGACCTCGCTCTCGTAGAGGTCGCTGATGTCGTCGCCGGAGACGTCGAGGTCGGCGATGCCGGTCCAGCCCGAGTCCACGGCCTGCTCGGCGAGGTACTCCTCAGCGGTGATGCCCAGCGAGGCGGCCTTGACACGCATCGGGAGGTCCTTCGAGACGACGGTGACCTCCTGACCGTCGTGCGCGAGATTCATCGCGATCGCGAGGATGCGGCTGTCATTGTCGCCCAGCCTCATTCCCGAGGGGAGCACCGTGGCATCGGTGTTGTTGAGCTCGACTCGGAGGGTGCCGCCCCGGCCGACCGGAACGGGGAAGTCGAGGCGGCCGTGTTCGACCCGTAGCTCGTCGAGATGGCGCAGCGCCTGGCGGGCGAAGTAGCCGATCTCGGGGTCGTGCCGCTTGCCCTCGAGCTCGGTGATCACCACGACGGGGATCACGACGCTGTGCTCGGCGAAACGGAAGAACGCCCGAGGGTCGCTCAGCAGCACGGACGTGTCGAGAACGTAGGTGCGCAGCTCCTCATCGGGCAGATGCCGATCGGAGAGTGCGTCCTGCTCGGCGTTCTGACGACGCTGCTCGTGTGGTGCTCGTGTGGTCACAACCCACTCCCGCCCCGGGTGGATCACCCGGCAATCACGAGTCGACCAGGGGTCACGAGTCGCGATCCGTGAGGCCGACTCGACCGGGCTCCTTGCCCGATGCGATCAAACTACGGCCGCCCTGCGACATCGGATGCATCCGACACGCCCGTCCGCGTTACGTGTTGGTGAACGGATGCCGGCGGCCGCGGCTTCCTCCCCTCACCAGACGCGCGACGAGGAGAAGGCGCCGAGAGCGTCGCCGAAGAGGCGGAGCGTGTCGGCCCCGGTGCCCACGTGCGGGGCCACCCGGATGTGGCCGCCCCGCACCGTGACCGTCACTCCGTGGTTCGCCAGCGAAGCGGCCAGGGGCGCGACGTCCTGCGGCGCGGGCGCGAGAGCGACGATGCCGGCGCGGCGCTCGGGCTCACGAGGCGTGAGCACGGGGATCTCATAGCGGTCTGCGACGAACATGATGTGGCCTGCGCGCTCGAGGAGCACGGACTCGATGGTGGCCGCGCCGACATCGACGATGTCACGCAGCGCCGTCGCCAGGCGCGCAGCGGCCAGCGAGTCGGATCCGGCGACGGAGAACGCCTGCGCCGACGCGGCCGGTGCGGGGACGGCATCGACCGGCAGCTCGCCCTCGACCCCTTGGAAGCCCGACAGCACCGGTGCGATTCGCTCCAGCGCCCGTTCGCCGAACCAGGCGAAGCCGGTGCCGCGGCCGGCGCGCAGCCACTTGAAGCCGTTCCCGCAGACGACGTCGGCCGCGAGGTAGTCCGCATCGACCATGCCGAATCCCTGGATGGCGTCGACGATGAGCAGGCGATCGCCGATGATCTCCCGGAGCGCCGTCAGGTCGGCGCGATACCCGGTGCGGAAGTCCACGAGGCTCACCGCGACCGCCCTCGTGTCGTCCGAGAGGGCCGAACGCACGGCGTCCGGCGTCATGAATCCGTTCGCCGGGTCGACCCATTGCGGATGGAGCGTGCCGAACGCCTCCGACGCGCGGGTGGCGGTGACGGTGAGGCTCGGGAACTCCGCCCTGCTGAGCATGAGGCCCCCGGCGAGACCGTAGATCGCCTGCATGAGCCCGTAGGTGGTCGAGGGCTGCAGAGCCACCTGGGCGGCATCCGAGCCGATCAGTTCGGCGACGAGCTCGCGTGCCTCACGGATGTGGTCGTCGACCAGGGCGATGCTCGTCCGCCGGCCCGATCCGAGGAGTTCGGCGTCGGCCTGCGCCTCCGCGCGCACCGCCGGGGAGAGTGGCCCGAAGGACGCCCAGTCCAGATAACCGGGATCACCGTCGAACGAGGCCAGGTACGACTCCAGATCGGTCACGCCGCTCATTCTCCCAGAGCCGCTCCCCCGCGTCTCGCCGGCCCTCAGCCCCCGAAGCGCCGGTCCGCGGGCCTTCAGCCGCCGAAGCGCCGGTCTCGCGAGGCGAAGTCGCGGATGGCGCGCAGGAAGTCGACCTCGCGGAGGTCGGGCCCCAGTGCTTCGACGAAGGAGAAGCTCGGAATGAGATAGACGCGGCCGGCCCTCAGCCGCCGAAGCGCCGGTCTCGCGAGGCGAAGTCGCGGATGGCGCGCAGGAAGTCGACCTCGCGGAGATCGGGCCCCAGTGCTTCGACGAAGGAGAAGCTCGGAATGAGATAGACGCGGCCGGCCCTCAGCCGCCGAAGCGCCGGTCTCGCGAGGCGAAGTCGCGGATGGCGCGCAGGAAGTCGACCTCGCGGAGATCGGGCCCCAGTGCTTCGACGAAGTAGAACTCGGAATGCGCGGACTGCCACAGCAGGAAGTCGCTCAGGCGCTGCTCCCCCGAGGTGCGGATCACGAGGTCGGGATCGGGTTGGCCCCCGGTGTAGAGGTGCTCGCCGATCTGCTCGGGGGTCAGGCTCGCGGCGAGCTCCTCGAGCGATCCTCCCTCCTTGTCGTGCTTCGCGATGATGCTGCGGACGGCGTCGACGATCTCGCCGCGACCGCCGTAGCCGACCGCGAGGTTCACGTGCATGCCCGTGTTGTCGCGGGTGCGGGACTCGACGGCCGAGAGCACCCGCGCGAGGTCCGCCGGCAGGGCGTCGGCGCGGCCGACGTGCTTGACGCGCCAGTCGCGCTCGTGTGAGAGCTCCTCGGCGAGCTCGGCGATGATCTCGATGAGATCGGACAGCTCCCGGGAGTCGCGTTTGCGGAGATTGTCGTTCGACAGGAGGTAGAGCGACACGACGCGGATGCCGACGTCGTCGCACCAGCGCAGGAACTCCTTCATCTTCGCCGCGCCGGCGCGGTGCCCGTGCACGGCCGAGTCGTAGCCCAGCTGCTTCGCCCAGCGGCGGTTCCCGTCGATCATCATCGCGAGATGCCGTGGCACGGATGCCGGATCCAGGCGTCGCCGCAGACGGTTGATGTAGAGGCGGTAGAGGGGTCCTCTGCCCTCGTTCGCCTCTACTCGCGCCACACGCCTACGCTACCCCGCTCGGGCGGCGAGCCGTAGCGCGAGACTGAGTGCCAGTGCACGCGGGACTCAGTACGTTCCGCTGAAGGCATGCGCCGCCGTCTACGCTTGGTGCATGAACCCTCGACGCCGCCTGTCGTCCGCGCCCGAAGTGCCGGTGCTGCCTTTGATGGACGCGGCGGCCGTCGACGCCGCCACCCCCGAGCTCAAGCCGACGTGGCGCGGCTGGATCCACGCCGCGACCTTCCCGGTGGCGATCGTGGCAGGCATCGTGCTGATCGTGGTCGCGCAGGGCGCCCCGGCGAAGTGGGCGTCGGCGGTCTTCATGGCCACGTCGCTCCTGCTCTTCGGAAACTCGGCGCTGTATCACCGCTTCGACTGGAAACCCAAGACGAAGGCGATCCTCAAGCGCATCGACCACGCGAACATCGTGCTGCTGATCGCGGGCACGTACACGCCGATCGCGACGCTCGCCCTCCCCCCGCAGCAGGGGGCTCTCCTGCTGATCCTGGTCTGGAGCGGCGCGCTCCTGGGCATCCTGTTCCGCGTCTTCTGGCTCCACGCACCGAGATGGCTCTACGTCGCGCTCTATCTCGCGCTCGGATGGGCCGCGGTGATGTACATCGTCCCGCTGTTCCAGGCCAGCGCGGCGATGATGATCCTCGTCGCCATCGGCGGCCTGCTCTACACGGGCGGCGCCGTGGTGTATGCGCTCAAACGCCCCAACCCGTGGCCGGGCCACTTCGGGTTCCACGAGATCTTCCACGTCTGCACGGTGCTCGCTTTCCTGTGCCACTGGAGCGCGTGCCTGATCATCGCACTGCACCCCCTGTCGCCGTCACTGGGCCTCCCGGGCTGAGGAAGCGCCCGGGTCGACGTCCTCGTCGACCTCGGTCGCCTCGGCGGCACGGGCCGCCTGCGCCTCGGCTGCGGCCTCGGCGTCGAGCTCCTCCTGGATGTCGGCCCGCACGCGACCACGACGGATCCGCCGCATCATGTCCCATACCAGGAAGATCACGGCCAGCGCGACGAAGGCGGTGATCACGAAGCCCCACACCCCCGGCGTCACCAGATTCGGGTCGACCGGGGAGGTCGGGGTCGGCGTGGGAGTCGTCGCGGCGAGGGAGAGGGCGACGATCACGTGCTGCATGGGGTCCTCGCTCTGCCCGCGGGGCGGGCGATGTCGTCGGGGATGCGCGCGAGCGCATAGCCTGGAGTTCCAGCCTAATCTTCCGATCCGGCGCGACGAGACCTCAGGAGCAGGGTGACCACGCAGGACATGCTCGACGAGCGCTACGGCCGTCGCAGTTCGCCGGCGCGCCGCTGGATCATCGCGGCCGGACTCGTCGTCGTCCTGGCAGTCGTCGGCCTTTTCGCGTGGTGGACGGTGCAGGGTTCACTGCGGTCGGTCGACTCCGACACGACCTCGTTCGAGGTGGCCGACGAGCACTCCGTGACCCTCGGGTTCCAGATCACCGCGCCGCCGGGGTCCGCGGTCGTCTGCGCGATAGAGGCGCAGGATGAGGAGCACGGCGTGGTCGGCTGGCGCGTCGTCGAGATCCCGGCATCCGACCTCCATGCCCGGGCCTTCCGCGAGGTGATCCCCACGACGGCGCTCGCGACGACCGGCTTCGTGAACTCCTGCTGGATGCCGTCCTGACCGGCCCAGCGAGGCCGGCAGCACGAGGCCACGTCCCGGGTCTCGTCGCGCCCGCCGGGTTTTGTCCTGGTGTCCCGGTGACGTAGTCTGGCGGGACATCAGTCGAATCGCGCCCTGGCCGTGAGCCGGGGCGTTCGGTTTATCCCCGTCGGCCGCGAAGCCGGCGGGCCAACGAAGGAGTCAGCCGTGTCCACCGACGCCCCCGTGACCTTCCTCACCCAGGACGCCTACGACCGCCTGGCCGCCGAGCTCGAGCACCTCTCGACGACCGGCCGCGAGGAGATCGCGAAGCGCATCGAGGCCGCGCGCGAGGAGGGCGACCTCAAGGAGAACGGCGGATATCACGCCGCCAAGGACGAGCAGGGCAAGCAAGAGGCGCGCATCCGCACGCTCCAGCACCTGCTCAAGACCGCAACGGTGAGCGAGGCTCCCGAGAGCAACGGAGTGGTCGAACCCGGCACGGTCATCACCGCCGTCGTCGCGGGCGGCGAAGAGGTCTTCCTCCTCGGCAACCGCGAGATCGCCGTCGGCTCCGAGCTCGACGTCTACAGCGAGGCATCGCCCCTCGGTGTCGCGATCCTCGGCCGCAAGGAAGGCGAGAAGACCTCGTACACCGCGCCCAACGGCCGCAAGATCGCCGTCGAGATCGTCAAGGTCGAGACGTACAACGGCCAGTGAGCCCCGAGCGCGGCCGGCCGGCGGGAGCGGTCAGTCGCGCACGACGGTCGGCGTGTAGCCGGCGTCCTCGATCACCGAGATGACGTGCGCGCGGTGCTCCTCACCGCGCGTCTCGACGCTCAGCTGCAGGATCACCTCGCTGATCTGCAATCCCTGACCGTGACGCGTGTGCAGCACCTCGATGACGTTCGCGCCGGCGATCGCCAGCAGTTCGGACACGCGCGCCAGCTGTCCCGGGCGGTCCGGCAGGGGGATGCGCAAGGTCATGTAGCGACCGGATGCGGCGAGCCCATGGGCGACGACGCGCTGCAGCAGGAGCGGATCGATGTTGCCGCCCGACAGCACCGTGACGGTCGGACCGGAGGAGACCACCTTGCCCGCGAGGATCGCCGCGACGCCGACGGCGCCCGCCGGCTCGACGACCTGTTTCGCCCGCTCGAGCAGAACCAGCAGCGCCCGCGCGATGTCGTCCTCCGACACCGTCACGATCTCGTCGACGAGATCCCGGATGATCGCGAAGGGCAGGTCGCCCGGGCGTGCCACCGCGATGCCGTCGGCGATCGTCGGAGACGTGCGCACCTCGAGGGGATGCCCCGCCGCGAGTGAGGGCGGGTAGGCTGCCGAGTTCTCGGCCTGCACCCCGATGACCCGCACGGTGCGGCCCTCGGCCGCGGCGCGCGCCTTGACGGCGGCGGCCACGCCCGCGATGAGTCCTCCCCCGCCGATGCCGAGCACGATCGTCTCGACGTCCGGCAGCTCGTCCATGAGCTCGAGGCCGAGCGTGCCCTGACCCGCGATGACGTCGGGGTGGTCGAACGGATGGATGAAGATCGCACCGGTGCGCTCGGCGAACTCGGCGGCCAGACGAAGCGGCGTCTCGACCGTCGCGCCCTCCAGCACGACGTCCGCCCCGTACCCGCGGGTGGCGAGCAGCTTCGGCACCGGCACGCCCAGCGGCATGAAGATCGTCGCGTGGATGCCGAGCGCTTTGGCGGCCAGCGCGACGCCCTGGGCGTGGTTGCCCGCCGAGGCGGCCACCACCCCGCGCGCCCGCTCCTCGGGCGTCAGGCGTGACAGACGGTACGTCGCACCGCGGATCTTGAACGACCCGGTGCGCTGCAGGTTCTCGAGCTTCAGGTGCACGGGCACGCCGAGCAGATCCGAGAGGTGCTGCGACTCGTCGAGCGGAGTGTGCGAGATGACACCCTCCAGGACGGCGG